>NZ_CP053746.1:4562500-4882064 GCF_013201545.1 Pseudomonas graminis
GCATGGCGCCCGCCATGATCGACAGGCAGATGTCGTGCAGCACCCGTGCTTTTTCCAGGTAGATCCAGCTGCGCCGTTGCGCCCGGGCTTCCACGCCGATTTCCCGCTCCAGCCGGGCGCGCTCGCGATCCCGTCCCGAGAACGCCTTGATGGTCCAGACGTTGGACACCAGGTCGACGATCTCACCGCCCACCCGCGCCGATTGCGAAGCAAAATCGATGTGCCGCGTCCGCCCGCGAATGCCGATCACGGTGATCAGCGCAGCGACCATGAACACGCAGACAATCAGTGCGAAGGCCATCGACAAGCGCACGGTGCACAGCACAATCACCGCGCCGACGAAATCCACGCAGGGCGGGATGATCTTCCACGCCAGACCGCCGTAGATCGAGCCCGCCGCCGCACCTGCCGACGACACCCGATTGGCGAGTGCCCCGGCAAAATGCTGGGTGAAGTAACGCATGGGATGGCCGGTCAGGTGCGTGAACAGGTCGATGCGCAAATCGGCGCAACTGCCGACCACGGTGCGACAGCCCAGCCAGCCACCGAGACGCCAGAACACGTTCTCCATGACGATCAGGGCGATAAACAGGGTGAACGGCCGCCAGACGTGCGCGACGTGTTCCCGGCCGGCGGCCATGGCGTCGACCAGCAGCTTCATGCCGTACTGCACCGCCACCGCGCATCCGGCGGCGCCCACGACCAGCAACAGCATGATGAAGAAATGCCACGGCCGAACCCGAACGTAACGCCACAGGAAGGCGATGGGCGTCAGCGGCAGCGGGTGCCGGCGCCAGTGGTCATTTTTCATGGGCGATTCCGGCGGATTCCCGAATCGGGGTGCGCTGGGCACGGGCCATCATGTCTTGCTGCAACGCCTGTGCCTGGAGATGCATCGGGTGGAAAGGTGCCCGATTGCCTTCGCCGTCGGGATAACCGAACAAGCCGGTCGGACAGTAGCGACCGTCGTCCCACCCGGGATAATCGAGAAACGGATACCAGCACACGCCCTCCATGGGCACGCCCCGGTCCATCGCCAACAGAGACTGCTCTACGACATAGTTGAACCACGGCACCCGCTCTTCGTCTTCGCACCCGGTCTCCGAGAGCAGAACGGGTCGCTGGTAACGGTGGTGCAACTCCTTGAGCATGCCGGCCAGAGGGCGATAATCCGGGCTGCCCCGCGGGATCATGCCGCCGCCGAACACCCACTGGTTATGCGGGTAAAAATTGGCACCGAGGATGTCCAGATACTTCTCGTGTCCGCCCAGTCCCGGCCATTGCCGCCCGGTGAGCATGTCCCACGCCTCGAACTGCGCCATCCGATGGCGTTCAGCGTTTTCATGGTCCTCCCCGCGCTTCGAACCGGAGATCACGTGAATCACCGGATCACACTGAATGAATCGCGCGGAGGGGATCACATCCCGCACCGCCTCGATGGCGGCGATGCTCGCCCTCACCAACTGGTGTTTGAGTTCAAGACCCCGCCCGTGGGCGCCCGGGTTGAAGTATCCGACGTCGCCCCCTGCCCAGCTCCAGAACGACATCTCGTTGATCGGCGCATAGAACGGAATCTCTGCCCCCTCCTCCAGCATCAGCGTTGCGGCAGCACCGGCGAAACGCGCGAAACGGTCGACGAACTCGGGGCGCCAGATGTCCAGGTCGTCCGGATAGCCGTAATGGCAGAGGTCCCAGATGACCTGAATGCCCCGCTCCTGCGCCGCCCGTAGCATCGGCAGAAAACTGCTCCAGTTATAGTGCCCCGGCCGCGATTCGATCAGGTGCCAGCGCAGGCCGTCGCGGGCGCAACCGATCCCCAGGCCGGCGAGCTGCGCGTAGTCGTTGGAAGCCCAGCGCGCATGACCGGTTGCGTCGGCAAGGTCCAGACGCTTGCCGTCGCGACGGCGCTGGCTCGAGCACTCGTAACCCGCCATCAGAAAACTTTTGAACAGTGCCGCATTGCCGTCAGCGCCGTGGGTGCCATCCCAACGGCGCTGAGGGGCGATCATGACGCTTCCGCTCCGGCGGCCTCGGCGGTCACGGCGTGGCCCTCTTCGATGCGCTGGTACAACGCCAACGCCTGACCGACTACCTGATCCATGTTGTAGTACTTGTAGGTGCCCAGCCGTCCGAGGAAGGTGACGTTTGCCGTTTCGTCCGCCAGCGCCTTATAGCGCTTGTACAGCTCGGCGTTCTCCGGGCGCGGCACCGGGTAATACGGATCGCCGTCGTCGCAGGGAAACTCGTAGCTGATGCTGGTCAGCGGATGGGTCTGACCGGTCAGGTGCTTGTACTCGGTAATGCGCGTGTAGGGCACGCTCTGGTCCGGGAAATTGACCACTGCCACCGGCTGGTATTCGGCTTGCTGCACGGTTTCGTGCTGGAAGCGCAGCGAGCGGTACGGCAAATGGCCGAAGCGGAACTCGTAGTACTCGTCGATCGGCCCACAGTAAATCAGGTGACGGTGGGCGATCGACTCGCGCACGGCCTTGAAATCGGTGTCCAGCAGGATGTCGATGTTCGGGTGATCGAGCATCTGCTCGAACATCCGCGTGTAGCCATCGCGGGGCATCATCTGGAAGGCGTCGGTAAAGTAGCGATCGTCTTCTGTGGTGCGGGTGGGAATGCGCGACGTCACTGATTTGTCCAGATCGCTTGGGTCCAGGCCCCACTGTTTGCGCGTGTAGCCTTGGAAGAATTTCTCGTACAGTTCGCGACCGATCTGATTGATGACCACGTCTTCCGAGGTACGAATGGCCGATACCGGCTCGGCTCGTTCGGCGAGAAACACCTCGGCCTCTTCCGGCGTCATCGACAACCCGTACAAGGTGTTGAGGGTGGTCAGGTTGATCGGAATCGGCACCAAATGCTCATCGACCTGAGCCAGCACGCGGTGCTCATACGGGCGCCATTCGGTGAACTGCGAGAGGTAGTCAACGATGCGCTGAGCGTTGGTGTGAAAGATGTGCGGGCCATAGCGATGGACCATGACCCCGGCGGCATCAAGATGGTCGTAGGCGTTGCCGCCGATGTGTTCGCGGCGATCTATCAGCAAGACCTTTTTGCCCAATCCTGCGGCGAGGCGCTCGGCGATCACACTGCCAGCAAAACCGGCGCCGACGATGAGGTAGTCATAACCGCCTTTCGATGAAGGCGACGACGCATTGATGGCCTGTTCAAGGGTTACCTGAGGCATTCGATCTGCTCCTTCATGAAGCGGCTTGTGGTGTCCCACGACATGCCGTCGAGGGCGGCGTCGGCGCTCTGCAGAAATTCCGCCGAGCCCTTCAGGCCCAGGGCGGCATCAATGGCGGCGACGAACGCACCGGCAGTGTCGGCGATGGTCACGGCGCCGCTCTGACCGTAGCCGCGGATGACGTCATGGATCGGCGTCGACACCACCGGGCAGCCCCCCGCCAGATACTCTGGCGTCTTGGTCGGGCTGATGAACCGTGTCGACTCGTTGATCGCGAACGGCATCAATGCGACGTCCCAGCCGGCCAGGTACGCCGGCAGCTCGTCGTAGCTTTTGCCGCCGAGGTAGTGAATGTTGGGCAGCTGCGGCAACGTTGCCGGATCGATTTTCACCACCGGCCCGATCAACACGATCTGCCAGTCAGGGCGCAGGGTGGCGAGCTTCTCGACGAGTTCGATATCGAAGCGCTCGTCAATGACGCCAAAAAAGCCCATGCGAGGATGGGCAATGTCGGCCTGATCGACAGGGTCGGCAAGGCCATCGCGCGCAGCGGCGAAGTGCGCGATGTCGACACTGCTCGGCACCGGGTGGGCATTGTCGTGTTGCCGTTGCTTGACCTCCCACAGGCTATAGCCGCCGGTGAACACCACGTCGGCACGGGCCATCAGCTCGCGTTCCATGTCGACCAGTCGCACTGGCGCACCGCGGAACGCCGAAAGCTCGTCCATGCAGTCGAAGATCGTCACGTTGCCTTTCAGATGGTCGGTGAACGCCAGGCTCATGGGCGTCAGGTACCACAGCAACAGCTCCGCGTCGCCCCGCGCCAGCAGCATCTCGTCCAGCAGTTGACGCTGGGCCTCGGCAATCTGTTCTTCGCTCAGACCGTGGGCCAGTCGCGGCACGATGACTTCAATGCCCGGTGCCGGCTGCGAGTGATCCAGACGTGGCTTAGCGCGGTCTTCAGCAAGGTCTTCAAACACAGGCTCTTCAAAAAAGATCACGTCGTAATCGCGGGCCAGACGCGACATCACATGCTGAGGCCGCTGATAAACGAAGCCCCAGCGCAGGTGCGAGAGGCACAACAGCGTCGGGCGCGTTCGTTGGGTGGGCTGCAGCGGATTGTCGATGGCGACGGCGGATAACGAGTCGGGCTGTTCGGCAAGATTCATGGCGACTTCCTTTCTGAAAGAGACTGGCTGAAGGCCTGAACTTCCTTGGCTTCAACATCGAAGAGCGCGCGGCAGTCAGTGACTGATTGCGCGACTCATGAAGCTTGGAAGGCGGCGCCGCTTCGGCCGTTCAGCGAAGCCGCGCGATTACCGATGAACAGCATGTACCGGTGGATCATCGTGTTTGAACTCCGCGCGGTCGGTGTGCCCATAACTTGGACAGACACAGGTTTGCGTCGGCTGATTTCAGCCCGCCATGCCCATCGCAGGATGCCCGGCCACATGTCGCCGGGGTGCGTTCGAGGGATTGCAGATGATTTTGATAACCGGCGGTGCAGGCTACATCGGCGCACACGTGGCGCTGGAATTGATGAACCAGGGCGATGACGTGTTGATCCTGGATAATCTTTGCAACAGCTACCGCTCGACCCTTGATCGCATCGCCACCCTGACGGGCCGCCGCCCCGGATTCGTGCTCGGCGACGTGCGCAATCGCGCCCTGCTCGACACGATTTTTGCCGATTACCCCATCGAAGCCGTTATCCACTGCGCAGGTTTGAAAGCCGTGGGCGAGAGCGTCCGCGAGCCGCTGCGTTATTACGACACCAACGTCGGCGGCACTGTGACGCTGTGTCAGGCCATGGCCCACGCCGGGGTGTTCACGCTGTTGTTCAGTTCATCAGCGACGGTGTACGGGGATTGCTTGACGATGCCCATCGACGAGACCTGCGCCACCGGGCAGCCGACCAATCCGTATGGTCAGTCCAAGCTGATGGCCGAGAATGTGATGAAGAGCATGGTCTGTTCGGACGAGCGCTGGTCGGTGGGTCTGCTGCGCTATTTCAATCCGATCGGCGCGCATATGTCGGGGTTGCTGGGCGAGGCGCCTACCAGTACGCCGAATAATCTGTTGCCTTATTTGTTGCAGGTGGCCAGCGGGCAGCGCGCGGCACTGAGTGTGTTCGGGCGTGATTATGAGACGCCGGACGGTACGGGGGTGCGTGATTACATTCATGTGGTGGATCTGGCCGAGGGGCATGTGAAGGCGCTGGATGCGCTGCGCCATCAGCACGGTGTGCATGTCTGGAACCTGGGCACGGGGCTGGGGTATTCGGTGCTGGAGGTGGTGCGGGCGTTCGAGAAGGTCTCGGGGATTTCGGTGCCGCTGGTGTTTGAGGCGCGCCGTGCCGGGGACATTGCGCGGTGTTGGGCGGATCCTGAGAAAGCGCTGGGCGAGTTGGGCTGGAGCGCGCGGCGATCACTGGAGCGGATGTTGGCGGATGCCTGGCGGTGGGAGTGCCATTTGCACCAGGATGAGGCTGCGACGCTTGTGAGTTGAGCTTGTAAGATCAAGAGCATCTAAGATCAAGAGCGTCGGCCTAACGGCCTCGGGTTTCGCCTTCGGCGAGTTACTTGGAAAAGCACCCCAAGTAACCAAGGGTGCTTGCTCTTGGTTGGGCCCTTCGTTCCTCAGGGTTCCTTCACTCCGGTCCCGCTCCGTGGGCCCGCGCCGAACGGACATCCATGTCCTGACGGCGCTCTCGCCGCATCCCTGCGGCTCGCCCCACTCCGCGAGACCTGCGTTCAGCCTGCACCAAAGTCGCGATTGATGTCGTCTGGAATTCTTGTGTTTGAAGATCAAGATCTAGATCAAGATCAAGATCAACATCAAGAGCAGATCAAAAGCTTCTCGGCTAAAGCCGGTCCCACAGTGTGTACGCGGTGCTTTTAGTGGGACCGGCTTTAGCCGGGAATGCGCGCGCGTGAACGCCCTCTACTTTCACTGCCTTACGCTGGCTTCCAGGTCACGGCATCGATACCCAATCGTTCGGCCTTGGGCTTGGACAGTTTGATGGCTCTGTCGCTCCGGTATTTGGGGATGTCGGCCACGCCAGCGTCGACTGCAGCCCAGTGCCACGCCTCAGCGTTGTCCATTTGCTTGGCGCACACGTAGAACCACCGTGGCTTGCCATGGAAAAGGTATTCGATGCGGTAGTGTTGGGTATGTTGCATGGTCTTGATCTCGTTCACAGGATCGGTTTCGTTGTTTGGTTTCCATTGTGGGTGGACGACTGACTCACCGCAGGGAGGTTAACGCTGCAGACTAGGGATCCGCCTGGGGCGCGGCGGATCGACTATTGGTGCCAGGAGGCGAAGGTTTGCCAGGCTGCATGACGTGGGCGCGACCGGTAGGGTCTGCCAACTGCACTGCATCGCCGTGCTGCCAGGCATCGGCGCCCTTGAGCACCGGCTGGATCTGGATGTCCGCGCGTTCCGAGCGTTTCTTTTCGGTATCGATGGCCATGCGGCGGTTGCGCTGCTCAACCATGGCAGGGTCTGCCTGGCCGTCGGCGGTAAAGCCCATCATCAATTGCGGGACGCCCAATGGCAGGCGCTTGTCCTGATCGGTGTGCCAGGTGTGCCAGGTTTTGCCATAGGTATTGGCAAGCTTGGCCATCAACGCGTGTTCGGCACTGGCCGGAATACCCGGCGCCACCAGCTGCCCCGACTTCACTTCGTGGGCGTGGCTGTGCCAGAGGCGCTTCTCGCCCTCGGGCAACTGATTGAACAAGTCAGCGCTGATAATGTACTCGACGCCCATCAACTTGGCGTCTCGCACATTGCCATCGTAAATCACGCACTGAATGAACTCTTCGCTGAGCACCGAGCAGTAGTGATGGGCTTCCATTTGCACATCGGGATGACCGTTATAGAAATGAAAGCCATCCAGATAGGCGTTCAGAGCCTCGACAGGCGGACGCGACTGTAACGTGGCGGCGCCTGCATCGAGAACGCTGAGGGTTGCACTGGTTGGCTTGCCGGGACTCGGCACGTTCGAGCGAGTGTCATCACCTGCGCAACCGGTTAACACCAGGCCGGCCAGTGCCGCCGATAGCGCCAGCCTCGGGCTGACCCGGGCTGCATTACTCACCAATACCCGTTCAGGGAATAACCGCATGGGAAGTCTCCATAGCTGAGGCCTCAGGCTTTCAAGGGCGGCTTCGTGCCGCGTTATAACTGGGCGGTAAACCCATTGAATCGAGGAGCTGCTTAAAAGCCGGCGCAGACAATGCGCCGGTAAAGGATGGACCGGCCGACAATCGCGGATGTTCAGCTTAAATTTCAAGATTGGAGACGAGCGGCTAATAAAGAGTACCGACCCCTTAGTGCGAGTTATCCAACTAACAATGCATTCATAACGCGAGCGGGTGTGAATCATTCATTTGGATAGGGGGAAAAATGCGTCAACTAGTGCTCCACGCCACTCATCCGCCATTCATCAAACCTTCTCAACGATTAAACATTGAAGCGCATCGGATTAGTTGTCCGTCGGATATACCGGGCGCCATCTCATTAGTTGATATCGGAGAGCCATCATGACAACCGCCAACAAAAATCCGGGTAATTTTGCCAACGATCGTGAGAAGGCCTCTCAGGCCGGGAGAAAAGGCGGCCAGGCGTCCGGGGGCAACTTCGCCAACGACCGCGTCAAGGCCTCCGAAGCGGGGAAAAAAGGCGGCCAGAACAGCCATGGCGGAGGTCGTCGATCATCTGCCGATTAAGTAGCGCGACCTGCCTGAAGGGCGGTCCCGCCGCCCTACTCGCTACCGGTCATTCCGTCGTCCGCCTGCGACCCCAAGCCAGGGTACGGTAGTTACGCGTTCTCTCCCCCTGCAATACGCTCAGCCTGATCGCGCCCTCGGACGAGCCCCTGCTCGACGGTCCAGTCAGAGGCTGGAAGTCTTTCTAACGCTTCGACCACTCTTTCGCCGTCCGCAGCATAAACGCACACCAGTACTTCAACGACCGCTTCATGGGCACGCGCACGAACTTCCAGCTGACAGCCGTTTTCTGCCGCCTCGCTGTACGACTCGTCGTCGGCCGTTAGTTGCACCCAATGCTGATAAACATCACCACGATCAAACATGAAAAGCTCCCTGGTTCGGCTGTAAATGAGTGTTGATACTTATTAAAACCCGATGACCCTTCCTGTACCTGACCGCTGCATGAGTTGACAGCGGCACGCTGATGGACTGCAGTCACTTCCAGCCCAACTGCTTCTGGATATCACGGCGATACGGGGTGTCGATCTGGGCCGGTACTTGGCGGATGTAATCCCGGGCATGTTCGAGTTTCTCCCCCGTCAGGCTTCGCAGGTACGCCACAGCGTCCTCGCTTGTCGGCAGATGCCCCTCGCTGTGAAGTCGCGGCGGGAGTGCTGTCCAGACCAGCGCATCGACCTGGCGCTCTCTCGCCCAATGAGCCAGCGGGCCCGTTGAAGACCCTTGCGCCAGATACACGCCGATGCCGTCTTCGCGTTGTGCCGGGATCTGCTCACGCTCACGCAGCGCACTGCACGCCTGTTCAAGTGAATCAGTGGCCAGGACCGTCCAGAAGACCCGGCATGGCGGTGCGTTGAGACAGATTGCAGTGGCCAGCTCACCGCCGTCACCTATCCGCGAGAATTCGACTGGCAACGCCGGCCCATCCATGAACCACTCACTGGCGATCGGCAGTACGTCCGGCTTCCATATCAATGAGCCCCAACCCAGACAGGCAATCACCATTGCTTTTGCATCCTTCCCAAGGTTTGCACGACGTTTATTACGGTGGGACTTTCAGGCCCGCCACGCGCCCGTGCGTTACGCATGCTCTGTTGGGCACGGCATCGCCGAAAAAGGTCAGTTTTTCGCAGTTGGCCGGCGCGGGTGACCGCTTATTCTCTGCGCCTCCCGATGCCGATGAACTCTGCCAGGAGGCTGTCATCCATTCCATACCCACACAGTGCCGCATGCCGAGGGACCTGATCACCCGGCGTCTCAACCGCTGCATGGCTACAGAAACCAACCCCGCCGCCGATATCCTCTGACAGTCATCATGTTCTGCAGCGCTGCAAGTTGTGGGGTTCGCCGTTTTTTCTTATTGCGCGCGTTGGGTTCCTAGTCATGAAATTCCCGTCTTTAGATCGATTGAAAGCGCTGGTCTGCGTCCAGCAGGACAACACCCGTCTGATGGAAGCGCAATACATCGCACTGTCCAGACAGCTGCCCATGATGTACGTGATTCTGCTGATCAACACCCTCGCCCTCGCGGCCACCCATTACGGCATCGCTCCGCTCTGGCTGACGGTTTACATCCCGGTGCTGTTGACCCTGGTAGGCGGCCTGAGGGCGGCGCTCTGGTGGCAGAGCCGTGGGCAGCCCATCACCTCCGAGCAGATCTTCAAAAAACTGACGCGCACCAATCAGCTCACGGTGTTCATCGCGTTTGGCTTCACGATCTGGGCGCTGCTGCTGTTTCCCTACGGCGATACGTACACCAAGTCCCATGTGGCCTTCTACATGGCGATTACGGTCATCGTGTGCATCTTCTGCCTGATGCACCTGCCCTCCTCGGCGATGATGACCACGGCGGTGGTCAACATCGCCTTCGTAGCGTTCTTTGCCAGCGCCGGCAACGCCACGTACACCGCCATGGCCGCCAACGTGTTTCTCGTTTCGCTGGCGATGATCGTGGTTCTGCAGAACCACTACGGCGAGTTCACCCGGCTGGTGAACATGCAGATCCGCACAGAAAAGCTCAGCGACGACAACCAGCGACTGGCCAACGAAGACAGCCTGACCGGCCTGCCCAACCGACGACAGTTTTTCGCCTTGCTCGACCGTGAACTCGACCACGCGCGGCAGGACGAAACGAGGCTGGCCGTGGGGATGATCGACCTGGACGGCTTCAAACCGATCAATGACTCCTACGGCCACGGCGTGGGAGACAAACTGCTGCGTCAGGTCGGCCAGCGCCTGCGCGCGTTTGCCAGTGAGCAGCTGCACGTGGCCCGGCTGGGCGGCGACGAGTTTGGCCTGATCATCGTCAGGGCCGATGATCAGAACGAACTGATCAAACAAGGCCAGTCACTCTGCCGCACGATGCGCCAGCCCTTCGCCATTGGCGATATTCAGGTCAGCATCAGCGCATCCATGGGACTTGTCGTGTTTCCGGACCTGGCGAGCACCTCGACCGAAGCCTACGAATTCGCTGACTACGCCCTCTACACCAGCAAGCGGGAAACACCCGGCGAGCTGTGCATGTTTTCCGCCAGCCAGCATCAGCGTCTGAAACGCGACGTGCTGACCGAGCAGGGCCTGCGCCAGGCCGACGTCGCCGAAGAGTTCACCCTGGTGTTTCAGCCGATCGTCGACATCCGCACCTCGCGCACGGTGGCGTTCGAAGCGCTGGCCCGATGGGTGAGTCCGAAGCTGGGCAGCGTCGCGCCGGGGCATTTCATCGGCGTGGCCGAGCGGATTGGCCTGATCAACCGCCTGACGCCGGTGCTGCTGGAAAAAGCCCTGCACGCGGCGCAGTTATGGCCGGCGGATATCAGGCTCGCGTTCAATTTGTCGGCCCACGATTGCTCGTCCATGGACGCCGTTGAACAACTGATCACCGTCATCCGCCAGAGCGCGTTCGACGCCACGCGACTGGATCTGGAAATCACCGAAACCGCCGTTATCAAAGACCTCGTGCAAGCGCAGAGGTCCATCAACGCGTTCCGTGAACTGGGCTGCGGCATTTCTCTGGACGACTTCGGCACCGGCTACTCAAGCCTGAGCCAGCTTCACGCCCTGCCGTTGACCAAGCTGAAAATCGACCGCTCGTTCATCACCGACATTCACCAGAACGCCGCGAGCTTCAAGATCGTCAAATCCCTGTTGGCGTTGAGCCAGGACATGGACCTGCAGTGCGTCAGCGAGGGCGTCGAGACCGAAGCGGAACTGCAGGCGTTGCGGACCCTGGGCTGCACGCTGGTTCAGGGCTACCTGTTTTCACGACCGATGCCCCTTGAGCAGACCATGCAGTGGGTCGGTTCGCCGGAGGAGCCTGCAGTGGCAGTGGTTCTGTGACGGGCAGCGGCGCTCATTGCCACTGACAGGATGACAACCCGCGGTGTTGATCAGGCGCTGTGCTGGACTTTCATCATGGCCAGGCCGATGAATCGTCGGGAGTCTTCCTGAAAATCTCGCACCTGGGCGGCGAACTGCTCTTCGCGGACGTCCAGGTGGCGAGTGCTGAAACAGGTGGCCACGTCGGCGATGACCTGCGTCGTGTCGTTGAGGGTCTGGTGCAGCGTGACCAGGATTCCCACCGCGTTACGGTTTGAGATGATGACGTCGCGGTTACTGCTGATCAGTGCCCTGTTCGGAGACGACTGATCTTCGGCGTCAAGTCCGTTCACCGAGCCTATCAGGCTGTTACCGGAAAACAGATAGTGCATATCGACGCCGGCGTCGCAGACGCGCTGAAGATAGTCGGCTTTAGGTGATCGATGGCCACTTTCGTAATGACCTTGAGCGTTAGGTTCGACGCCGCCAATTCTGGCGAACGCGATTTGCGTCAGGCCTAACCGTTTGCGTTCTTTTCTCAAACGCGTGCCAAGATTTTCCATGAGCAAACTCCTGCTGAATTCACGCCACGCGATGGACCGGTGGGTGGAATGGGGGGCTGGAGTGCGAGCTTCCTGGGTTAGCGAAATAGCCTCGTACAGGGGGACTCGCCACCTTACAGCGTTTGCAACATGAGTGAACAAGTATTTGGCTGGCGTCCCACTTTACGTTTTTCGAACTCCCACCTCCCCCGATCTCCCGTTGCCAGATTAAAACAAAGGTATCTCTACGCGCGTTCGTGCATCCAGGTGAATGTGGGTTGCTAGATTGACCAAATCCCCGGCGCCATTGTTACTCCTCCACTCATCGACCCCGTAGATAGCAAACGTTTTCCCCCCATACGGAGGCTTTTGCGCAAACGCCCCGACGACCGGTAGATCACCATCTAACTCAATAATAATCCTTATATTTCAATGACCTATGAATTGGAAAATTCTACAAACAGATAAACGTCAAACTATTTTCCATTGATATTGAGGGGTTCCATTCTAAATTACTGGCAAACGGCTTTCATTGTAAGAAACAAAGTTGCGCCTGATTAGCTAGGTCAGGCGGCTGGTATGACACGCCATTAAACGCGTTGTTATAGTGCTAAAAGCGAAGAAAAGGACTGTCAGAATGGACAATATTGTTGTCGCCAATAAAGCAACCTCCGAACTCACTGCCAAAGCCTGGGGAAATCTGTCACTCGATACGCCGTCAGTTGTTCAAATGCCCGTTCCTCCCAGCCAAGTGTCCTCGGTCTCCCGCAATGGGCAAGATCTGGTGGTGAACTTGAAGAATGGCGAACAGATCAAAGTCGCCAACTTCTTCAACACCGCGCCTGAAGGTCCCAACAACGACATGGTGTTCCAGGGTGAAGACGGCACCCTTTGGCAAGCCCAATATGACACTCAGTCCTTCAACGGTTTTACCTTCGACGAAGTCAACTCCCTGGATGAACTCATCGCAGACGCCGGCGTGGTCGGCGGGTCGACGCCTACTTTTGCGATCGCCGGGCTCGGCCTGTTGGGCGCCGGCGGTGCAGCGGCAGCGGCAGGCGGCGTTGCGGGTGGCGGCGGGGGCGGCGGTGGGAACGCCGCGGACACCTCGGCCCCCGTGGCCCCGGGCAACCTGCTCGTCAGTGCGGACGGCACGTTACTCACCGGCACCAGTGAGGCCGGCGCAACCATCCAGGTTCGAAACACTGCCGGCACCCTGCTGGGCAGCGGTGTTGTGGCACCTGACGGCACGTTCAGTGTGACGCTGAACCCGCCGCAAACCAGTGGGCAGCCTCTGGCAGTGAGCGCCACCGACGCCGCAGGCAACGTGTCCCCTTCCACTCAGGCACCAACGCCCGATACCGACGGCGGGACACCCCCGGGCCAGGGCCCAGACACGACACCTCCGGCTGCGCCGGCCAACCTGGCGGTCAACCCCACCGGCGACCGGTTGACCGGTTCCGGCGAAGTCGGCGCGATCATTCAGGTGCGTGCCGCCGATGGCACCTTGCTGGGCAGCGGCATCGTCGCGGCCGATGGCACCTTCAGCCTTACCCTGAGTCCGCCGCAAACCGATGGTCAGTCGCTGACCGTCAATGCGGTCGATGCCGCCGGCAATGTCTCGCCGCCTGCTCAAGCGCTGGCGCCGGACATCGACATCACCCCACCTGTCGACACCACCGCACCCAACGCGCCGGGCAACCTTGTAGTGAGCGCCGACGGTACGCGCATCACCGGTTCAGGCGAAGTCGGCGCGACCATTCAGGTTCGCGCTGCCGATGGCACCTTGCTGGGCAGCGGCATCGTCGCGGCAGACGGCACCTTCAGCCTCACCCTGAGCCCGGCGCAAACCGATGGTCAGTCGCTGACCGTGAGCGCGGTCGATGCCGCCGGCAATGTCTCCCCCCCTGCTCAAGCGCTAGCGCCGGACATCGACGTCACCCCACCGGTCGACACCACCGCGCCCAACGCGCCGGGTAACCTTGTGGTGAGCGCCGACGGTACGCGCGTCACCGGTTCGGGCGAAATCGGCGCGACCATTCAGGTTCGCGCCGCCGACGGCACGTTGCTGGGCAGCGGCATCGTCGCGGCAGACGGCACCTTCAGCCTCACGCTGAACCCTGCGCAAACCGATGGGCAGTCGCTGACCGTCAATGCGGTCGATGCCGCCGGCAATGTCTCCCCGCCTGCTCAAGCGCTGGCGCCGGACATCGACGTCACGCCGCCCGGCGGCGATGTCACACCGCCCAATGCACCTGCTGGCATCGCGATCAGCGGCAGTGGCTCGATTGTCAGCGGCCGCGGCGAACCTGGCAGCACTGCCAGCGTCATAGACGCCAATGGCAACGTGCTCGGGACCGCTATCGTGGGGACTGACGGGCTATTCAATATCAGTCTCGGCGCCCCGCAAAATGCCGGGCAGGTCCTGCAGGTCACCCTCACCGATGCGGCTGGCAACACCTCCGCCAACGTTCCACTGCAAGCACCGGACACCACGCCGCCGGTGGCACCCTCGGCTTTGGTTCTGTCGGCCGACGGCCTGACCCTCACCGGTCGTGCCGAAGCGGGCGCCCGCGTGCTTGTGCGTAGTGCGTCGGGTGCGGTCATCGGCGCCTCCCGGGCCGGTGTGGACGGCACATTCAGCGTGAGCCTCGATACCGCCCAGACCAACGGCGAGACACTCAACGTCAGCGTCACGGATTCGGCCGGCAACACTGCCTCGGCCGAGCTTAACGCCGCCGACACCACGCCACCCGCCCAAGTAGCCGATGTGGTCATCAGCGCAGACGGCACACAGGTCTCAGGCAAGGGAGAAGCTGGCGCGACGGTCACCCTCATCGCCAACGGCACGCCCATCGGCACGGCGGTGGTCGGCGCCAATGGCACCTTCGCTACCACGCTGGCACCGCCGGTCAATCCAGGTGATCAGGTGCAAATCAGCCAGACCGACACCGCAGGCCTGGCGTCCCCCGTGCTGGTGGTCACGGCGCCTGACGCCAGTGGTCCGGCAACGCCTTCCGGCCTGGTCATCAGTGGCGACGGCACGCAACTGACCGGGACCGCAAGCGCCGGTTCGGTGGTCCAGGTGCGCGACGCCAACGGCGTGCTGCTCGGCAGTGCAACCGTCGGCAGCAACGGCAGCTTCACCGTCGCCATCACCCCGGCCCAAGCCAATGGCGAAGTGCTCGACGTGGTGGCGGTCGACGGTCAGGGCGAGAGCTCGGTCACCGTTCCCGTCACCGCCCCCGACATCACCGGCCCTGCTGCCGCCACTGATCTGGCCGTGGCCAACAACGGCCTGACCCTGACCGGCCGTGGCGAACCGGGCTCGACCGTTTCGGTGCGTGACGCCCAAGGCAACGTCATCGGAACGGGCGTGACGTCCGCGACCGGCAATTTCACGGTCAGCCTCGCTTCGGCGCAAACCAACGGTCAGGCGCTGCAAGTCGTGCTGAGCGACGCGGACGGGAATCCATCGCCCGTTGCGCCCGTCAGCGCGCCGGACCTCGACGGCCCCCTGCAACCCTCCGCCATCGGCCTCGACGTCGGCGGCACGACGCTGACCGGCATCGGCGAGGCCGGTTCGACGATCACCGTCACCAACATCAGCGGTACCGTGCTTGGCACGGCCATCGCCGCCGCCGACGGGCGCTTCAGCGTGACGCTGAACAGCCCGCAGAACAATGGCCAAACCCTGCTGATCGGGGCCAGTGACAGCACCGGCAACCCGGCGTTGCCGGTGACTTTTGTCACCCCGGATACCCAGGCGCCCGCTGCGCTGACCAACGTCGCCCTCGACGGCACTGGCCTGATCCTTACCGGCACCGCTGAATCAGGTGCCACAGTGACGATGCGTGATGCGGCGGGCAATATCATCGGCAGCGGCCAGGCGGGTGCCGGCGGGAGTTTTACCCTGACCTTGACGTCGGCACAGACCGACGGCCAGCTGTTGCAGGTCACTCAGGCCGACGCCGCAGGCAACCAGTCCCAGCCCGTCCCCGTCACGGCGCCGGACCTCAGCGCACCGCCAGCTTTGACCAGCCTTGATCTGTCGGCAAACGGCCTGATCGTCACCGGCAACGGCCAGGTCGGTGCCACCGTCACCGTTAGAAATGCTTCGGGCGGCACGCTGGGCAGCGCCGTGGTCGGCAGCGACGGACGCTTTGAGGTGATCCTGTCCAGCGCGCAGATCAACGGCCAGAATCTCAGCGTTACCCAAGTCGATGGATCGACCCTGGCCTCTCCGGCGGTTCCCTTGCTGGCTGCGGACATCCAGGCACCAGACGCGCCTACCGCGCTCACCCTGAGCGCCAACGGCCTGACGCTGAGCGGCCAGGGCGAACCCGGCGCCACCGTCAGCGTACGGGACGCCAACGGCAACGTGCTGGGTACCGCAACGGTGGACCCGTTGACCGGTCGCTTTGACGTCCCGCTGAACGCGGTTCAGGCCGACGGCCAGGTCCTGCTGGTCAGGCAGAACGACGCAACGGGCAACCTCTCCCCCGCGGCCTCTTTCACCGCACCGGACACCACCGCGCCGGCTGCGCCGACCGGAATCACCATCAGCAGCGACGGTGTGACCGTTTCCGGCACAGGCACTCCCGGCGATACCGTGCAAGTGCGCGATGGAAACGGGACCTTGCTGGGTTCGGCTATCGTAGCCAGCAACAACAGTTTTGTGGTGACCCTGAGTCCGGCGCAGCTGGACGGACAGGTGCTCAGCGTGACTCAGACCGACGCCAGCACCCTGCCCTCGCCGGCAGGTTCCGTCACGGCACCTGACATCACCGCACCGCTGGCGCCAAGCGACCTTGATCTGGACGCTAACGGCGTGCTGACCGGGACCACCGTGCCCTTCGGCTCGGTGAACATCCTCGACGCCAATGGGGTTCAGATCGGCACTGCCGTGGCCCTGGCTGACGGGACTTTCACCTTCAATGTCACGCCGATCCTGAGCAACGGCGAGACGGTGCAAGTGGTTGCGACCGATGGCACCAACGACTCGCTGCCCACTGCTGTGCTCGCGCCTGACACCACCCGACCGGTCGCTGTGTCCGATCTGGCGATCAGCCCCGATGGCGACGTCGTTTCCGGTACCGGCGAGCCCGGCACCACCGTCACCGTTCGCGGCCCCGGGCCCGGCAACGTGCTGCTCGGCACCGGCACGGTTGGCCAGGATGGCAGCTTCGTCATCGGCCTCAATCCGCCTGCTGCCAGCAACACCAATCTGGAGGTCATCAGCACCGACGCCAGTGGCAACGCCTCCACCGCCGTCATCCTCCCAGGGCCGGACGGCACCCAGCTGGCGACCCCCAGCGACCTGGCCATCAGCAGCGACGGTTTCATTCTCACCGGTGCCGCCACCGCAGGCAGCACGGTCAACATTCTCGACAGCAACGGCGCCAGCCTGGGCAGCGGCAGGGTCAACAGTTTCGGCCGTTTCAGCATTCTGATGCGGTTCGCGCAGTTGAATGCTCAAACACTGCACGTCACCTCGACCGATGACGCCGGCCAGACCTCGGTGACCGCCCTGGTGGTGGCCGATGACCTGACGGCCCCCGAAGCGCCGACCAGCATCACCATCAGCCCGGATGGCAGCGTGGTCTCGGGCCGTGGTGAAGCCGGTTCGACGGTGGCCATCACTAACAGCAGCGGCACGTTGCTGGGTTCCGGCACCGTTGCGCCCAACGGCACTTTTGCTGTCATCGTGACGCCGTCGCAGCTGGGCGGCCAACCGCTGACGGCCACGCAAACCGACCTGGCGGGTAACGTCTCGCAAACCGGGGCCGTTCTTGCCCCGGACCTGACCCCGCCCGACGCCGCCACCGGTCTGACCATCAATAACGTCGGCACCGTGGTCAATGGCGTTGGCGAAGCCGGCGCGACCGTCACGGTCCGCGACGCCGCAGGCAACATTCTCGCCACCGGCATTGTCAACCAGAGCGGCCAGTTCCAGGTGACCCTGCCAAACGCCGTCACAACCGGCGCGCCACTCACGGTCACCCTGACCGACGCGGCGGGCAACGTGTCGGCCGGCGCCAGCCTGACAACCGTGGACACCACGCCACCGGCCCTGCCGCAAAACCTGCTGATCAGCGCCACCGGCAGCACCCTCACCGGTACCGGTGAGGCCGGGGCGACCGTTAAAGTCCTCGACGCCAGCGGCACGCAGCTTGGCACCGCGCTGGTGGCCAGTGACGGCACCTTCACCGTGACTCTCGCCCCCGCGCCCAACAATGGCCAGGCCCTCGACATCAGTCAGACCGACCCGAGCGGCAACGTCTCGCCGTCGGCGAACCTCACGGCGCCGGATATCAGCCCGCCTGCCGCGCTCACTCAGGTGTCGGTGAACGCCGACGGCCTGACGGTGGTCGGCCGTGGCGAACCTGGCGCAACGGTGTCGGTGCGCACGGTCGGCGGTGCCCTGCTGGGTACGGCGCTGGTGGCGGCGAACGGCGCGTTCAGCGTGACGCTGAGCACGGCGCAGATAAACGCCGAAGTCTTGACTGTCACCCAGGAAGATCCGCCCGGCAACGTCTCGACGGCGGTCAACGTGACATCCGTTGACCTGACGGCACCCGAAAGCCCGACCGCCCTGCTGCTCAGCGGCAGCGGCGTGCAACTGGCAGGGAACGCCGAAGCCGGCAGCACCGTGACCGTGCGCGACGCCGCGGGCAATGTCCTGGGGTCTGGCGTTGCCGGGACCAATGGCGTGTTCCAGGTCAGCCTGTCCGGTCCTCAACTCAACGGCCAGAGCCTTACCGTCACGGCCACCGATGCGGCTGGCAACGTCTCGGTGCCCGCGCCTTATCAGGCCGCTGACACCGTGGCGCCCTCCGCGGCCAGCAACCTGGCCATCAGCGCCGATGGCCTGACCCTGGGCGGTAGCGGCGAGGCCGGTGCAACGGTGGTCGTGCGCGATGCCAATGGCAACGCGCTGGGCACCGCCATCGTGGCGGCCAACGGCAGCTTTACGGTCGGACTGACCCCTGCGGCAGCGGCCGGCGGCACCTTGACCGTGATTCAGACCGACGCCGCCGGCAATGCGTCCGATGCCGCCACGGTGGTTGCTCCCGGTAATCTCGCGGAACCTGCGCCCGTCAATCTGGCCCTCAGTGCAGACGGCCTGACCCTTACCGGCACCGCCAACGCCGGCAGCACCGTCAGCATCCGCACCGCCTCCGGCGTCCTGCTGGGCACGGCGCTGGTCAATGGCGACGGCACGTTCAGTGCGCAACTGAATGCCGCGCAGCTCAACGGCGAGTCGCTCTCGGCCATTGCCACCTCCAGCGACGGCATCAACTCGCTGGCGACCGATTACCTGGCAGCGGATGTCACCGCTCCAGGGCCGCTCACCGATCTGGTGCTCACCGCCAACGGCCTGACCTTGACCGGTCAAGGTGAAGCGGGCGCAACGGTCACTGTGCTGGGCGCAGGCGGGTTCATTCTTGGCACCGGGCAAGTGGGTGCCAACGGCAACTTCACCCTGTCGCTGAGCCCCGCGCAAATTGCCGGCCAGTCCCTGAGCATCAGCCAGACCGACGCCGCCGGTAATGAATCGGCCAGCATCGCGCTGACTGCCAGAGACCTGATCGCACCGGATGCGCCGCTCGCCCTGGCGGTGACGCCAGACGGCGCGGTGCTGTCGGGCACCGGTGAACCGGGCGCGACGGTCAACGTGTCCAACGCCAGCGGCGCCCTCGTCGGGTCCGGCAGCGTGCGCATCGACGGCACGTTCCAGATCACCCTCACCACACCCCAGGCCAATGGTGAACTGCTGGCCGTGACCTTGACCGATGCGGCCGGGAATATCTCCCTGCCCGCCAGCCTGACCTCGGTCGACACCACGGCACCGCTCGCCCTGACCCAACTGGGCATTTCCAGCGACGGCGCGACGCTGACCGGCCGCGGTGAAGCCGGGGCGGTTGTCACGGTTACCAATAGCCTCGGCACTCCGCTCGGCACGGCGACGGTGGGCAGCACCGGGGCCTTCACCCTGGTGCTGGTCCCGGCGCTCTCCAACGCCGAGGTGCTGACGCTGGTGCAACGGGATGCCGTCGGCAACGTGTCACCGCAAGTCAGCCTGACCACGCCGGACTTCACGCCACCCGATCCGCTCGACAATGTGCGCATCAACGCGGCAGGCGCGGTGGTGACGGGTACCGGTGAAGCCGGGGCCACTGTCACGGTCCGCGATGCCGGCGGCACGCTGCTCGGCACCACGCTGGTGCTGGCAGACGGCTCGTTCAGCGTCACCCTCTCCACCCCGCAGATCAACAGCCAGGTGCTGAGCGTTCAGCAGGCCGACCCACCCGGCAACGTCAGCGTGCCCGCGACGGTCACCGCCCCCGACCTGACCCCGCCGGCGGTCGCCACCGACCTGCAGTTCAATGCCTCGGGCAGTGTGCTCAGCGGCAGCGGCGAGGTTGGCGCAGCCGTGCGCATCACCCTGGCCGATGGCACCCAAGTCGGTACCGGCAACGTGGGCGTCGACGGCAGGTTTCTGATCACGTTGACCCCGCCTCAAAACGCCGGTCAGCCCGTGTTCGTCGTGCTGACTGACGCGGCAAACAATCCCTCGGCTGCGGGCTCCATCGCTTCACCCGACCTGACGCCGCCCGCCGCCGTGACCAACGTTCAGATCGATGACACCGGCGTGGTGGTCAGCGGTCGCGGTGAAGCAGGCGCCAGCCTGTTGATCACCGATGCTGCCGGCAACATTGTCGGCACGGGCGTGGTCGGCGTGGATGGCAATTTCGCGGTCACGCTGTCGGTGCCGCAAAGCAACGGCGAGCTGTTGTCGGTGGTCCAGCGTGATGCGGCGGGCAACCCCTCCACGGGCGCGCCTGTCACGGCGCCGGACTTCACGCCGCCGCCGCTGCCGGTGATCACCGGCCTGGTGAACGGGCTGACGCTGAACGGCACCGGCGAAGCGGGCGCGACGGTCAGGGTGACCAGCGCCAGCGGCGTGGACCTCGGCAGCGCCACGGTGCAGGTCGACGGGAAATTCAGCGTCGCGCTGACGTCTGCCCAACTCAACGGCCAGACCCTCAACCTCACCCAGACTGACGTCGCCACCAACGTCTCCGCCACGCTGGTCTATCAGGTGGCAGACGTGACCGATCCGCTCGCCGTCAGCAACCTGTCGGTCAGCGGGGACGGGCTGGTCCTCAGCGGTCGCGGCGAAGCCGGCGCTACGGTCACGGTATCGGTGGCGGGCACGCCGGTGCTCGGCACGGCCATCGTGCGGGCAGACGGCACGTTCAGCGTGCCGCTGTCGATCGCCCAGACCAATGGTCAGTCGTTGACGGTCGTGCAAGTCGACGCCGCGCAGAACGACTCGACGCCGGTGCCGGTCATTGCGCCGGACATCACGCCGCCAGCGGTCCCGGTGTTCGTCTCGCTCAACAGCGACGGCACGACCCTGCAAGTCACTGCCGAACCCAACAGCACGATCGCGGTGACGTCTGCCAACGGAACCCTGCTGGGTTCCGCTCAGGCGAACGCCAGTGGGCAGTACTCGATCACGCTGAATCCGGCGCAGATCAACGGGCAGCTCATCTCCATCGTGGCGACGGATGCGGCGAACAACCATTCCGCGCCGCTGGTCCAGCAGGTGCCGGACACTCAGGCGCCCGATCCAGTCACCAACCTGGCCATCAGCGCCGATTACCTGCTGCTGGAAGGGCGTGGTGAAGCCGGCGCGCTGGTGACGGTGAAAAACGCCCTGAACATAACCGTCGGCAGCGGGACAGTGGCGGCAAATGGCACGTTCGCGCTCACGCTGAGTGCCGGCATCACCGCCAACGACGTCCTCACGGTCGGTCAGGCAGACGTCACCGGCAACGCCTCCGGGACGCTCAACCTCACCGTTCCCGTGACCCCTCCACCGAATGCGCCGACCAATCTGCTGGTCAGCGCCGACGGCTTGACGGTCACCGGCAGCGCCGCGACGGGCACCACCATCACGGTGTACAGCGCGACAGGCGTTGTGCTCGGTACAGCGAACACCAATGCGGGCGGCACGTTCAGCGTCACCCTCAACGCTGCGCAGACCAACGGCGAAAGCCTGGGCGTGACGGCCAGCACTGCAGCAGGCGGCGCATCGCTGCTGGCTGCGGTCGTGGCGGCTGACACCACGCCGCCAGCGGTGCTTGCCGACCTCCAGGTCAACGCCACCGGCACCCTGGTGACCGGTCGAGGCGAAGCCGGGGCCACGGTAACCATCACCGCCGGCGGTTCAACGCTCGGCACCGCGCTGGTCAATGCCGGCGGCACCTTTGCCGTGACGCTGAGCCCGGCGCAAGCCAACGGCCAGATCCTCAACGCGTTCCAGACCGACGCCGCATCGCAGCCGTCCGCCATCGTGACGGTCACTGCGCCCGACATCACCGCACCCAACGCACCGGTGTCGCTGGTTCTCAATGGCGCGGGCACCGTGCTGAGCGGGATCGGCGAAGCCGGTGCGACCGTGACGGTGCGCAGCAGCCTCGGCGTCGTGCTTGGCACCGCAACCGTTGCCCTGGACGGCACGTTCAACGCCAACCTCTCGGCGGCGCAACTCAATGGCCAGGTGCTGACGGTGAGTCAGCGCGACGCCGCAGGCAATGTCTCGTTGCTGGCCAACGTGAGTGCCGTCGACACTACGCCACCCGCTGCGCTGACCAACGTCGCGCTGAATGCCGCAGGCCTGCAGGTCAGCGGCAACGGTGAAGCCGGAGCGACCGTGCGCGTGATCAACGCGGGCGGCGCCGTGCTCGGCAGCGCAGTGGTCAATGCGGCGGGCGGATTTGTCGTCTTGCTCTCCACCGCTCAGTTGAACGGCCAGGTGTTGAACGTTCTGCAAGCGGACGGTACGGGCAACGCCTCGGCCGTTGTGACGGTCACTGCACTCGACCTTCAGGCGCCGAATGCACCTACCGCGCTGGTATTGGCCGCCAACGGTCTGACCCTCAGCGGCAGCGGTGAAGCCGGCGCGACGGTCAACGTATTCAACGCGGGCGGTACGCTGCTGGGGACCACCACCGTGGGCGTTGGCGGGACGTTCAACGTTACCTTCAACGCCGCGCAACTGGACGGCCAGGCGCTGACGGTGCGTCAGGTCGACGTCGCTGGCAACGTGTCGGCCGCCGGCAGCCTTCTGGCACCGGACACCACGGCGCCCGGGGCGCCAACGACCGTTGCGGTGAATGCCAGCGGTACGGTGGTGACCGGCACCGGTGTCGCAGGTTCCACGGTGACCGTGCGCAATGCACTGGGCGCTGTCCTCGGCACAACGACCGTGGCCGCCAATGGCAGCTTCTCGGTGGCACTGAACGCCGCGCAGATCAACAATCAAGTGCTGAGCATCACCCAGGCGGACGCGGCGGGGAACGTATCCCTTGCAGTGAGCGCCATCGCGCCTGATCTGACACCCCCTGCTGCCCCCGGCGCGCTGCTGGTCAGCGTCGATGGCCTGACGGTCACCGGCAGCGGGGAAATCGGTTCGACGGTGCAAATCAAATCCGTTGGCGGCGCCGTGCTCGGGACGGGCACCGTCGGCGCCACGGGGCTGTTCAGCGTCACCCTCGCCCCCGCGCAGATCAACGGCGAAACCCTGCTGGTCAGCCTCACCGACATCAGGGGCAATCTTTCCGTGACGGCCAACGTCACCGCGCCGGACATCGACGTCAACACGCCGGTGGTCGCCAGTGACAACCTCGCTACCGCCACGGTGACCCTGGTGCCGGTGAAAACCACGCAGAACTTTGCGGACTCCTTCACCACATTGCTGGCCGGGTTCTCCAAGGCGTTTGTGTTCACCGTCAACAGCGGCACCCGCCTTGATCCGACCCTGACGCTGACCACCGGCAGCCTGGTGTCGCTGCTTGACGGCGTGGTCTACACGCTGCAAGTGAAGAACGCCAGCGGCAACTGGGTGACCCTCGACGTCAATGGCAGCGGCGGGCTGCTCGATCTGGTGGCGCTGACCGGCCAGGGCGTGCGGGTGAACATCGGTGATCTGCTGGGTGGCGACTACCGGCTGATTGTGTCCAGCACCGGCATCGGCGTGGTGACCAACGTCACCACGCAACTGCAGCTGGACGTCACCAGCCTGACCCAGTTCAACGGGGTGGCCGGTACCGCCGTGACCGGGAACGTCATCACCAACCCGGGCATTGACGGCCAGGCGGATGTCACCGGCCCGGACAACGGCGCCGTGTTGCAGGTGCTGAAAAACGGCAGCTACGTCGCGGCCAGCGCGGGCATCACGGTGCAAGGCCTGTATGGCACGCTCACCATCGACGCCAGCGGCAACTACAGCTACAGACCCGACGGGGCGGTGACCAGCGTCGGCAAAGTGGACGTCTTCAGCTATCAACTGGTGCACCCGAACGGCCTGAGCGACACGGCCAATCTGTACGTGCGCATCGACAGTCCGCAGGCCTCCGAAGTGTGGAGCGACAGTAACCTGGCCAGCCCGGCCTTTCTGGTCGACGCCACCAACGACATCGCGATCAGCGACATCACCCTGGTCAACAAGGAGGTCATCACCACCTCCACGCTGGGCCCGTTCCTCGTGCCGCTGCTGGGCGGCAGTGGCTCATGGACCACCAGCGTGGCGGCAGGTGCGATCAGTGACCTGACCGTGGTGGTCAGCTCCTCCAACCTGCTCAGCCTGCTCGGTTCGCTGAACCTGGGCCTGTACAAGCTCAACACCACCACCGGCCAATACGTGCTGGTCAAGAGCTACGCCGGCGGCTCGCTGGCGAACCTGGGCGGCGGCAATTATGCCGCTCGCTTCGATGACCAGGGGCCCGGCAGCTATCAGGTCAGACTCGCCGCCGGGGGCATCGGTGTCGCCAGTACGGTCAACATCAGCCTGATCAACGATGCAACCTATACCAATCAGTTCGTCGTCGGCAGCTACACGCCGGTGGCGGGCAATCTGCTCACCGACACCGCCGGCGGCGGCGCTGATGTGCTGGGCTCGGCGTACACGGTGCTCAATGTGCTGGCGGCCGGCAATTACGTGACGCCGGGCTACAACGGCACCACGATTGTCGGCACCTACGGCTCGTTGCTGGTGCAGGCCGACGGACGCTACACCTACACGCTGACGCCAGGACAGACGGACGCGGTCATCGGCCGTGAAGACGTCTTCACCTACCAGCTCAGGCACCCCAACGGCACCACCGACACGGCGACGCTGACCATTGATCTGGAACAGGCCGGTGCCGTCGTTACTACCTCGTTTGCGGCGCTGTCCACTGTAGCGAGCGTTGATGATCACAGCGCCACCGCCATTGCCACCACCGGTGCCGAGCTGATTCAGGGCACGGCAGGCAACGACACGCTGGACGGGTCCCATGGCGGTGCCGTCACGCTGCAAGGGGGCGCCGGCAACGACACGCTGATCATCGCTGACCAGCACTTTGCCTCGGTCGATGGCGGCACGGGCACCGACACGCTGCTCTGGGCGGGAGGCGATGCCACCATCAACCTGGGTGATCTGCAGGACCGGATCAACAATATCGAGGTGCTGGACCTGAACCACACCAGTGCCGTCGCGCTGACCATCAGCCTGGCGGACCTGGTGTCGATTACCTCGGCAGACAACAACACCTTGCTGATTAAGGGGAGCAGCGAAGACACCGTACACATGACCAATACCTGGGTCGCCGGCGGTGCGCAACAGGCCGATGGTGTGGATTACACCCAGTACACGCCGCAGGAAGATCCAACCCATCATCTGTGGGTGCAGAACGGTATTCACGTCGTTTGATCAGCCCGCCGTCTGGCGCTGCCAGCGGCGGGGTTCAACCGGCCGATCAATGCGCTCGGCCGGTTGATTCACTAAAGGGAAGCTCTGTATTCGTACAGTAAGGAAGCCATGTGGAGCGCGTTCGCAAGCAGAAATGGCCGGCGGTCGTCCTGACCCTCGGCCTGTGTCACCCGATATTCTCCGTTGCGCTGGCGGAGGATCAGATTGATCCCGGACTGCGCAGCATCAGTCCTTCGCGCTTGCAGGCAAAGCCGGCGGACCAGCGGCGCAAGGGCGATGGCACGGCAGGCAGTTCCAAAGGCAGTGCACGAGACAATGCCAAAGGCGGTTCCGCCCCCGGGGCGGTCATGGTCAAGGAAGACAGCCCGACCCTGGGTCTGGAACAGGCGGTCAGGCTCGCGGTTGACTGGCACCCCAGCATCAGCGAAGCGATCGGCACCTTGTATCAGCAGGCCGAGGGCATCAACGTGGCTGAAGCCGGTTATTACCCGCAGATCTCCGGCGGGATAAAAGGCGGTTACACCAGCGGCTACGGCAGCGACGACGGCAGCCAGTCCGTAAGCATTTCCCTCAAGCAGATGCTGTACGACTTCGGCAAAGTCTCGAATTCAGTCGAGGCGGCCCGGGCCAAAGTGGCGCGCAGTCAGGCCAGCATTCTGCTGGCGATCGATCAGGTCAGCCGCGACACCGCATTTGCCTACATCGAAGTCCAGCGTTATCAGCGTCTGGTGGAGGTCGCCCGCGAGCAGATTCGCGGCATCGGCGACATCGTCGAACTCGCCAGACAGCGCAGCGACATGGGTGCGAGCACTCGCTCCGATGTGGTTCAGGCGCAGTCCCGCGCCGAGGGCGGCATGGCCACGCTGCAAGAGTACAAAGCACTCTACGCGCGCTGGCAGTCGACGTTGACCAACCTGCTCGGGCGGCAGACCCCGCCCGAGGTCAGTGAGACGTTCGACACCTCGATGACCGACGCCTGTAAGGGTCCACTGGGCACTGACGCCCTCCCCGCGGTGCTGCAAGCCGCTGCCCAGCGCACCCAGGCCCAGGCCGAGCTGGCCCAGGCAAAGGCCGAAGCCTACCCGACGCTGTCGTTGCAGCCGTCGATCAACCAGTTTCTGGACGACCATTACGACGACCAGAACACGAGGATCAATCGCACCCAGGCCGGGATCTTCCTCAATCTGGAAGTCCCGATTTACCAGGGCGGCGCCATCAGTGCCCGCAGTCGCGCCGCCAATTACGCGCTGACCGCCGCCGATTCCGCCGAAGACGCCGCCCGTTTGCAGGCGCGGCAAGGGCTCGGCGAAGCCCAGGCGCAGACCTCCGGGCTGACGCGCCGACTCACTTCGCTCGAATCGCGGCAGACCAGCATCACCGAGGCCCGCGAGTTGTACGGTCGGCAGTACTTGGAACTGGGCACCAGGCCGTTGCTCGACCTGCTCAACGCCGAACAGGAAATCCATCAGTCGCGCTTCGACCTGGCCAATACCCAGGCCGATCTGCGCCGTCTGCAAATCGACTGCCTGTACAACAGCGGTGCGCTGCGCCGGGCGTTCGGCATCGATCACAGCACCATCCAGCACGTGGAGATCCTGCCATGACCGAGACCATCGTCATCCCCGAAGCGCCCGCGGCAGGCCCTGATCGTCCGGATTACTCGCCGTGGGTGGAAGCCATCCTCATCGTCGCCCGGCATTACCGTCTGGACGTCTCGCCCGAGAGCGTGCGTCTGGCGTCGACCAACAGCGAAGGCCGCGCCGAGGAAGTGGTGCGACACATGGCGCGTCAGGCGTGCTTGAGCGTCAAGTTCGCCCACTACGACCGTAAAAGCCTGTCGCGCTGGCGCACGCCGCTGTTGGTGCAACTGCGCGACGGCCAGGTCGGCGTGATCGAAAGCGTCAGCGAGCAAGGCGAACTGGGCATCGCCTACAGCGGCGATCAGGGCCTGCAAAGCCGTATCGACCCCGCCGTGCTCGCCGAACAGGCGCTGCGCACGGTGATCCTGCGGCCCATTCAGCCCCTGAGCGACGTGCGCACCGACGACTACATCAAGCCCTACGACGAGCACTGGTTCAGGCGCATCGTCCTCAGCGACCTGCGCCCTTACCGCCAGGTGATGCTGGCGTCGCTGGTCGCGAACCTGCTGGGCATGGCCGGCGTGCTGTTCTCGATGCAGGTCTACGACCGGGTGATTCCGGCCGAATCCCTGCCGACGCTGTACGTCCTGTTCGGTGGCGTCATGCTCGCGCTGGTGTTCGACTTCGTGATGCGCATCATGCGTCTGCGCATCACCGACGTCCTGGGCAAGCGCGCCGACCTGCGGGTCTCGGACCTGGTGTTCGGCCACGCCCTGCGCCTGCGTAACTCGGCCCGGCCGAAATCCACCGGTTCGTTCATTTCGCAGCTGCGCGAGCTGGAGCAGATCCGCGACCTGATCACCTCAAGCACTGCAACGGCGCTGGCGGATATGCCGTTTTTCTTCCTGTTCCTGCTGGTGTTCTACCTGATTGGCGGGGCGCTGGTGCTGATTCCTCTGGTTGCGCTGGTGGCAATGGTGCTGCCCGGCATCCTCGCTCAACGCAAGCTGGCGCGGCTGGCCAATGCGTCGATGCGCGAAGCCGCGCTGCGCAACGCCATGCTGGTGGAAACCGTGCAGGGCATGGACGACATCAAGGCGCTGCAGGCCGAGCAACGCTTTCAGCAGCAGTGGAATCATTACAACGCTGCGTCCGCCGACAGCAGCCTGAAACTGCGTTCGCTGACCAACAGCCTGGTGGCCTGGACCCAGAACGTGCAGGGCGCGGTGTTCGCCGTGGTCATCGTGTTCGGCGCGCCAATGGTGATTGCCGGCGACCTCACCACCGGCAGCCTGGTGGCGGCCTCGATGCTGGCCTCGCGGATGATGGCGCCGATGGCGCAACTGACCCACGTGCTGACCCGCTGGCAACAGGCAAAAGTTGCGCTGCAAGGGCTCAATCGGTTGATGCAGATGCCGGTCGATCATCCCGAAGGCAGCCAGCGTGTGCATCTCCCGTCCATTCGCGGGGATTACGTGCTCCGTCAGGCCGGCTTCAAGTACAGCGAAGAAGCATCGCCTGCCTTGAGCGGCATCAACCTGAAGATTCGCCCGGGCGAGCGCGTCGCCATTCTCGGGCGCAACGGCGCGGGCAAGTCGACGCTGCTGCAGGCGCTGGCGGGTTCAATGGATTTGTCCAGCGGCGAGACCACTGTGGACGGCATCTCCCTCGCTCACCTGGACCCGGCCGACCTGCGCCGGGACGTCGGCCTGATGTCGCAGCAGGCGCGGCTGTTCCACGGCACGCTGCGGGACAACCTGACCCTCGGCGCGGGCCAGGCCAGCGATCAGGAAATCATCGCCGCCCTGGCAGTGACCGGCGCGCTGGAGTTTGTCCGTCAGATGCCCAAAGGCATGGACCACCTGATTCTCGAAGGGGGTTTGGGCCTGTCCGGCGGCCAGCGCCAGAGCCTGCTGCTGTCACGCCTGCTGATTCGCCAGCCCCAGGTACTGCTGCTGGACGAACCCACGGCGTCACTGGATGACATCACCGAACGCCAGTTGCTGGAAAAACTCTCGACCTGGTGCCAGGGCCGCACGCTGATCGTCGCCACCCACCGAGTCAGCCTGCTGCAACTGGTGGAACGGATCATCGTGCTGGACAACGGCCGCATCGTCATCGACGACCACCGCGACGCCGCCCTCACCCGACTCAAGCAGCCGCAAGGAGCGCAGGCATGAACGCATTGACCACCGAACAAACGCCTCGGCTCGGCGACCAGATCACTTACCTCGATGGCCAGGACGAGCGCAGCATCACCGGGAGCGTGCGGGTGATCTGGGTCTGCGCGCTGATGCTGGCGTGCTTCGTCGCCTGGGCGGCCTGGTTTCAGGTCGTGGAAGTATCCACCGGCACCGGCAAGGTGGTGCCCAGCTCCAGGGAGCAGCTGATTCAATCCATGGAGGGCGGGATCATCAAGGAGCTCAATGTCAGCGAAGGCACGTTGGTCGAGCGCGGCCAGGTGCTGGCGCAGCTGGATGCGGTCAAGAGTGAATCGAACGTGGGTGAGAGTGAGGCGAAGTACCGGGCGGCACTGGCCAGCGTCAACCGGCTGCAGGCCGAAGTCAGTGAGAAACCGCTGACCTTCGACGCTTCGCTGGACAAGTACCCGGAGCTGCGTCGTGCCGAAACCGAGCTGTTCAACGCCCGCCGCAAAGGCCTGGCCGAAACGCTGACCGGCATCGAGAGCTCGTTGAAACTGGTGCGCAGCGAGCTGACCATCACCGAGAATCTGGCGAAAATCGGCGCTTCCAGCCGGGTCGAAGTCCTGCGCCTGAACCGCCAGCGCTCCGAGCTTGAGCTGAAGGCGACCGAGGCGCGTTCGGAGTACATGGTGCATGCCCGGGAAGACCTGGCAAAAGCCAATTCCGAAGCGCAGATGCTGTCATCGGTGATCCGCGGCCGCAGCGATTCGTTGTCACGCCTGACCCTGCGCTCGCCGGTGCGCGGCATCGTCAAGGACATCGAAGTCACCACGATCGGTGGGGTGGTGCCGCCCAATGGGCAGCTCATGCAAATCGTTCCGCTGGATGAGCAACTGCTTATCGAAACGCGCATCTCGCCCCGGGACATCGCTTTTATTCACCCCGAGCAGCAGGCCAAAGTGAAAATCACGGCCTACGACTACTCGATCTACGGCAGCCTGGACGGCAAGGTGGTGACCATCTCGCCGGACACGATTCAGGATGAAGTCAAACCGGAAATTTTCTACTACCGGGTGTTCATCCGCACGGACTCGGATGTGCTGCGCAACAAGGCAGGTAAAACCTTCGCCATCGTTCCGGGGATGATCGCCACCGTGGACATCCGCACGGGTGAAAAGACCGTGCTGGATTACCTCATCAAGCCCCTCAACCGCGCCCGAGAAGCCCTGCGCGAGCGGTGATCAGTTGGCGGCCAGGTTCGTCGGCACGGGCGTGGCCGGCTTGGCCTGGGCCATGTAGCGGGTCCACTCGCGGTTGATCTCGTTGTACGGCAAGAAGATGCTGACGCGGGGCTGGTTGGCCAGGTCAGGGCGCTTGATCCTGGCCAGGTCGTTGGCGGTCAGCAACGCCACGGTGATCCCCACCACCTTGCCGTCTGCCGCGAAAACCGGACCGCCGGACATGCCCTTGGCGACCGGGCCATCATGGGTGCCGTACATCACGTTGCCTTCTTTGGCGTCCAGACGAACCATGGCCGGCAGCGCATGGCCGGTGCCTTTCACCGACATGTAGGCGGAGTTGAAACCGACGGAAGTCAGTTCTTCACCGGGCTGGTACGAACGCCACATCGGCACGCCGTTAGCCTTGTGCTTGAAGAATTGCACGTCGCCCTGCCCCTGGTAGACCGCACCGGATACGTAAGGAAGGTGCTTGACCGTCACGGCATAATCTTCATTCCACTGGATCGCGGTGCCCATCATCAGATAGGGCAACGGCGCACCGGAGTGGACGACGAAGGCTTGGTCAAATACAGGGTCCTGAGTAAAAGCGGTGGGCATTCCGTTGCACCCGCTGATCAGCACTGAGGCTGCAACAAGTGACTTGAAGGGGCGCATGATGTTCCGTGGGTGTGAATGGATGGCGGAGCGAATATGTCATTGCGCCATCACTCTGGCAATAGCCTGAGACTACCGCTGGTCTAGTCCCGATGAATTTAATTCATTGGATCCAACCTGTTTGAGTTTATCGACTGATAGAGCCGGTTGATTAGGCACTCATTTGTACGGGTTCAAAATATATGGCGCCCGTTCTGAATTATTTACGCCCTTGTCCTATCAGATGCAGATCAGCCTGCCACTATTGCGACAGCACCGCATTCGACGGAGTGCGCGCGTCGCCGATAGCCAGGGCTTTGATTGCCACAACGTCATACTTCCAGCTGCCGGGACTTTTATGAGATCACGCAAGAAAACCGTCAACCCGATCGGGTTGCAAGACATCACTATTGTCGACGATGCCAAGATGCGGAAGGCCATCACGGCCGCCGCGCTGGGCAACGCAATGGAATGGTTCGACTTCGGCGTCTACGGCTTCGTGGCCTACGCACTGGGCAAGATCTTCTTCCCCGGCGCCGACCCCAGCGTGCAGATGATCGCGGCCCTCGCGACCTTTTCCGTGCCCTTCCTGATTCGCCCTATCGGCGGCGTGTTCTTCGGCGCCATCGGCGACAAGTACGGGCGACAAAAAGTCCTCGCCGCGACCATTGTCATCATGTCCCTCAGCACCTTTGCCATCGGGCTGATTCCCTCGTATGAATCCATTGGCATCTGGGCGCCGATTCTGCTGCTGCTGGCCAAGATGGCCCAGGGCTTCTCGGTCGGCGGCGAGTACACCGGCGCCTCGATCTTCGTCGCAGAATACGCGCCGGACCGTAAACGCGGCTTCCTCGGCAGCTGGCTGGACTTCGGCTCGATCGCCGGTTTCGTCCTCGGGGCCGGGGTCGTTGTGCTGATTTCCTCTGTGGTGGGTGAAGAGAAGTTCCTCGAATGGGGCTGGCGTCTGCCGTTCTTCCTCGCCCTGCCCCTGGGCATGGTCGGTCTCTATCTGCGTAATGCTCTGGAAGAAACCCCGGCGTTCCAGCAGCACGTTGAAAAACTCGAGCAAGGCGACCGCGAAGGCCTGGCCCACGGCCCGAAAGTCTCCTTCAAGGAAGTCGCCACCAAGCACTGGCGCAGCCTGCTGACCTGCATCGGCGTGGTCGCGGCGACCAACGTCACGTACTACATGCTGCTCACGTACATGCCCAGCTACCTGTCGCACAACCTGCATTACAGCGAAGACCGTGGCGTGCTGATCATCGTGGCGATCATGGTCGGCATGCTGTTCGTGCAGCCGCTGATCGGCTTCCTCAGCGACAAGATCGGCCGCCGTCCCTTCATCATCGCTGGCAGCATTGCCTTGCTGGTGCTATCGATTCCGGCGTTCAAGCTGATCAACAGCGGCCAGTTGGGCCTGATCTTCGCCGGTCTGCTGCTGATCGCGGTGATCCTCAACTTCTTCATCGGTGTGATGGCCTCGACGCTGCCGGCGATGTTCCCCACCCACATCCGTTACAGCGCGCTGGCCAGTGCTTTTAACGTCTCGGTGCTGATTGCAGGTCTGACCCCGACCGTGGTCGCCTGGCTGGTTGAAACCACCCAGGACCTGTACATGCCGGCGTACTACCTGATGGTGGTGGCGGTGGTGGGCCTGATCACCGGCCTGACCATGAAGGAAACGGCGAACAAGCCTTTGCGTGGCGCAGCGCCAGCGGCATCTGACCTCAACGAGGCCCGCGAGCTGCTGCAGGAGCATCACGACAACATCGAGCAGAAGATCGAAGACATCGACACGCAGATTGCTGAACTGCAAGCCAAACGCGAGAGCCTGGTTCAGCAGCACCCGCGTATAGATTGATTCCGGTGGGACCGGCTTCAGCCGGGAAGAGGCCGGTTTGTACACCATCAGTGTTGTGGTGTAGCACCCGACGCCTTCCCGGCTAACGCCAGTCCCACTGTCCCCTGCCGTTCGCGGCCATTTTAAGAATTTGTCGGAACCGCTGCGTCCCTCTCCCGGTCAGGTCTTGCATGAGCATTCAACCGCATCTGTGCAAGCGCAGACCTGCGGACAGAGAACTGAAAGGCAGCCTTCCCATGACCGATATCATTGATCACTTGCCCCCGGTGCTGCGACCGCAAAGCGAGCGCATCCTCGCTGATATCCATGCGTCCGGCTCGACCATCGACGCCGTCAAGAACGGCGCTCAGGCCAACGGCTTCGTGCTCGGTCTGCAGTGCTGCGGCGGCATTGACGCGCAGCAGGCCGAAGCGCTTTCCGAGTTCTACGACAAGGTCGTGGAGTGCCGCTTGAAGCGGCTGACACTCGGGTTGTCCTGAGCCTGTTTCGCTGAGGCGCTTTCCGAACGGAGAGCGCGTCCCTTTTTAACCATTGTCAGCGGATGACATCTGTACCAACGGAGCCACACCATGCGATCCAATACCTCCTTCCTTTTCGACCTCGACGGCACCTTGACTGACAGCGTTTATCAGAACGTCACGGCGTGGAAGGAAGCCCTCGATTCGGAGAACATCCCACTGGCGATGTGGCGAATCCACCGCAAGATCGGCATGAGCGGCGGTTTGATGTTGAAGATGCTGTCCCGGGAGACCGGGATGGAGATCAGTGAGGCGCAGGCCGATCGGTTGAGCAAGAAGCACGCTGAGGCGTACGAGAGAACCCAGGATCAGATCATTGCGTTGCCCGGCGCTGTTGATTTGCTGAAGACGCTGGACGATGAGGGCTTCCCGTGGTGCATCGCGACCAGTGGGGAGATGTCGACCGCGCGGATCAATCTGAAGGCGTTGGGTCTGGAACCGGAGCAGATCAATCTGATCACGCGCGATGATGTGAAGAACGGCAAGCCGGACCCGGATTTGTTTGTGACGGCGGCGAAGAAGATTGACGCGAAGATTGAGGATTGTCTGGTGGTCGGTGATGCGATCTGGGACATGCTCGCGGCGCGGCGGTGTAAGGCGACGGGGATCGGGCTGCTTTCGGGTGGGTACGATACGAGCGAGCTGGAGCGGGCCGGGGCGTTGCGGGTGTATGAGGATCCGCTGGCGCTGTTGAATCATCTGGATGAGATCGCGACGCGGGAGTAGTGCTCGGCAGCTCTGGAACGTCGAGATCAAGAGCGTCGGCCTAACGGCCTCGGTTTCGCCTTCGGCGAGTTACTTGGAAAAGCACCCCAAGTAACCAAGGGTGCTAGCTCTCGGTTTGGCCCGACTTCGTCGGGTTCCCTCACTCCGACGACGCTCCGTGGGCCCGCGCCGAACGGACATCATGTCCTAGCGGCGCTCTCGCGGCATCCATGCCGCTCGGCCCACTGCGCATCGTCTGCGTTCGGCCTGCACCAAAGTCGCGATTGGCGGTGACTGAGCTTTTTGTGTACGAAGATCAAAAGCAGATCAAAAGCTTCCCGGCTAAAGCCGGTCCCACTAACTGCACCCGCTGCTGTTCGTAGGACTGGCTTCAAGCGGGAAGAGGCCGGCGGGATCACCGCCAATTTTGCTGAATGCACGCGCTGCTCTTAGTGGGACCGGCTTTAGCCGGGAAGAAGCCAGTGCATGCACCATCAATGTTGATCGATGAAGCCAGTCCCGCCGATTTGATCGTTCCCACGCTCCGCGTGGGAACGCATCTTCCGACGCTCTGCGTCGCATCAGTCAGCTGCGGGCCGCTGCCTTCACTTGCCGGCCTGATAAACCGGGTAGTCGATGTAGCCCTCTTCAGTCCCGCCATACAGGGTCGCCGGGTTGACGGGGTTGAGGGGCCAGCCGTTGGCGATGCGGGCCGGCAGGTCGGGGTTGGCGATGAAGGGGCGGCCGAAGGCGATGAGGTCGGCGAGGCCAGCGTCGATCAGGCGGTTGCCACGTTCGGCGGTGTAGCGGCCGGCGTAGATGATGCGTCCGCTGAAGGCTTCGCGGATGGCTTTGCGGAAGGTGTCCGGCAGCTCGGGGGCGTTGTCCCAGTCGGCTTCGGCGATGGAGACGTAAGCGACGCCTGCGTTTCCCAGGACCTTGATGGCTTCGACGTAGGTGTGGTGCGGATCGCTTTCCACCAGGCCGATGTAGACGCGTTCTTCATCGGTGCTGGCGAACAGTGGCGAAAATCGCACACCCAGACGGTCCCCGCCTACCGCTTCGGCGACGGCAGTGACGATCTCGCGCAGAAAGCGCAGGCGGTTTTCCAGCGAGCCGCCGTATTCGTCTTCCCGGTGGTTGGCGTGCTCGGAGATGAACTGATTAACGAGGTAACCGTTGGCCGCGTGGATTTCGACGCCGTCAAAACCCGCTTCGATGGCGTTTTTCGCCGCCTGGGCGTACAGCTTCACCAGCTCGCGGATTTCTTCGACAGTCAGTGCGCGAGGCGTCGGCGGCACCACCAGTTGCCCTGCGCCCGGCGCGGTTTCGATGAACGCCTTGGCGTTGGCCGCCGGGATCGCCGAAGGGGCAACCGGCGCTTCGCCGTTGGGCTGCAACGCGTGATGGGACACACGACCCACATGCCAGAGCTGAGCGAAAATCACGCCCTCTTCCGCGTGCACCGCGTCGGTCACTTTGCGCCAGCCTTCGACCTGTGCGGCGCTGTAGATGCCCGGGGTCCATGCATAGCCCTGGCCGCGCGGCTCGATCTGGGTGCCTTCAGTGATCATGAAACCGGCGGACGCACGCTGCTGGTAGTAGGTGGCCATGAGCTCCGAAGCGATATCACCCGGCTGCAGGCTTCTCTGGCGGGTCAATGGCGGGAAGGCAATGCGGTTTTTCAGCACATGCCGACCAAGGTTGACGTGGGTGAGCAAGGGTTGCGTAGCCATAGGGTGATACTCCGTTAAGTCGTTGAAAGTTCTGACCAGACCGACCTGCGTAGACCAGTCGTCTAGTGGATGGCCGGGAGTCTAAAGGCCAACCGCACGCCCGGCAATGTCAGATCCGCAATGATTTCGGACATCGACGGCCGACAACGCCACTTGCAGAATCTTGCGCTTTTAGCCCCTACTGCCTTGGCAACCCGTTGCACCCTGTCATCGCGACCTTATGATCCTGCGCATCGAACGTTGGAAACCCGACACCGCAACATCGCGGTTCATCGTCACCAACCCGCACTTGAACGAACCTCCCCATGAACATCATCCGCAGCAAAGACTTTACCGGTGAGCGCCCGTGGGCCGCGTTGGACATCGCCAACATGAACGGCATCACCACACGCCTGCACTGGACCGATCAGCCCTACAAATGGCACGTCAACGACGGTCAGGAGGTATTTGTGGTGCTGGACGGGCAAGTGGAGATGCGCTTCAAGCAGGACGGCGTCGAGCAAAGAACCGTGCTGCAAACGGGGGATATTTTCTACGCCTCCATCGGCACGGCCCACGTTGCCCACCCGCTGGGTGAAGCGCGCGTTCTGGTGATCGAGAGCGAGGGCAGCGTTTGAGACGAGCCGCCTGACCAGCGCAAAATCGCGGGTGCTCGTACCGGCCCCTTCCCGGCTGAAGCCGGTCCCACTCACGGCATGCGTTCATTCAGTGGGACTGGCTTTAGCCGGAAAGCTTCAGAGGGAACACCGCAAAATCGAGGGTGAACGAAACAGCCGCTTCCCGGTGCCCCCTCGCGAGTTCAGTCCATCAGGGCTACCACGCCCCGCCTTCAACGATCACCGCCGACGGATCGGTGTCCGCCGCCAGTTGATCGCGCACGTACTGGTTGTACAGCGTGAGCAGGTACTTCTGCTGACCGAGGCTGGCCAGTTCGGTGTTCACCCAATCGCGCAGTTCCGTGTTGCCCTTCTTCACCGCCGGGGCGATCGGTGCTTCGTCGCCGAGTTTCTGCGCCAGCACGCGGTAGCCCGGGTTCTGCTTGGCCCAGCTAAACAGCACCAGGTTATCCTGGGCATAAGCATCGCCTCGGCCGTTGGCCAGCGCCTGCAGCGACTCGGAATTCTTCTCGAACTTGAGCAGCTTCCAGTCGGGGTGATTCTTGGTCAGCCAGATATCCGCCGTGGTGCCGGTGGTGACGATGACGGTTTTGCTGGCCAGATCGTCCAGCGTCTTCACCGGGCTGCTGTCGGGCACCAGCGCCTGAACGGCGACGCGCAGGTTGGGGTGGGTGAAGTCGACCACTTGCGCGCGCTCCGGCGTCACCGTCATGTTGGCGAGGATCAGGTCAACCTTGTCGCTCTGCAGAAACGGAATCCGGCTGGCGGGCTCTACCACCACAAACTCGATCTTCTTCTCGTCGCCGAGCAGGTCCTTGGCGAAGCGCCGCCCCAGATCGGTGTCAAAGCCGACGTAGTCGCCCTGTTCGTTGACGAAGCCGAACGGCGGTTTGTCGCTGAAAACGCCGACAATCAACTTGTCGCGCGCCTTGATTTTTTCCAGTGACCCTGCGGCAGAGTCGGCAGCATGGGCGGCAGCCGTGCCGACCAGCAATCCCAGGGCGAGCAGTGGCAGTACAAAGGCAGATTTAAGGGTCACGATGCTTTCCTTTTTGGCATGTTTTCTACGTAGGAGAATTTCTCCAGGAACTGCTGCGCGCGTGCGGTCTGCGGGGCGCTGAAGAAGGATTCGGGGTCGCTCTGTTCGGCGATACGGCCGCCGTCCATGAACAGGATTCGATCGGCCACCGCGCGGGCGAAGGCCATTTCGTGGGTGACGATCAACAAAGTCATGCCACTGCGGGCCAGGTCGAGGATGACTTCCAGCACTTCCTTGACCATTTCCGGATCAAGCGCAGCCGTGATTTCGTCGAACAGCATGACCCTGGGGTTCATGCACAGCGCGCGGACGATGGCGATGCGTTGCTGCTGGCCACCGGAAAGCTCGCGCGGGTAGGCGTCGCGCTTGTCCAGCAGGCCGACACGGCTCAGCAGCGTCTCGGCCTGTTGCTGCGCGTCGACGCGTGTGCGCTTTTGCACGCTCAGCGGCCCGAGCAAAATGTTCTCCAGCACCGTCATGTGCGGGAACAGGTGGTAGCTCTGAAACACCATGCCGATCTGTTGCCGCACCTGACGCCAATCGGTGTTGGCCGGCAGGTTCTGACCAGCGAACCAGTACTGCCCGGCGTGGCCCAGTTCGAGACCGTTGAGGCAACGCAGCAGGGTGCTTTTGCCGCAGCCGCTGGGCCCGAGGATCACCACCACTTCGCCTTCGCGAACGCTCAGGTCAACGTCTTGCAACACCGGCACCGAACCGAAGTTTTTGCTGAAGCGGGTCAGTTCTATCAATGGGCTCATGAATGATTCCAACGCCGCTCGAGCACCCGCGAAGCGGCCGACAGCGGATAACAGGCAAGAAAGAAGAATACGAACAGGAAGCCGTAGATCAGCACCGACTCATAGGTTCGTTCGATGATTTGCTGGCCGATCTTGATCACGTCAACGACCCCGATCAGCACCGCCAGGGAACTGGTTTTGATCAGCCGGGTGAAGACGTTGATCAGCGGCGGCGTCATGCGTCGCAGCGCCTGGGGCAGCAGCACGCGGCCGTAAAGCTGCAACGGCCCCAGGCCAATCGCAAGACCCGCTTCCCGTTGCCCCCTCGGAATCGAGCGCAGTGCGCCACGCACCACTTCGCCGGTTTCACTGGCGCCCCACAGCGACAACACCAGTACCGCGCACCAGAAACCCGGGATGTTCCAGCCAAGAAAAATCGGCAAACCGAAGAAGAACAGGTACAACCAGACCAGCACCGGGATCGCCCTGAACAGTTCCAGGTAGACCAGCAGCACCCCGTCGATCCAGCGCACGCCAAGGTTGCGCAGCACGCCATAGATCACACCGCCTACACTGCTGAAGGCGATCGCCAGCAGCGAAATGCCCAGCGTGCGGCCGATGCCCTGGGCCAATTGCGGCGCCGACACCCACAGCAATTCAAGACCCGAACTGGCCATGCTGGAGCCTCCTTTCAATCAGGCGCAGCAGCAGCGACAGCGGCACGAACAGCAGCACGCAGAGGCCGGTCATGACCGCGAGCATTTCGTAGGTTTTGTAATACAGCGCGATGTAGCTCTTGGTGGTGTAGAGAATTTCCGGCACCGCCACCGCCGAAACCACGGTGGTTTCCTTGAGCAGGAAGATGAAGTTGGCGAACAGCGCCGGCAGGCTGAGGATCCCGGCCTGGGGCAGAATGACGTGGCGCAGCAACTGCCAGCGCGACAGCCCGATGGACAGCCCCGATTCGATCTGCGATTTGGGCACCGCGTCTATGCCCGCGCGCAGGATCTCGGTCAGGTAAGCGCCGCCCATGAAAGTCATGGCAATGATCGCCGAGGCAAACCCGGAGATGCGGATCCCCAGGGTCGGCAGCGCGAAGTAGATGAAAAACAGCTGGATCAGCAACGGCGTATTGCGCGCCAGCTCCACGTACACCCGTACCAGTGGGCGCAGGATGGGCACGCCGAACGCAGTAATCGCGGCATTGATCAGCGCCACGCACAGCGACGTGCCGATGGCGATGAAGCCGACCTGCAACGTGACGCCAACGGCGCTGACGAACGCGGGCAGCGTGGACACGACAAATTCAACATCGAACGCCATATCAACCCTGGTCCTGGGTAATGAGGTTATCGCCATCGAGGCGTCGATGGATGCCGGCCGGTCCCGGCGCTGAAAGGTTGTGAGGGTTTAATGATGGGGCTGTAGACACAATTACTCCTGCCAATGACTGCCAAAACGTGACGCCATAAGCGGGTCGACGCGGGTTCGTTTGCGGGTCATTGCAGGCTTTATGCCACGCCGGAAAGTCCCGGGGGTTCAGGGCAATCTTTGGGTGTGAAGGGGCGTAACTGTTTGTTTTCCATGGAAAGTGGTGGAGTGCTGTTGCTGAGGCAACAGTGTCAGCGGCTGACAGGGTTGGAGGTCCGAAGCACAGGCTGCCACCGCGCTTACCCAAGGCCTTGCCATGAGCAGCTTTTTTGCCGAAGTCGCTTCGCGATCTGTGTACGCCACTGATGCTGCGGTGTGATAGCTGACGCCTTCCCGGCTAAAGCCGGTCCCACATGTGCTCGTGGTGACTCAGTGGGACCGGCTTCAGCCGGGAATAGGCCGGTGTGTTCACCATCAATTTCGCGGTGTTACCCCCTACGCCTTCCCGGCTAAAGCCAGTCCTACATGTGCTCGCGGTGAGTCAGTGGGACCGGCTTCAGCCGGGAATAGGCTTGTGTGTACGCCATCAATTTCGCGGTGTTACCCCCTACGCTTTCCCGGCTAAAGCCAGTCCTACATGTGCTCGCGGTGACTCAGTGGGACCGGCTTCAGCCGGGAATAGGCTTGTGTGTACGCCATCAATTCTGTGGTGTGACAGCCGGCGCCTTCCCGGCTGAAGCCAGTCCTACGATGATCGCGGTCTCACCATTTCCGTACGGTGCTGCGAGAAGGTGCCAGTGGAACGCGCGCCCCGGGTTCCGTTCAGCTTGTGTGGGGACTCTGACAGACATCCGGGTGCCTGTTCCTGCCAAACCGCCCTCGCCTGCGTTTCAAGCCGGACACGCTGCGTATACTCAAGCGCGACGAAGCACAGGACGTCGGACCGCCGGGGGCTACGATGCTGGACGAACATCAATCTCCTCTTTACACGCGCTTCCCGCAGCCAGCGGAGCAGCACTGGCCGGATGCGATTCGGCACCCTTCCCTGCCCCCTCTGTCGCACCCGACAGCGCACCGCACGGCGGGCTGCGATCAGGTTGCCGCCGCGCAAAGCGACTATGCTCAAACCTTCCACGTCCGAAAGATGGCCGAGTTCAGCGCCTCCATCGCCCATGAGATCTGCCAGCCCCTTTTGGGCATCGCCGCCAACGCGGCCGCCAGCCTGCGTTGGCTGCAGCGCGACGTGCCGGACGTCGACGAAGCCATCGCCGGCTTGAAGGAAATCCGCGCCGGCTGCGAACGCGCCGCCAACATCGTCAAAGCCCTCGGTGCGCTGGCCCGTCAGGCGCCCTTGCAGCTGCGCATCCTGAAAATTGACGACGTCATTCGCGACGCAGTCGGCCTTACCCAGCCGCTGCTGACTGCCCAGCGGGTACGGCTCGAAACCGGGCTATACGTTGACCAGTCGATCGTTGCCGATGCCGTGCAGTTGCAGCAATTGCTGGTCAACCTCATCACCAATGCCGTGGAAGCCATGGCCGGCTGCGGCCGTGACGCCGCCGTGTTGCGCATCCATTCATTTACCCTCGGCGACGGTGTCGAAGTCTGCGTTGAGGACAACGGCCCCGGCATCCCCCCTGACCGTCGCGAGCAGATCTTTGGCGCGTTCTACACCACCAAGACCAGTGGCCTCGGCGTCGGACTGGCGATCTGCCGCTCGGTGGTCGACGCGCACCACGGGCGCATCTGGGCACAAGCCTCGGCCAGCGGTGGCGCACGCATTCGCTTTCAGCTGCCGACCTGCTGTTACTGAAAGGTTGTTATCGAGCCAGCCGCTCCCGATTCCTCTGATCAAGCCCGGTTCAATCAACCGCGACAAAACCGCCAAACTCATCCAATTGGCTTCCAAACGCCAATCATTCACATTCATTCGCGCAATCCCCTAGAATGCCGCCTGGATTCAGGCTCGTCGCCCTGCGCTGGCAGTGGCGGTAATAGAAAGGCAATCAAGGCATGCGCGACATCTCAGGGCAGAAAACAGTGGCGGTGGTGCTGTTCAACGACGTGCTCATGCTCGACGTGACCGGCCCCATGGACGTCTTTTCGATTTCCAATCGACTGCTGGCGCCGGAAAAACAGTATCGACTGATCACGGTGGCCGAACCTCCGCTGCTCATCCGCAGCTCCTGCGGGCTCAAGGTCCAGGCGGATGTGGCGCTGGACGATCTGCCGCCCGATATTGACCTGCTGCTGGTCCCCGGCGGACCAGGTGCCTACGGTGTCAGCCATCCTCAGCTCACCGCCTGGCTACCGGCCGCCGCCCAGGCCGCCCGGCGTTTCGGAGCGATCTGCACCGGCGCGTTTCTGCTGGGTGACGCTGGTCTGCTCGACGGCTACCGCTGCACCACCCACTGGAACTACGTCGAGCGCCTGGCTCGGCGTTTCCCTGCCTCCCGCGTCGAAACCGAGCAGATCTACGTCGTCGACCGCAACCTGATCACGTCGGGTGGTATCACGGCGGGCATCGACATGGCGCTGGCCATCGTCGCCGAAGACCACGGCAAAGAGATCGCCCTGGAAGTGGCCAAAGTGCTGCTGGTGGTCATGAAGCGTCAGGGCGGCCAAACGCCCTACGGCCCGTTGTTGGCGGCAGTACCCAGGGATGACAGCGCGATCGCCCGGGTGCAGGCCTACGTCGTCGACCACATTGATGAGGCCTACACCGTGCAGCGCATGGCCGACCTGGCAACGATGAGCCCGCGCAATTTTGCCCGGGCGTTCCAGCGCGAAGTCAGCCTGACGCCCATGCAATTTCTGCTCAACGCGCGCATCGATCACGCGCGCAAACTGCTCGAAGGCAGCGACCTGCCCCTCAAGGTCGTGGCCAGTCGCTGCGGCTTTGGCAGCGCGCGGCACATGCGCAAGGCGTTCAGCGAGCGCATTGGCGTGACGCCTGGCCAATACCGTCAGCAGTTCGGCGGCGACTGAACGAGTGCGCGCGTCAGTCATCTGATCTTCAAGGCCGGCCGTTGCGCCGCGCGCTCGCAGACACGCACACTGCACTGCGTACCTGACACACACCGTTAATAGCTGGAAGGACTTGCCCATGACCACCCACACCGAAACCGCGCTGCTCGCCGGAGGCTGCTTCTGGGGCATGCAGGACTTGCTGCGCCGCTACCCCGGCGTCGTGTCGACCCGTGTCGGCTACTCCGGTGGCGACGTTGACAACGCCACTTATCGCAACCACGGCACCCACGCCGAAGCCATCGAGATCGTCTTCGACCCCGAACAGATTTCCTACCGCAAAATCCTGGAATTCTTCTTCCAGATTCACGATCCGTCGACCCCGAACCGTCAGGGCAACGACTTGGGCGTGAGCTATCGCTCGGCGATTTTCTACCTCAGCGACGAGCAGAAAGCCGTCGCCCTGGACACGGTGGCCGATGTGGAGGCGTCGGGCCTGTGGCCGGGCAAAGTCGTCACCGAAATCGCCCCCGCCGGCCCGTTCTGGGAAGCCGAGCCCGAGCATCAGGATTACCTGGAACGCATCCCTAACGGCTACACCTGCCACTTCGTTCGACCGAACTGGACATTGCCTGTGCGCGACAAGGCCACCACGGCCTGATTGCGCGCCGCAAGACCGGGGACCGCCGTGCCAGAGCGGTCCCCGCCCTGGTCACCGGTTTTGCCATGCGACGCCAGAGTGCATAACCTCATAACCAAATGATATTTAGCCAATTCTTTTTAGAACTCTATGATTTGTGGCTTGCGCCTTCCCGCGCCTCACTCACGCCACGAGCCCGCCATGCCCACTCCACGCACAACCGCAGGCACTTTCGTCCGACACGCCTGGCTGATCGGTTTGGTCGCTGCGGTGGCGAGCAGTTTTGCAGTGTCGGCAAATGCGCGAGAAACGGTGCGCATCGGCTATCAGAAATCTTCCACCCTGATCGCCCTGCTCAAGACCCAGGGCACCCTCGAGCAGGCGCTGGGCAAAGACAACATCGACATCACCTGGCACGAATTCCCCAGCGGTCTGCCCCTGCTTGAAGCACTCAATGTCGGCAACGTCGACATCAGCGCGGACGTCGCCGACACCGTGCCAATCTTCGCCCAGGCCGCGAAGGCCAGGCTCACCTATTTCGCTGAAGAGTCGCCTTCGCCCGCCGCCCAGGCCATCGTTGTGCGCAATGACTCGCCGATCCGCCAATTGTCGGACTTGAAAGGCAAGAAGATCGCGGTGACCAGGGCAGCCGGCACCCATTACCTGTTGATCGCTGCGCTGACCAAGGCCGGGCTGTCGTTCTCCGATATCTACCCGGCGTACCTGTCCCCGGCAGACGGCCGGGCGGCATTCGAGAATGACAAGGTCGACGCCTGGGTCACTTGGGAGCCCTTCCTCACCAGCGTGCAGCGGCAATTGCCGACGCGCACCCTGACTGACGGTGCCGGCCTGGCGAGTTACAAACGCTACTACTTGACCAGCACGGCCTACGCCAAGGCTCATCCCGAGGTGTTGAAGCGGGTTTATGAACAGTTGCACCTGGCGGGCGCCTGGGTCAAAAGCCACCCCCATGAGGCGGCGCAAGTGCTCGGCCCGTTGTGGGGCAATCTGGACGTGGACACCGTCGAGGCCGCCAACGCCCATCGCAGTTATCAGGTCGAGCCGGTGAAGGCAGACCAACTGGGCGAGCAACAGAAGATCGCCGATGCCTTTTTCAATGCCGGGCTGTTGCCCACTGCTGTGGATGCCAAGGACGTGGACATCTGGACGCCATGAACGGAGCACCTGGCGTAACCAACCGCTGCACCTGACCTTCATTCCCACTCTTGAGCGCACTTGATGAAAGGCTTAAAACCGCTGTCGCTGTCTGCCGCACTCGGCTCCGCCTTGCTGCTGAATGCCGTGTTTTCGTTCTCTGCCGTTGCCGGCCTGCTGGAAAAGGGGCGCAGTCAGGGCCTGACCGCCGGCATCGCCAACGAGCAACCCTACGCGTACGTGGGGACCGACGGGAAAATCGTCGGCGCCAACGTCGAGATCCTCCGGGCCATTCTCGAACCGCTGGGCGTCACCAAGGTTGAACTGCCCATCACCGAGTTCGGCTCGCTGGTGCCGGGACTGGCAGCAGGTCGTTTCGATCTGATCGGCGCCGGCCTGTTCATCAATCCGGCGCGCTGCAAAGTGATTGGCTATTCGAACCCGGTCACCCGTTCCGGCGGTGCGTTTCTGGTCAAGGCCGGCAACCCGCTGAAGCTGCACAGCCTCAAGGACGTCGCGGCCAACGGCAAGGCGCGCCTGGCGACCCAGCCTGGCAGCAATCAGGTGCAGGAAGCCAAGGACAGCGGCATCAGCAATGGCAACGTCGTGTTGTTCGACAAGGACACCGAAGCCCTCGCCGCGCTGCAGGCCGATCGCGTCGACGTGGTGTACTTCCCGGATGCCGAAATCATCGGCCTGCTGAAAAAAGCCGAAGGCACGCCGGTTGAACGGGCGCTGCCGTTCGAGCAGATCCCGGATGCCGACGGTAAGCCAACCTGGAATTACCACGCCTACGGCCTGCCGAAAAACGATCCGGCGTTTATCCAGGCGTTCAACGAGCAACTGGCGAAACTGCGCGCTTCCGGCGACCTGCTGAAGATTCTGCAGAAATACGGCTACACCGAAAACGAACTGCCACCCGCAGACGTGACCGCCGAGCAGCGCTGCAACCGCTGATGCCGATGCTGTTGCCATTGTAGGACCGGCTTCAGCCGGGAAGGCGTCGGTGGGCACACGGCAAAATGGAGGGCGCCAGCACGGGCCTCTTCCCGGCTAAAGCCAGTCCTACTGTGGGATCGCGTGCATTCAGTGGGACCGGCTTTAGCCGGGAAGGCGGCGGTGGGCACACTGCAAAATGGAGAGCGCCTGCACGGGCCTCTTCCCGGCTGAAGCCGGTCCTACAGACCGCGTGCATTCCGCAGGACCGCAAGCACCTGACGCTGCCAATTTTCGCCCCGCAATATCAAGGCCCCAACCCATACGAGTACGGCCCATGCTTTTTGATGCTTCCACCCTGGACACCGCGCGCTTCATCGCCCGCCAACTGGCCAACGGCGCACTGGTCACCCTCGAAATCACCTTCTTCGCTCAAATCGTCGTGGTGGTGATGTCGTTTGTCATCGCGCTGATGCGCCTGTCGCCGTGGCGCGCGCTGCGCTGGATCGCGACGGTCTACGTCGAAATCCTGCGCGGCATATCCGCCCTGGTGCTGCTGTTCTACCTGTTCTTCATCCTGCCGCTGTTCGGCATCACCCTGGCGCCGATGATCACCGGCATTCTCGGCCTGGGCCTGACCTTCTCCGCCTACGGTTCGGAAATCGTGCGCTCGGCCCTGAGCAATGTCGCCCGAGGCCAACGCGACGCGATCAAGGCGCTGGACTTCGACGCGATGACCGCGTTTCGCCGAGTCATCCTGCCCCAGGCGCTGCCGTTCATGCTGCCGCCGATGGGCAACCAACTGGTCGAATTGCTGAAGACCACCTCACTGGTGTCATTGATCACCCTCAGCGACCTGACCTTCTCCGGCGGCCAGTTGATCACCACTCTGGGCCAGCAGACGCTGATCTGGAGCATCGTGCTGGTGTGCTACTTCGTCATGGCCTGGCCGCTCAGCTGGCTGGTCAAACGCTATGAGCAGCGGGTCACTCACTGGCGTCGCGGGGTGGCGCGATGAACTTCGATTACGCCTTCGCCTGGTCCATCGTCCCCGATCTGCTTCAGGGCCTGCTGGTGACGCTGCAAGTGGTGGTTCTCGGCTTCCTGCTGGCGGTGCTGCTCGGTCTGCTGCTGGCCATTGCTCAGCGATCTAATAACCCGTTGGTGCAAAGACTGAGCGCCGGCTACCTGAGCTTCTTTCGACACACTCCGCTGATGGTTCAGCTGTACGTGCTGTTCTTCGCCCTGCCCCTGGCCGGCCTGACCCTGCCGGCGATTTCCACCGGGGTCATCGGCCTCGGGCTGTATTACGCCGCCTACATTGCCGAAGCCTTTCGCGGCGCCATCGAAGGCGTGCCGGCCGGTCAATGGGAAGCGGCCAGAGCCCTGGATTTCGACGGCGCCACCACATGGCGGCGGATCGTCCTGCCCCAGGCCCTCAAGCCGATGCTGCCGGTGCTTGGCAATTACCTCATCGGGATGTTCAAGGAAACCCCGCTGCTGGCGGTGATCACGATTCCCGAGCTGTTCCAGGCGGCCAAACAGATCGCCGGCATGACCTACCGCTACAACGAGCCCTACACGGTGATGGCACTGATGTTCCTGGCGATCAGCGTGCCGACCTCCCTGTTGTTCAAATATTTCGAGAGGCGCAGCCATGTCTGATCTCGCACACGCTCTGCCCGGCGCTTCGCCGCAGATCATCCTCAAGCAAGTGGTGAAAAACTTCGGCGCAACCCGGGTCATTGATCATCTTGACCTGAGCATTCCCGCCGGCCAGAGAGTCGCCCTGATCGGCCCCAGCGGTTCGGGCAAATCCACGGTGCTGCGGCTGATCAAGGGCCTTGAGGCCTATCAGCACGGCAGCATTGAGGTGGCCGGCGCGCCGGTGCCCGCCAAGTCCGGCGGCTGGCACTGGCCGGGCGCGAAAAAGCCACCGGTGGTGCACCGCGTCGGCATGGTGTTTCAGCAGTTCAATCTGTTCCCGCACCTGACCGTGCAGGAGAACGTCACCGAGGCCCCCCTTCAAGTGCTCAAGCTGAGCCGCGAAGAGGCCCTCGAGCGCGCCCAGCAATACCTCGGGCTGGTCGGGTTGAGTCACAAGGCCGATGCTTACCCCGCGCAGCTTTCCGGCGGTCAGCAACAGCGCGTGGCGATCGCCCGGGCGCTGACCATGCGGCCCCAGGTGATGCTGTTCGACGAAGTCACCTCGGCGCTTGATCCGGAGCTGGTCGGTGAAGTGCTGGCGGTGATTCGCGCTATCGCCCACGAGCAGCAGATGACCATGCTGCTGGTGACCCACGAAATGAAGTTTGCCCAGGACATTGCCGACCGCGTGCTGTTCATGGAGGCCGGCCGCATCGTCGCCGACGGCACGCCGGACGAAGTGCTGGTCGATCCGGACAACGAGCGCACGCGACGCTTTCTCAATCTGGTGGAGCAACGTTGACCGGGGCAGGATCGGGTTCGCGCGCGGTCGAAAAAAACCCGAACTCGCCGACCTCCGACACATCCAAGCTACATACCCACAGCGAGGATGAATCCATGAGCCAAGACACCCCGGTTGACCCACGTAACGTCACCCAGCCTGACGCGCCAACCCTGGACAGCGCCGGCAAACCCGTCAACGTCGTACAGCGAGACCTCAACGACACCGACGACAACACCCGCGCGGTGGACGAAGTCATCACCCCGACCTCCAATCGCGAGAAGGAACAGGACGTCGAAGAGCTGAACAAGAAGTCAGCCGAGATCGAGCGCAAGGTTGCTGACGGCCGTTAATACAGCAGTTGATATCCCCCGGGCGGCCCCAGCGCTGCCCGGATCCCCACTCGTTACTCCCCTCTCGTCCCCGAAGTATTTCCCCTTCATCGATTCAGCTCACTGGCGGCAAAATAATTAACTGCTAGCGTTGCTTGAGCACCACGAAGCGCTCGGCCGGCAGCCCAGCATTCAGGCGTCGCACGGATGCGCTGCGCCGGCGTGGGCTGCCTGCTGCCCCTGGCGCGAGGTGCACAGACGGACACCATCTAACGGACACAGCGAAGGGAGTCACACCATGAAAATGCCGGTGCTTAAGGCACTGATCTGTTGCGCCATGCTGGGGGTCGGCGGTTGCGCCAGCTCGCAGGTGGACCCCAGTCAGTATTCGGGCTTTCTCAAGGATTACAGCCGCCTCAAGCCGGCGGAGAGTGCGACGGGCGCGCCTGTCATGCGCTGGATCGACCCGGACGTGAAGCTGAGCAAATACACCCAGGTGTACATCGAACCCAGTCAGTTTTACCCCAGGCCCCAACCGACTGCGGTGATCTCGGCGCAGACCCTGCAGTCGATCACCCGTTACTTCGATACCGCGCTGCAACGCGAACTCGGCAAGAACTTGCGCGTCGTCAATGGGCCAGGGCCTGACACCCTTATCGTGCGGCCGGCGATTACCGCCGTGTCGACCAGCACCCAGGGCCTGAAGCCCTACGAGGTGGTGCCCCTCGCGCTGGTGGCGGCTGCCGTGAACACCGCAGCCGGCGGTCGGGATCAGGACGTGGCAATCGCCACCGAGGCGGCGTTTCTTGATGCCGACACCCACAAGGTGCTGGCCCAGGTCGTGCGCAAAGGCAGCGGCACTCCCTTGGAAAACGAAAAGACGCAACTGACTCTGGACGCTGTCAAGCCGGTGCTCGACGGCTGGGCCAAAGACCTGCGACTGAGCTACGAGACCCTCAAGACGAAGCACTGAGTCAGGTGCCTGACCCACGCGACCGCGCACTAGCCAGTACACAACAGCGCGCGCACCGCTTCCAGCACGGCGCTGATCTCGAACGGCTTGTCGAACACCTTGCTGAACAGGTCGGGCCGGGCGATGCCCAGATGGGACTGCGCACCGCTCATGAGCACAATGGGGATCTGCCCGAGCCCCTGATTCCCGCGCACCGCCTCCGCGAGCTCGATGCCGTTCATCCCCGGCATCATGTAATCGGTGATGATCAGCTGCGGACGTTCGCGTTCGAGAATGCCCAGGGCCTTCTGCCCGCTGCCGGCAGTGACGGTCAAGTAGCCTTCATCTTCCAGCGCGAAGCTCAGTATGTCGGCGATGAGGTATTCATCGTCGACAATCAGAATCGTGGTCATGCAACCCTCCGCGCGAACGAGCGATCATCGGCTCGGCGATGACTGCAGCGCCGTGGCATTGCCTGAATCGTCGAGGGCATGGAAAGCAGCCTTTCTCACAGTCAAACCCTGCTCGCCGATCAAGACGTCCAGCAGGGCCGGGTCGTAGGGGTTATCGCGGATTTTCAGAATCGACAGCTGCCGGGTCAGCCCCGCTGTTGATTGCGCGAAGCGAATCAGCATGAGGTTGTCGACAATGCCCGACATGTCCGGGGCCGGCGCGTCAATCTTGCCGCCGATCAGGCCACGGATTTCCCAGCTCGAGACCACCGTGACGCCACGGGCGCGAAGCTCGCTCATCAGGGCGCTGAAGAGGTCCAGGATCCGGGATTGATCGGCCGACGCCCGGGCCATGCCACCGAGGCTGTCGAGAAACACCCGCTTGACGCCGTGCTGCTCGACGATCCTCAGCAGATCGAGGGCCAGTTTGTCGATCAACTCGGCGGTCGGTGATCTCCAGGCAATGTGCAGCGCACCGGCGCGTTCCAGCGCTTCGAAATCCAGCCCGAGCGCCGCCGCCTTCGCCCTCAGCCGCTGCGGCGATTCGTAGAAGCCAAACAACAGCCCCGGTTCCTCGGGCGTAGCACGCGCAAGAAAGTTGAGGCCGAACGTGGTCTTGCCCGTGCCCGACGGGCCGAGGAGCAAGGTCACGGATGATTCCACCAGTCCGCCGCCGATCAACGGATCCAGCGTGTCGATCCCGCTGGGGACAACGCTGAATTCCGCGCTGTCACGGAGCGCCGAGTGGGTGATGGTGCTTTCAAGGCGCGGGTAGACGACCAGGCCGTTTTCGGTGATCTCGCATTCATGGGCGCCGGGAATGGCGCCGCTGCCACGGGTCTTGCGGGCCTTGATGCGGCGCACGGAGCGGTTGCCGACCAGTTCTTCACCCAGTTCCAGCACGCCGTCCACCATCGTGTGTTCGGGGCTGCCGTCGTCCAGCTGGGAGCTGGTCAGGAAGAACACCGTGCAACCAGCGAAGGCGGCGTGGCCCTGCAGCTCGGAGATGAAGCGTTTGGTGTTGATCGTGGATTCGGCTTTGGAGCGGGCATTGAGCAGCCCGTCGAGGATCATCACCGTGGACTTCTGGCGGACGATCTCGCGGCGCAGCAGCTTGACGACTTCATCGAGGCCGTCGTTTTCCATGGTGTCGAACGCACTGACGAACTGGATCTGATCGCCAACCCGGTCCTTGTCGAAGAAGCTCATGGTGGAGAGGAACTGAAACAGCCGTTCGTGGGGCTCGGCAAGCAGGGTTGCAAACAGCACGCGACCGCCATTGCGGATGTGATTGAAACCGATCTGGTTGGCCAGGATGGTTTTGCCGGAGCCCGGTCGCCCCTGAATGATGTACGAGGATCCGGCAACGAAACCGCCCATTAGCAGCTCATCAAGCCCTTCAATTCCGCTCTGAAGGCGTTTTAGCTGATTCAAATTTGCTTCCTCCGCCACGGTATTGGCGTCGTGAATATTGCGAGTTAAGTGCGCGACTAATCGCACATTCTTCCGTTTTTAAGGGAGCTTTCCAAGGGCAATGGTCAAATTCCATGACAGTCGCACCGACATTCGCCGACAGACGTGATAACGAGTCCACCCGAACGGGTGATTACCGATCAGCCACATGGGCTTCAGGTTCCGGGGCACAACCGTCGGTCTCCGCCTGAGACTGCTCAGTGCGACGTTCTGGGTCATCAGGCTTGATGGGCCCGGAGAGCGGGTATTCGGGGGTGTCGTCGCGGTCTGCAGGCTGATTGTCAGCACTCCCGCAATCGAATGATGGGCGGATCGGGCACATGGTTGCAGGTCCGTAGGGGTAGGCACGGCGTTGGAGCGTGGTGCCGCGCATTCGTGCGGTTCGTCGGACCAGTGGAGTGAGCAGCGTCGTGCGCGACGTGCAGGACTCGCGGTGACCTCGACTGTAGCACCGGCTTTAGCCGGGAAGGCGTCGGGCGTCACAACGAAAATGGAAAGCGCTCATACCGGCTTTCCCCCGGTTGAATCCAGCTTCAACAACACCGTAAAACAGCATCCGCCGTCATCACGGCTGGTCAGCGTGACTGTCCAGTGCTGGTTGGCACAGATACGCTGGACCAACGACAACCCCAGGCCCAGCCCCTCCCCGCGCTGTTCGTCGCCGCGCACGAAGGGCTGAAACATGGCCTGCTGCTTCTCCAGCGGAATGCCGATGCCGCTGTCCTCGACGCTGAAACCATCGCTGCGCAGGGTTAGCTGAATCAAGCCTTGATCGGTGTAATGCCAGGCGTTGCGCAGCAGGTTGCCCATGACCGAACGCAGCAACGGCGCGTTGTAGACATCAAGGTCGCGGTCGTCACGCTGATAGATAAAACGCAAGCCCTTGGCTTCGATGGGCGTGCGCCAGGTGTCCGCCAGTTCATCGGCGATCAATACCAGGGTCGAACGCTGACCCTGGGGGGTGTTCTTGCCCTCGGTACGGGCCAGCAGCAGAAAGGTTTCGACCAACTGGTTCATACCCGCCGTCGCCTTGCCGATTCGCTTCACCTGCGTGCGGGAACGGTCGTCCAGCGCCGGGTATTCCATCAGCAATTCGCAGGACGTCGCCAGCACCATGAGCGGCGTGCGCAGTTCATGGCTGACGTCGCTGGTAAACAGCTTCTCGCGGCTCAGCGCGGCCCGCAGCCGGCCCAGGGTTTCGTCGAAGGACCTGGCCAGGGCGCCGACTTCGTCGTTGGCGTAGTCGCTGGCGAGTACCGGCGCCAGCTCCAGCAACTGATCGCGATGACGCACCTGACCGGCCAGGCGCGACACCGGCGTGATCACCCGGGACGCAAGCAGCCGCCCCAGCAGCACCGCCAACAGCACGCTGAGGAAGAAGCCGACCAGCACGACACCGAACAGAATCCGTTCACGTTTCTGGAATTTGCGCTGATCTCGCAACAACACGTAATGGCGCCCGTTCACCTCCGAGACCATGGCGTAATAGGCTTTCTTGCCGCGAAAGAACTCCTGAAATCCCAAGGGAAGGCCCTTGAGGTCATCGCTCATGACAAGGTCGCCAACGCCCTCTTCGGCGTAGAACAATTCGTCTTTTTCCGGCCGGTGGCGCCAATCGTTGACGCTGTCCACGGCCAGCAGACGGTGCATATTGCCCTTCAGGCTCATGATCGACAGGCGCTTTTCAACCACGTGCACGGTGGCGATGATGCCGGCGGCGAATACCCCGGCGACCAGCGCGCTCATCAACGCAAATACGATGACAATCCGTTGTTTAAGGCTGTGTTTGATGTCCATGAAGGTCCGTGCATGGCGGTACTCGACTCCGGGGCGTGGCCCCACCGGCGGCGATTATCCGGTGCGGGATGTCATGGTTTTGTCAAATGCCACCCTCTTTCGGGCTGAGGCCGGTCCCACTGGAAATCACAGACCGCATGAGCAACATCCCGACCGCGCACCCGCCCATCAGCAGGCAGGTGACGATGAAGACCACCGGCATGCCGAAATGCCCGCCCAGGTACCCCCCGCTCAGCGGCCCCAGCACCTGACCGATGTACTGGCAGGACGTGGAATAGCCGAGCATGCGTCCGGCCACGGCGTCGGGCACCGAATGGCGGATGATCGCCGCAATGCACGGCAACAGACCGCCCAAGGCAATGCCCATGAGAAAACGCAGCAGCACCAGTTGCCAGGCATGAGTGACGAAGGCCTGGGGGATGAGCAAGACAGCCGCCGCAGTCAGACAGCCAATGACCACTTTCCAGTGGCCGATACGGTCGGCCAGCTTGCCAATGCGCGAGGCCGACAACACGCTGGCCAGCGCGGTCGCCGACATCACCAGCCCGGCCATCAGCGTGACGTTTTCGCTGTGCAACTGGGTCAGGTACACGGTGATGATCGGCTCGATCGACATGATCGAGAACATCACCAGACAGGCCACTACGAGCATGGTCAGCACCGGCTTCTTGTCAGTGATGACGTCCCACGCCCGCACCGCCGGGGCTTTCGCCACGCCAGTCTGACGCTTGGACCGAGGCGCCTCCTTCATCAGAAACAGCGTGGCAAGGAAGGTCAGAAAGATCACGCCCCCGGCCAGGAAGAACGTGTTGCGGATGCCGATGAGCGGCGGCAACAGCCCGCCAATCAACGGCCCGGTCAGATTACCGGCCATGATTCCCGAAGAGAGCATGCCCAGCGCCCAGCCGGTGCGCGCCTTGGGCGTCTGCGTCGCCACCAGAATGGTCGCGCCGGAGGCATAGCCGCCGAGCAACCCCGCCAACAAACGCAGCCCGACTAACTGATATATATCCTCTGCCAGGCCGATCAGCGACATCGCCACCGCCATGCCCAGGCTGGCACGGATCAGCATCAACTTGCGCCCGTAGCGATCGCCCAGCCGCCCCCAGAGCGGCGCGGTCAGCGCGGCAGACAGAAAGGTCGCACCAAACGCCACCCCCGACCACTGCACGATGGCGGCCGGATCGGTGACGCCCAGGTGCTCGACATACAGCGGCAGAAACGGCAGCAGCAACGTCATCGCCACGATGGTGGTGAACGCGCCGAACACGCAGACCGCCAGGTTGCGCTTCCAGTGTTCTTCGACGAGGGATGGCTGAGGGTGAGAGGGCGTGGTCATAACGGCTCTACCGTGAACGGGATACGCACACGGTAGAGGGCTGACGGCCATAAATAAAATTCATGTTTTTCATGCGGGGGATTCCAGCCAGGAATAACCCCCCTGCCGCCAATGCGGTCGCAGCAGGGTCAGGACGCCATGGACGCGCGCGGCACCGTGAAGCGGAATTCGCTGCCGACCCCCTCTTCACTAGAGGCCGTCAGTTCGCCACCGTGAACCCTGACGATCCCTTGGGAGATGTAGAGCCCTAGACCCGTCCCGCTCGGATTGCCTTCACGTCTGCGCCAGTAGCGCTCGAACACGTGGGGCAACTGGTCGCTGCGAATACCCTCCCCGGTGTCCACCACGGTGAACACCACATGGTCACCCTCACCTGCCGCCGTGACCTTCACACTGCCGGCCTTGGGGGTGAATTTGATCGCATTGCCCACCAGATTGGAGAGCACCTGAAACATGCGCTCCGGGTCGGCGAAAATCGTCAGGTCGGGCTCGGCGTGGAACGTCAGGTCGATAAATTTGCTCAGCGCCAGTGGCGTGAGCAATGACCAGGCGTCTTCGAACAACTGGCTGACTTCCAGCCGCTCGGCGTCGATGAAGTAGCGGCCGGCTTCGATCTTTGACGTATCGAGCAAATCCTCCAGCAGGCTGGTCATCCGCGAAGATGCGCGCTGCAGGATGTCGACGGCAGAGTTGAGTCGTTTGGTAGACGCAGTGGCGTCGGCGTTGATCACCCGCTGCATCATGCCGCACTGCATAACGATAACCGTCAGCGGGCTGCGCAGGTCGTGGGACACCACGGCTACCAGCTCATCGCGGGCACGCACCGCCTCTTTTTCACGCAGCACCTGCCGTGACAGGTCTGCCTCCAGCGCCGAGCGACGCAGGTCGGACACCGCGTAGACCTCGCCGGCGCTCCAGGCTCTGGCCTTACCCTCAACCTGCTGCTCCCACAGGGCAAAGGATTCCCGTGGCTGCAGGCGGTCATTGACGACCCGTTTGGCCTGTTGCGGGTTGCCGCTCCACTCCACGCTGCCCCGGACTTCGGCGCGAAACCACAGCACCCCATTGGCCACCGGCTTGGGCAAGCTGAACGCCAGCAGTCCGCTGGCCACGCGTTGATACGCTTGCGCGTCGGGGAACACGGCGCCGAGGCTGGACGTCTCGAACACCGATCCGGGGCGGTTCTGCAGCCATTGCTGCAACGCGCTCACTTGCTCGGTGCTCGGGCACTGGCCGACCAGGTGTACCTGACCGTCGATGATCACCGCCGCCCCGTGGGCGTCGACCAGTGTCAGCAGCGCCTGGGAGTTTTCAAGCAGCCCGTTGTAGACGTCGTCCGCGGACTCGTTCATCGCCCTGGACAGCCTATCCAGCATGTGATGTTTGGCCAGTCGCTGGCGCTGAGTCTGCTGATCTTCCAGCAGGCTGATTTGCATCGACAGCACTTGTCCGATGGTCTGGCAGGCCGAGCGCAGCGTGTGGGGAACCTGCAGCGGCTCGCGATTGCCGCAACTGATCAGGCCCCAGAGGCGTTCATCCTTGAGCAGGGAAATGCTCATCGATGAGCGCACGCCCATGTTATGCATGTACTGACAATGGATCGGCGACACGCTGCGCAGCACCGAGTGGCTCATGTCCAGCGGCTCGCCGGTATCGGGCCGCAGGGCCGGGACCAGAGGCGCCGGCACATACGCGGCGTCGGGGATGATGCGCAGCCAGTTCAGGCGATACAGCTCGCGGGCCTGCTGCGGGATGTCGGTGGCGGGGAAGAACAGCCCCAGGTAGGCGTCCAGGTCGGCCGTCGCCGACTCGGCAATGACCTGCCCGTGACCCTCCTCTTCAAAGCGATAGATCATGACCCGGTCGTAGCCGGTCAGCGCACGGATTTCCGAGACGCTGATGGCGTACAGATCGTCCAGCGATTTGGCCGATTGCAGGCGACGCAAGGTGCGCGTGAGGCGCGGCCCCAATCCCTGCATCGATGCTTGTGTGGCGACGGGCTCAAGCTCCAGAAACAACAGGCCGTCATGGCGATGCAACAGGCCATCGAATGCCTGCCCGGCAAACTGCATCGGCAACGGATCAAGGCTGTGCAGATCCGCGTCCTGAACGGCGTCGCGCAAGGCTTCCGTCTGCGCCTCGCCCAGCCAGCGCACCAGTGGATCACCGGGCTGCACGTCACTGCCGATGTTCAACATCTGCCAGGCGTTGGCGCTGGCCTGTTGCACGGTCCAGTCGGTTTCGAGCAGGGTCAACAGAGCGCCGTGGGGCTGAATGGCGCCCGGGATACGAATCGGTTCGTTGGCGCAGTTATCCAGCAGGTCGTCCATGGTCTGCATGTCGTTAAGCATCGTTCAGCACTCCCGCCCGCTCCAGCCAGGTTTGAAAGGATTCGAAGGTGAGGCGGGCCGATTGCACCACCTCGGTGTTGGACAGCGGATTGTCAAACTCGGCCAACTGTTTGAGGAAGGCTTTCCACAAACGCCCGGTCTCTCGGCCGTACACGTCCAGAAACTCGCCACCGCTGTCGGCGTCGACGCCCAGTCTTTCCGCGATGATCCGACGCAGGACTTGCCCCCCCAGCGTCGCCCCCTCCATCACGTACATCACGCCGAGCAACTGCGCGACGCTGTCGATGGCGGGCAGTTCAGTGCACAGCGGCAAGGCCTGGATCTGCAGGTCGTCCAGGCCGAGGGCGTGCAGATCCTTGATCAGCGCCGGGATTTTCTGCCGCGCAGGGTCGACGGCCTGGGGCGCCAGAAAGCGCTCAATCGATTGTTGCAAGGGCAGATGAAAGCCGTAGTAGGCCGCGATGATCCGTTTGTAGGTGCCGAGATCAAGCTGAGGGTGGGTCAGTGGCAATCGGGCTTCGAGTGTCGTGTGCTGGACGGCGGTAGCCGTTCGCAATTGCTGAAGGACACTGGTAAAGGAGGCCGGGACGCAAGGGTCGCGCAACGCAGGGGTGATTTCAACCAAGGGCGAAAGTGTCCGATCTGAGCGGACGTGCCTGAACATGCGGCAGCCGCAGTGTTGAGGCAGATGATGCGCGCACACTAATGGAGACAGTGCCCGGCTGTAAATATGGCTGGCGGGTAAATGCCGACGTTCGGCTGGGCGGTACGTTCTCTGCGCGAACGGCGCCGCGAAACAGGATGGCAGCGCACACTAAAACGCTGCGGCCAGGACGACGATCAGGACGAACAGCGCGGCGACGAGCCAGCCGATCCATGACGCTCGGCGCCTCTTGATCCGCGGGATGTTGTGCGCGGCCTTCGGCTGCATGCCCGGCGGGTTGCTTTGGGTTGTGCAATGCACCAGGGAGTGAATTGAGACGGGGAGCGTTGGATCTGGCATTGCCTGCTGCCCGACAACTTCAGCGGCTTGAGCATCGCGCTCGATACGTGACGCGAGCTGTCCGATCTGCTGGTGCAACCTTTCCAGCGCAATGATGAATTCCAGGCGTTGAGCAACCGGCATCTGACGCAGGTGCTCAAGCTGCGAGCCCAACAGACGGAGGCCCGCCAGATCACAGAGATTGATCTCCAGTCCCCGCAGCACGGCCTGCCACTGGCCGAACAACTGGCCAACGATTGCCGTCTGCGCCGATAGCCCTCGGGGCCATGGTTTGGCATCTGCGTGCAAGAGGGTGTCCAGCACCACCACGCCTTCAAACATCCCGTCCAGCCCGGCCAGATGACTGCGCGCCAGGGCGTAGGCCGCCGCCGTTTGCAGGTCCGCGCCATTGCTCGCAAACAAGGCGTGGCAGCAGTGCTCGATGGCTCGCCAATCCACATCCGGGCAGGCCGAATGAGCGAGTCTGGCCATCTCAACGCACAACGCCTGGTAGTCAGGCAACGCGCGTGGATCGCCGCCGGCCTTGATCTCCATGGCGAAACCCTTGGTCATCGAACTTCCTGTCGGCCTCAAGGCAGGGCCCGCACATCATGGCGCTTGAGGTGACGCACCACTGCCCTTCCCTCCGGGCTCAACGTCGTGCCGAACGTCGCGGTGCGGTTCCCTTCAAGGGTGGCATCGAGGGCGTAGACCAGATGGCCGGGCTGGGTCTGCGGCAACAGTTCGATGTGCAGCGACAACAGGCGCGGCTCGTACTTGAGCAGCGTGTCGGCGATGGTCCGCATCAGTCCATGGGCGGCAGACGGCAAGCCTTCGAGCACAGCGCCCATGTCCGGCAGGCCGTAGTCGGGCAAATGCGCGAGGGTGCCCGCGCGGCTGTTGAGCACGCGTTGCACATTGTCCAGCACCGAGAGCACGTATTGGTCGTCTTCCCCCACCCGGGACAGGTCGAGCTCGCCGCTGAAATTCTGCAGCAGGGTTTCGTACAGCGAGGGGTTGAGCTCGCCCATGGCTCAACCCTCGGCCAGGGGGCGCAGCGTCAGCCGGCTTTCGCCCAGCTCGATAACCCGAGGCCGGTCCGGGTCGAGTTCGTCACGCTTAAGCAGCAAGCGCCAGTCATTGCGCTGTAGATCGGGTTCGCGGAACAAGGCGACGACGGCGATCGCCCCGGCGTTTTCGTTCAGCGGCACATCCAGTTGCGCGCCCTCCCCGGGCTTGATCACCAGCGATCGCTGTTCCAACAGCTCAGCGCCGAGCAGGCGGTCGGCGTCGCGCAGCAGATCGTCGTAGGTGGCCTTGTTCACCGACTGGCCGTCGCGCAGTTGATACACCCGCACCATCACCGGCACCGACAACCCGCGCATGTCCGTGCCTTCCGTGTTCAGGGCCAGGCGGCCGTCGAAGTCCAGGCGCAGCGTTTTGACCTGTTTGTAGAAGATTGCCTGGGTCATCGACGCGGTGGACTCGGACACGCGTTGCGTCACCCCGCAGCCGCTGGTGAGGAGCACGAGGGCGATGACGGGCAACGCTTTAACAAAAGTAATAGTCGACATGGGCGGGTTCTCTTTCCTTAGGATTAACCTGGAGCCCCTGATAACGGCCCAGATGAATAGTGATGGTGTCGGTTCTCCCGGCAGCGCGGCCTTTCAACGCGAGTCCCGCGGTCATGCCCAGCAGCACGCCCCGTCCGCTCAGTGCTGACACCGGCAGGCAATCGATCGGCAGCGACAGACGCAACCGTGCCGTACAGCGCCAACCGAGGTACACCTGCAACAGCACCCGCAGGTCGCTGAGCAAGCCGCCGCCGGGCAACCATTCCCGCGCCTCGTCGTGGTCGGCGGTGAACAGCGTGAGCATCAGTTCGCTGTTGACGTCGCGACCGATGCTGCCCATCGGCGTGCCCTGGGACAGGCTCACCGGCCGCGTTGAGGACAGGCTGGCTGGAGAGTCCAACGCAATGCTTCGCGGCCAGTGCGGCTTGATCGACGCCTGAGTGCGAGACGCCAACAAATGCACCAGCGCCGTGATGCCCTCGGCGTTGCGGGTCGGCAAACGCATCACGCCGAGCAGGGCCAGAAAACGCGACAGCGGCGTGGCGATGCGTTTCGCGGTGCCGGGGATGCCAAGCCCGATCAGCCCGAACAGGCACTGGGAGGTGGGGTCGGCGCCAGCCGGCGCGAACGAGGCCGGGTAAGAATACTTGCGCCAGATCCGGTAGAACTGGGTGAAGACCCGATGGTTGAAGATGTCGAGAAACCCTTCCAGCGCCTCGTGGCCTTCCCGCTTTTGCGCGATGTCGTCGAGGTAACGGGTGGGCAGTGGCGAGTCCACGCCATAGAGGCCGAGCAAGCGGGTGCGCACGGTCGCCGGCAGCCCCTCATCAGTCGTCGGCCACTCCAGCGCTTTGAGTTCACTGGCCGGAAAACCCATGCCGGGATCGGGGCGAAAACGCACCAGGTCGTCGGCCGGATCCTCCGAACTGCCCAACGGCGGCTGCTCCGGCGCGGCACATTCCAGTAACTGGCAGAAGCGATAAACGCTTGCTTCCGCCACCCGCCCCTGCACCGCATCGAGCCATTCGATAAGCCTTAACCGGGAATCCGCTGGCTGTGGTTTTCGCTCCATCGCAGGCTCCTCCCGGTCGGTTGCAGGATCAGGGTGATCTGGGTGAACAGATGGATGTCGGCGTACAGCGCGAAGAACCGGTTGAGCATTTCGCCAAACAGGCAGATGTCGCCCTCGCCAGCAAAACCGTTGGCGTCGAGGGTCACTTCGATGTCCACGCCGCGCAGCAAAAACCCTTTTTCGAAGCGCTGGATGAGGTGATGACGCACCTCGACGATGGCTTCCAGACGCCGGCGATTCAGCTCGCTGCCGGTCCAGTCGTACAGCGCCAGGGTGCCGCGCAGCACTTCGGCGTTGTCGAGCATCGGCAGGAAGTTCGAGCCCAGGTGGCTCAACACCCGCCAGTGAAAACGGTCGCGGCTCGGCGGATAGCACGGCAGGGTCGGCGCGCACAGGTTGCGCACCCGCAGACCGGCCTGGGTCGCGTGCAGGGGCATGTCGAGGATCGTGCTTTGCAGGGCTTTTCTCGGCAACTGTCCGTTGGTACCGGTGAGCCGAAGGGACAGGCACGGGCGCTCGGCCAGCCGATCAACATCGGCGCCCTCGCCGCCCAGTATCAGCCAGGTGTCATGCAGCCCGTTCGCGCCGCGCTTGAGGCGGGTGTGGAAATAACGTTCGGGCGCCTCGTCGCGGAGCATGCCGCCCTTGTGCCGGAAGCTGGAAAACGGCACGTACTCTTCCCGCCCCGAGTCGCGGGAGGCCGTCACCCGGTCGACCGAATAGATTTCGGTGTGGCCGTCCTGCAGGCGCATGGGCCGCAATAGATAGTCGGTCTGCAACGGGTCCAGGGACAGCGGGTCGGCCTCCAGCGGGAACAGGTTGATGACTGGCACGGCGTGCAGGCGAATGTGCTCGGCACTGAGGGCAAACCCATGGGGCCAGGCGGTGCTCAGCACGGCCTCGAGTTCGAACCACGGCGCGTCGGGCGCGATGCTCATGTTTTCGAGGCCGTACAGGGTCACGAACATGAATTTCTCGCGAAAACTGAAGTACTCCAGCAGCAACTGATACCCACTGAAGGCGCTGTCCCCCTTGGGCCAGAGCCGGTCGTCATCGCCGAAGCCCTTGGGGCCAAAACGTCCTTGCAGCGGTTGACGTTGCGCGTCGCCGGGCTGACGCACATAGAGCGCCTGGGTGCCCAGGGTCAGTGCGTGGTGCAGCGCATTGGCCACCGCCGGCGTGGCGTTGAGGTACAGCGGGATGCGGCGCAAATCCAGTTGGCCCCAGTTGCTCAGGGCACCGCAGGAAAAACGCAGGCGGATCACCGAGCGGCCGTCCGGCTCCTGGGCCAGGCGCACCGAATCCAGGGCCAACGGGCGCAGGGTCAGGTCCTGAGTGGTGGTGTAACTGCAGCGCGTGCGCTGGGGGCCGATGGGTTGCGACTGGACTTCAAAGCCGGTCGCGATCTGCTCGCTCTGCTTCATCTGGTGCACGTCGGGCTGCAACTCGACGATCGACAGCGACGGGATCGTGCGCAGGTAATGGGGCCACAGCAGGCTGACCAGGCCTTCGGTCAGCTCCGGCAGGTCATCGTCGAGCTTTTCCCGCAGCCGTCCCATGAGGAACGCGAAACCTTCGAACAACCGCTCGACGTAGGGATCGTGGGCGCCGGGCTTGTCCAGATTCAGCGAGGCGGCACGGTCGGGAAACGCTTGGGCGAACTCCTTGCCGGCCTCGCGCAGGTAGCGCATTTCCGCATCGAAATAACGCAGGGTCAGATTGTCCTCATTCATGCAAACCTCCTGTTTTTTTGAGTTTCAGCCGCACAGCACTGCCGCGCGCACCGGGTCCATGGCCACCAGCGCCGCCAGCAGCGGCTCCATGCGTTTGCCCAGCGCGGCCTTGTCAGCGTCACTGCGCTGGGCTTTGATGCGCAGCAACTTGAGCAACCGCGCCTTCACTTCAAACACCCGCGCCGGCTCCCACTCAGCGAGCCCATGGCGCTGGCCGGTCGCGTCCAGTTCACCCAGCAGGTGCAACGCCAGCTCGCTTTTGCCGTACTGCTCGGCGACCCGCGCCATGAGCAGGCGCAGCAACCAGCGCTGCCGACCGCTGTGAATCTCGGGACGCGTGTCGAGCCAGGCCAGTGCCACCTCGACGCCGTCGCGGTCGGCCTGGGCCAGCGCCTCGCTTTCGAGGGCCAGAATCTCGGCTTCGTCTGCAATGGACGCGGTCGACGTAGGCAGCCAGGCAGAAGCGGCCTGGGTGCGCACGTGCTGCTCGATCCACTCGCGGGTGGTCTCGTCGGCAAAGGCCGAGCCGTCGTCCCAACACAACGTTTCAAGGCCCGGCAGGCGGTCGAGGAGCAGGCCCAAATCTTCCTTGACGATCCGCGCCCAGCCCTCGAATGGTGCGGGTTGGCGGCTCAGCGCCTGATACAGAAGCCACTGCAGGTCGAGCCAGAAATGGTTCACGCCCTCGGCGAACATGCGCTCGACCTGATCGAGCAACTCGCTCCAGCTCTGTTGCAGGTAAAGCCGTTTGAGTTGCGCGCGGTATTCAGATCGCGGCGGTGCCAGTCGCGTACGACCATTGGCATCCTGGGGCGGCGACTGGTGCACGGTGTCCCAGCGCAGGCTTTTCATCAGCCGATGGGCGGCCAGCCAGCCCTGGGGTTGTTCGCGCAGATAGCTGGCCAGCGCGCGGCCGTTGTCCAGCAGGTCACGGCCCGAGCGGATGGCGTTCGGACCAGCGCCATGGTTGGCGCCGTGGCTGGTGGCTTCTCGGGTTGCAGAGTCATGGCTGGCGCTGAACTGCGGCACTACGGCCTCGATTCCGCCGGCCTGGGCCAGCCGTGCAGACAGCGCCGAGTACAGCGCGCCCAAGTTCGGCCGCTGCTCGGCGGGCCAGCCTTCCAGCACCTGATTCAGCCAGACGAGTGCGGCCACCGTACGTTCGGCCTCGGCCTTTACCACTTCCGGGTACAGCCTCAGGCTGTCCAGCACCTTGGCGCTGGCGAGCCACTCCAGCGCCACCTTGCGACTGTTGGGCCGTGCAGGCAGCACATCGGCGCTGTAGCGATCAACCATTCCAGCCAGCAGATTCAAGCCTTCCGCCAATCCGGCTTCGCCGTCCCGCTGCAGACGCGCCCAGAGGTAATAGGTGAGCACGCGCAGGTCCTTGCAGGTGCCTTTGAGCAGTTTTTCCGCCAGCACGATGACCCGATCGGCGTCCGCTCCGGACAGCTTGTTGACCTCCTCGCGCATGCTCTGGAAATCATCGTCATAGCCCGGGTCCTGACCCACTACTGATTCAGCACTGATCGGCGCCAGCCACGCTGCCCAGTGTTCAGCGTAGCCCCTGGCGAAGGCCACCCCGTCGCGCTCACCCAGCGTCGTGGCGACCAACGCTTGCAGGCTCATTCCATCACCTCGGCGCGCGATGCATTTTGTGCGCTGGCGATGCCGTTGAGGAATATCTGGCGCGGCAGTTTGAAATTTCGCAGCGCGAGCAGGCTCATCGGCCCTGCGCCGAGTTCAGTGCGCATGTGCCAGGTCAGGTCCAGGCCATCCGGCGCCGCAATACTGATGCGGTAGCGGCTGTCACTGTCGTCCAGCGCAGTGACGGTGGCGGCGTCCAGCAAACGGATCAGCCCCCAGGCGCCCTGAAAGTCGCCATACAAACGCTCGCCGCTCCGCACGCTGGTCCACGTCAGGCTGGCGCCGGGGTAATCACTGCTGCCGGGCCAGGCGAAGCGTTGCCAGCTCTCTTTCTGATTGAAGTACTGATGCCGCGCGCCATTGAGCACGAAGCTGGTCTGCACCACGTCGCGCACCGCCTTGCCCTGGAGCTCGAAGTTGATGCCCATGCCGCCGTCGGTGTAGAGCACGTCGGCCAGGTGGCTGAGCTGGTTCACCGCCGCGAGAAACTTGGGGTTGATCAGCAGGCCCTGACCGTGGGCCGGGTCCACCCCCCAGCGGCCGCCGTCCTTGCGCAACACGCCGTTCAGTTCGCGCTGCAGGAACTGCTCGATGCGCCCGGAATCGGCGCGGATCATCTTACCCAGCATCGGCAACGAGGCGTCGCTGCCGGTGGCGGCAAAGGGGTAACGGCCGAGAAACGCCTTGTCCCATTCATCAACCACCGCCTGCTGCCACTGCCGGTTCAGGGCGGCCGCCGAGGGCTCGAGCACCTTGCGCCAGGCCTGATCCAGCGGCTGCACGAATAGCGCGTGGGCCACTCCGTCCCACTCCTCGCCCAGACTGGCCGCCAGCAGCTCGCCGTAGGCGCGGGTGTCGGTAAGGTCGATGTTCTTGCCCTGAAACACCGTCTGCGCCATGGCCTGGGTCATGCCCTGGGGATCGGCGGCGTGACTGACCTGCTGCAACTTCAGGCGCACCCGGGTCACGCGGGTCAGAAACGCTTGCAGGCTGAGATCGTCGTCGCCGCCCTTGCCTTGCGGGTCTTTGCCCAACAACCCCAGCAGCGGGCCGAAGGTCGGATCCAGCGGCCCAGCCGGCGTGTCGAGCAGCTGGCTGATGGCAGGCACCGGCATCGAGCGTTCGCCGCCCATCAGCTTCTGCGCCGACTGCACTAGCGAGTCCTTCAGCCCTTGACTGCGATTGCCGGCCTGGCCCTGCCACGCCAAGGTGTTCATCAGCGCAATCAACGGTGACTGACGGACGTCGCTCATCAGCGTCAGTTGGTCGATGACGTCGGCCAGGCTGTCGGCCCGTCGCCACTGCACGCTGTTGAGAAACGCCAGCCAGGCGCCCGAGTAGTCATGGAAGTAGCGCTCGGTCAGGCGAGCTCTGAGCTGCTCGGGCGAGGTGTCGGCAACGGCGCTGTTTTCGCGATCGCTGAGCACCCAGTCGATCTGCTCGCGGCGGGCAGCGACGATGTCATCGATCGCCTGGCTCACCTGCCCTTCCCACGCCTGCCGCGTGAACACGCCCGGCACACTGGCCTCGGTGAAAAACAGCGGCCACGCCTCTTTGTCATCGACCATCTGCTCAACCCCGAGATCGGGAAAGTGGGTCGCGGCAGCCCCCAGCACTTGCTGATACAGGCTGGCCTCGCCATTGCGCTGGCCCAGTTGCACCAGCAAGACCTGCCGCGCCTGGGCCACCAGTGCGTTATCCGACTCGATCCGCCACTGCGGATTGGCCTTCAACTGCTCGGCGTAGAACTGCCACAGTGAGGGCGACAGCCCTTTCCATAATCCCGGCGACACACCCATGCGCGTCGGCTCGGCATGACCCAAGGCCTTCACCAGAAACGCGGCGTCAACCTTCTCCGGCCGCGCCATCATCAGGTAGGCCTTTAGCTGCACGTACGCGTTGTGCGCGCCCTTCGCCCGCCGCGAACTGTCGGCGGGCGATGCCGCCAAGGACGCGAGCTGACGCTTGAGGTTCTCCGCCGCCGGGTCGCGCATCAGCCGGTTGTTGGCCTCCACATAGCGCGGCCACATCGCCGCAAGCAACGCGTCGTTCTGACTTAGCCCGAAGCGCTGGTACCACGGCTCGCCACGCCGCGCGCGGTCCTTCAGCCTGCCCATTTCGAGGATCAAGGCGTTGAGGGCCAGCAACTGCTCATCGCCGTCGCCCGAAGGTTGGACGGCCGCGAGCGATGACTGGATGTCGAGGATCTGCGTGCGGTGGGTAGAAAACGACAGCAGCAGGCCAGTCGCCCAGATCAACGCGGCACCCAGGGCCAGTGCGTAGCTGATGCGCGTGACGGGCCAATTCAAGCGCCGGACGTCGCGAGGTGTGTCCTCGAGCACGCCGTCCCACGCCGGACCCGGCAGCCACAGATTGCCGTTGGACTCGGTCGGTGGCGCCGGCAAACTGAACCACAGCCCGCGCAAGGGCACGCCCCGCGCGAACTTGCCGAGCAATGGCATCAGCGCCTGACGCCAGCGCGCGATGCCCTCTGCTTTCAGGGTGGAGGACAACCGGCAGAGGAAGTCATGGTCACGGTAGGCCTTGATCTCGGCCAGGCCCACCTGACGCAACGAATCGTCGATCGGGGCCAACATCGTCTCCAGCTGTACGCCGTCAAGACGCCGAGGCAACAACAACCCGGCAGGCCCGCGTGCGCGCTTTTGCTGCGTCCATTCGCTCTCGCAGACCTCCCACAAGTGCAGCGGCAACTGCCAGCCCAGGGTTCGCGCCAGTTGCTGCAAACCGGCGACGCCACCGGCCATTGTCGCGGCGTTCGCGCTTTGCTGCTTATCAAGGGCCCAGACCACGCCGTCCAGACCCCGCCGATGAATTACCGCGTGCCAGCGGCTGGCGGCTTCGGGAAGTTCGGATTGCGGGCTGCCGCCCCAGAGCAGCACGGTGTTCTGGCCTTCGAGCCACTGGGCGTCGGCCAGGCCTGGGGCGATGGCTTCGATCTGCTTGGGCTCGCCGACGACGAGAATGAAACGGGTGCGGGTGCGCTGGAAGGTGGAGTATTGGTGGTGGAGGTGCTCCTTGAGTTCAGCGACGCCCGGGAGTTTCTTGGTTTCAGGGTTGGATGACGATTCCTGCGGTGGGAACACGCCGTCGCCCTTCTGCCGCTCAACGCTGCGGCGAGCCTTCATCAGCGCCAGCGCACGAGGAATGGTTTGCACCAACAGCGCGATCACCGCCAGCAACAGAAACGCCGTGATTTGCTGATGTCTCTCCGTCAGTCCAACCCTTGCGCCATAGGCGTAAACAAGCCAACCCAGCGCCGCTGCGAAGGCGACCAGCCATACCGCGCCACCCGCGCGACGCCAGCCATTGCCGATCAAGGATTTCATGCGATTTCTCCCGGTGTGACGGTATTGATCCAGCAGCCTGTGCCTTCGCTGCTCAGTAGCAACAAGGGTTGCTGCGCAAGTCTGGTCATCTCGATGCCCAGCGCTGCCAGTAGCCAGTGGCCGCAGGGGCCCGGCACGCCGTTTACGGGTTCCAGAATCCAGCGGCGGTCCACCGACAGCGCTGCACCCTCGCGCGCCGCTGCCGCCAGTAATGGGGTGGTTTCCGGTTGCCAGTCGGCGAGGTCGGCCAGCACGCCCGTTGCATCGCGAGCTTTGGCCTGAATCTGGAGGAAAGTGGTGAAGTCGGTTTCCAGGGAATTGACGTCGAGGGGCATCGGGCGCAACAGGCGCGCGGCGATTGGGAGCTTGTGGGCTTTGGCGACTGTGTCGGGGCACAGCAGGAGGGCGGCCAGTCCGTCGGAGTAAGCGTCTTTGCCCTGGGCCTGGACGATAAGGATGAGCTCGACGGCGTCCCGTGGGGTTTTAAGTGTTTCTTCCATCCAGGCGAAGGAGAGCTGGCTTGTTACGTGGACGCCGGTGAGGGTGGATGACGGGGTGAGATCGGCCAGGTGCTGCTGGCAGGCTTTGGCCAATGCTGGATGCTCATCCTGTGGCGCGTCGGTCAGAACAGCGACACTGAGCTTTTCACTCGGTGGCAGCGGCGCCAGTACTGTCGACAGCGAGCCCATCAATTGCGCAAGACCTGCCATGGCCCGGCCCTTTTGGCCCTTCGGCAGGCCAACGATGCGGCGCGCTTTGCCTGAGTGTGGGACAGGCATCTGTCCCGATCTCATCATCGCCACGGCAGACAAATGCTCGGGCAAAAGAGTCAGACCGCCCATGACTGCCATGTAACGCTGACCCCACTGCGCCCAGGCGACCTGTGCCAGCCGGGACCGCTCCTGCAGCAGCCTGTACTCATCCAGAGCGCCACCGTAGGCGTGCCCCCGCGCCGCCAGCGCGAGAATCGCCACCACCAACGGCGAGGCGGTGAGCGCCCATACGTTTAACGCCTGCAATTCAGGCACCACGACGTAGAGCAGGAACATCAGCACAGCCGCTGCCCCCGCTAAAACCACGATCAGCAGCCAGCGAACCGGTGAAGGCGGTTTGGGTGCGAGCCCTGCTTGCACGTATTCACGTTGCCACCCCATCTTCAATCCACCGCCCAGTCAGGTGCGCTGGAAATGACCTGGCAACCGCACAGCGAGTGGCAACCATCGACCACCAGCGCACGGCCTTCCTCCAACGAGCCGACACAACCCTCAATAATGGGATTAACGCCATGTCCCGGTATGGGACACATGACCATATCCCCCACCAAAGCCACTGCTTTGCCCTGGGTGATATGAGTGGACGACGCGGAAATTACCGCTCCCCCGTGGGTGGTCTTGTCACCCAACAATACGAATCCTTGTGACATTGAAAGATCCTTTGTTAATGAATTGATGAAGCCGTGTGTTAATTCCGCGCGAGCGGATGCCTGGACGAGCTGATGCGTTGTGCGTGGTTGTCAAAAGTGCCAAGTGTTAACGATACGGACCTGTAATCACCGATCTGATGGCCGATATAAAGATCAGGCTTGGCAACTTAGGTCGTTTGATGTCCTCATCGGTTGGCTTCAGCCTTTAAACGAATGGCCTCAAGCGTGGGAAAATCTGGCGTATCGCTGTCATCTGGGCCCGAAGTCCCGTCTGGATAAACAAAGGCAGGGTGAATTCCGGTGCCTTTGAACTCTGGCTGTTCTGACGTCACGACATAATTTGCGTGAAGCACTGCCTCAATGCTTATGTTTCGCACCCGGGGAGCCAGGTAAGTCTGGTAAGGCACCGCTTCACCCACTAGATTAAGCCTCGTGGCGTAATCCTTCTTTAGGACATCTTTTAACCATGGGTAGTAATTATTCTTGATATCAAGATGGGTGCCCTCCACGTTTTTAACCCCTTCAGACGGAAAATCCGGATTGTTATGCTGAAACACGACCAGGACATCACCTCCCGTTCCCACTACCGCACCTTCGCCAAAGCGCTCAGGCCATTGAGGACGTACACCGAACTTCACGTAAGCCACGCGCCACCGACACATCCCGCCACCGACAACAGCAAAATCGGCGTCATAGGAATTGCTCTCCCCGCGCCGCTTGAAGGCTACGCGCTGCTCCCTGATATTGCCGAATACATCAGGCCCCTCATAAACGTTTTCGCAGATCGTAGATAGATAACCCACGGCCATGGGCGGCGGGACTAACCCTTCCGATACTTTAATTGTCATCGTGACTCTCTCCCCCTCCGTGTCCGGATGGAGTTCGTAGTCAAGTGCGCAACCACTGAGCGATGCCAACAACGTGATACTTATGAGTAAAGCGCTGAAGCTTGATGCTTTCTGATTCGGCTGATCGTCCTGAAGACATCTCGCGGCGCTGATAAATTTCATTATTTCGCCTCCGTCTTCAAGCGAATTTTCTGCATTTTCTTAAAGTCTGGCTCTAACTCAGAGTTGGATTCTTCCGTTCCGTCGGGATAGCGAAATGTTGTCGTTACGATTTCGTCAACGCTGCGTTTCTTCGGTGAAGTCGACGTCACGACAAGATCTGAATGCAGCACTGGCTCAAAATATATGTTTCTTGCATTCCGGGCTCTGTAGGTACGATAACTTTCATACTCCTTGGCCAGATTCACGGTCTTATCATAGTAACCGAGCTCATAGGCTTCCCTTACCCATGGATAGTAGTCCTTTACGATTGTCAGGTCCGGCCCTTCGATAAACTGATCAACCGTATTGAAGGGCGCGTGCTGCCCGTCGAACTTGACTACAACTGTCCCGCCAAAATAAGCCGTTACTTCTTTTGCAAAACGATTAGGAATACGATACACGACTCCAAACTCGAGGTTGTCTAGTTGCCATTCACATTCACCACCCCCATCAACGAACACCTCCGCCTCGTAGAAATCTGTTTCTCCCCGCCTCGTGAACTTCGAATTTTTAAAGTTTGATCCTGGAAACTGCATACGGCTCACGGTGGGTAAGTCCACAACCATTCGACACCTGGTCGACTCGTACTTGGCACGCAATGTTTTGGGCTCAAGCTCTGCAGGCACTTTTATAACAATTTTTACCTTTTCGCTGTCGGGCGGTGGCGTCAGAACTTTATAGTCTTTTACGCAACCGCTTAAGAGAGCGAGCAGCGCAAAAGATAAAATCGCTGGCTTTGCGAATAGCATGGCGTGTTTCATATAAGGTTCTTTAGGACTATGCGGCATAGTGAGCGGCTTCATTTTTTTGCCTCCGCCGCCAAACGAATCTTTTGCATTTTTTCAAAGTTAGGCCGCGCTCGCCAATCGGATTCCACAGAGCCATCGGGGTAGTAGAATTTTATGAAGTCTCCAATGACGTGTTTCTTTGGCGACACAGATGTCACAACCACGTCTGAGTGCAGTACCGGCTCAAAATATATGTTACGTACCTCTCGAGCTTCGTAAGTAAGATAACCTCCGCCTTCGCTAGACAGATTCGCACGCTTGGCGTAACCATCGATGAATTTTTCGCTAATCCATGGATAGTAATCCTTAACTATTCTCAGGTCCGGGCCAACGACTGCTCTAACGCCGCCAACACTTATTGGCGCGTTTTTTTCATCGAATTTTATTATAACCGTGCCACCAGTGCCGGACGTTACACCCTCCCCAAAACCACCTGGAATACGGTATTTTATGCCGACTATGACGTTGCTAAGACGCCATTTGCATGGACCCCCGCCATTGATAAATAATTCTGCCTCATAGAAACTTGTGGCTCCACGTTTCATTAATGCCGAATCATACCCTCTGCGGCCTTCCAGCGACTCTGCCCGCCCATCGCCATCATGGACAACTCTGCGGCATATAGCCGAGCGATACATGACTCGCAGAGGCTGTGGCTCCAGCTCTTCAGGCATCTTTATAACGATTTCGACTGTCTCACCATCTGGCGGTGGATTCATACTATAGTCTTTTGCGCAGCCGCTGAGGAAGGTGAGCAATACAAAGCACAAAACCGAAGTCTTCGAAAATGATTTGGTGTTATTCATGGAGTTTTTCCCACTACAGGGGGTGGCGCGGTAAGCGATTTCATTTACTTGCTTCCGCTTTCAGGCGGATTTCCTGCATTTTCTTAAAGTCAGCCTCCGATCGCCAATGGGACTGAACGGTTCCATCCGGATAATAAAACTTAGGAAAGTCGCCTTTTACATTTTTCTTAGGGGCAATGGACCTCACTACGTAATCCCCATGCAGCACTGGCTCAGAATAGACTTTTCGGACATGCGGCGCGGTATACGTCAAATCGCCTCCATCGACGCCGACAAGACTAACCTGCTTGGCGTAGCCATTGATGAAGCGCTCGCTCACCAGAGGATAGTAATTTTCTATAACATTCAACACTGCGTCTTTCACGGTAATCGGGCTGGAGATTTGACGCTGAGGGTTGTTCGAATCAAATACGACTATCAATCCACCGCCCCACCCAGGTGTCGCATCAACTCCGAATGGAGTGGGTACGCTATATTGAACGCCTAGATCCACATTGCTCAGACGCCATCTGCAAGGGCCACCGCCGTCGACATATAGCTCAGCCTCATACAGATCATTCTTAATTCGCCTTAACGTTAGATCGAAACCGTTATACCTATCCAAAGTTTCACGGCGCCCGTGTGCATCATGGGTTACGTGCCGACATATGGCAGACCGATACATTACGCGCATAGGCTTCGCCTCCAAGCCTTCGGGCAATTTAATACTAAAGGAGACCTTTTCACCCTCCGGCGCTGGTGACATAGTGCGATCCGTTGCACAGCCGCTCATCGAAAGCATTAAAATCATGACTCCCACTAACAACTTCAAATTGGTCATCCTGCCCTTTCGACACATGCTTTGAGCAACAGTGACCCGCTTCATTTTTTTGCTTCCGCTTTCAGGCGGATTTCCTGCATTTTTTTAAAGTTGGGCCTTCCTTCCGGATCGGACTCGACTGTCCCATCCGGATAAAAAAATTTAATGAAGTCTCCGACTGCGTGTTTTTTTGGCGCTACAGACGTCACCACAAACTCTGGATGAAACACCGGTTCAAAATAAACATTTCTTGCTTGCCTCGCTTCATATGTAAGATAACCGCTTCCGTATCCCGACAAGCTGGCACGCTTTACATATCCTCCGGTATATCTCTCGTTTAGCCAAAGATAGTAATCCTTGACGATTTTCAACTCTGAACCCTCAACTGCCACACGCCCCCCCAAACTAAGCTGTGGATTGTTATGATCGAATACGACTATTACTCCGCCTCCCCCGCCAACTAGAACATTTTCGCCAAAGCGACCGGGGTCACGGTAGGTCACTCCGAACATCACATTACTTAAACGCCATTCGCACGGCCCGCCACCATTAACAAAAAGCGTCGCTTTATACATATTTTCTGGTTGACCTGGCTGGAAGACGGTCTCAAAAGAACTGTGCCCGTCCAGCATTTCAGGTTTGCCGCTTGCATCATGACCAACACGCTGGCATTTAGCCGATCGATACATAACACGCATATCGTATGGTTTTAATTCTGCTGGAACCTTGATCGTAAACGTCACCTTTTCCCCGTCTGGTAGTGGTGACAGGCTACGGTCCGTTGCACAGCCGCTCACCGAGATTGACAGCGCACTACACAGCAGAGAAGCTTTAAATTGAACCGCTAAATGGCTCATTAGCTCATCCCCGCACACGTGCAATGGAATCAAGGCGTTCGAGCGCTTCGACTCCACCATCCAACTGCCGTGTCTCCTTCAATGCCGCATCGACTTCCTCGTGCATCAGCAGGAACCAGCGATTACGCTTATGTTCATCTTTCGGCGAAGTGCTGCCATGCTCTTCCATCTGTTTCTTGAAACGCTCGAACTCGGACGGTGCAGCAAGCAGCGGTTTCCAATTAGGTTTAATCGCTGTAAGTAGTCGGCGGGTTATGTGCGCCATATATTCGCCCATCATGTGGTTACCTATACCCAGCAGCCCTCCCGGCTTGGGGTTTTTGTAAGGTGGAAAATATTGTTCACGCATTTCGGCATTCATACTTTTCATGAACTGGAGCTGTGACTGTTCGCTATTTTCACTTGCTGTCATGTCGAGACTTGGCACTAGATACAAGTTTGGCCGCTCGGGTAGTCGCGTTTTTATGGTGTTGTAATAAGGCGCTCCGAGACCATCTTTGCTTCGATATGCGGGGTAGGAAGAGCCACGCTTCTGCGTGTGCTGTTCTACGCGATAAAGCATGGCAATCTCGCCGTGGTGGCCGTACGGATCGCCGGATTTAATGAGATTGTTCATGAGGGTCTGGCCCATCGACCATGTAAAACCCAACGTTGTACCTAAGGGGCCATATAGGTTGTAAAGTTGGTTATCGAGGTCCGCCTCAGGTGGAACACTGGGAATGGTGTCAGTGTCATTTACATGACGGTAGTGCCAGAGTTCGTTCAAACCACGTATCGCATTGAGGGTGAACGTACGGGGCATTCCGTAGGTGTACAACAGCGGATTCTGGTCCTTAAGTGTCGCTGAGTGGATCAATCCCAAAGCGCCGCCAAGACTATGCCCACAAACGTATAACTTCCGTCCTTCGAGACGGCTCGGGAGATCTTCCTTAAAGCGGAAGGGAAAGAGTCTCGGCACGACCCTGTATGCCTCACTGAATCCGAGATGCATACGACCGTCAAGTGCGAGATCCGCGCATGGAACCGAAGGCGCGCATGCAGGCGTTAGCTCAGGCTTGACGGGGCGGAAGGTCAGGTCCGTGCGTAGGTCAGGGACGCTTATCCGATCAAAGTCAGTCCCCCGCCACGCGACCATCATCTGAGTGGAATTTCTGACGTAGAAAAGTTGGGTATCGCCTTCAGGGACGTCTGCTGTTGCGGTGTTAAATACTTCGCACCGCTGGTAACGATCATCGAACGGTACGTCAGTCACCAGACAGGGCCAATTTTTCCCCCCGTCCCATACCTTGGGAGTTCGCGACAGATCAAGGCACTGCTGTGCGAAAAATTCCTGAGGCGAGCCGTACAAAGTTTCCGCGCGGTTGCTGTACGACAGAATACTCATCAGCCCCAAGTTGTAGGCATTCGCCAGGCTGTACTCAGGCTGATGATGCAACACCAACGACCATGCACGCAGTGGGCAAACTTCCAATACATGCCGGCAGTTCAGCGCTTCGTATTGCACCGTAAACCCTGAAAACTCAGCGTCGGGGAAATGATAAGCCGGCGGCGGATCCAGCTCTGGCCACGGGGGGTTGAACGCCGGCAGCTCATCACACAACTGCCCTATTCGCAGATAGTGATAGGCATGCCCCTGCTCAATCGCCTGCTTTTCCACCGGTGAAAACCCGGGACGCTGCTTTCCGTACAGAGGCTTGCTGTCACTTGCACTTGGCCGTTCGGGCTCAGGCCGCACAGCCCGCAACCGCCGCTGTTGCAGGACTTCAGCCAACGGCGCCGCCGGCATTAGCAGTGTTACGTCGAGCGGGTGAAGGTCTTCAAGTCGAATGACACCCTGGGCATCGGTGCTCCCCGAATATTCAGCAACGCAGCCTTCCCGCACCGCCTGATTGGTCGCCCGCCACGGCAGATTGGCCAGCGGCTCGCCGAGCTCATCCACCAGTTGAAATTCAACCCAATGGGTTTTCTGCGGGCCGATGGCCACAGGCTTGTAGGTGCAAAAAATGTCCGTCTGGTGCTGTCTGTCTTTCATGCCGGGTCCTTCCTGATTGAAGATTTGATGCGGTGATAGATCGTCGCGGCCGATTGCTTGGCGGCAGGCGCGGTGTCGGTAGCCGTAGCGATGCAGACCGCAACCCATCCGGGCGACGGGGCACCTGAGCGGTGGTCACTGCTCATCGGGCTTGTCATTGGGGAACTCGATCACCACGTTCCCGGGCAACAGCGTGTGAACCGGGATGGTTCTGCCGTCCTTATCGGTCACGCCGGGGAACCGCTCGCCCTCCTGGGTGGTGATCAGGTAACGGACGAAGGGGGCGTAACCCTTGACCGCGTCGCTGAGGGTGTAGCCCGCGGCATAGCCCGGCGGTATCGGCGTCGCCGGGGTGGTCAGCGTGGTGGCACCGCCCTTTAGCACGTACGCGGCCCGGTGATGGATGTTCCCCGGCGCGCCCAGCTCGATTTCGCCATCCTTGATGCGGATGAACGCGCCGCCGCAGCTGAAGACGATTTCTTCGGGCGCACTGATCTCGACACGGCCGTCCAGGCTTTCAATTTTTATCTGGTCATTCGCCAACGCGTGCATCGCGCCGCCGTAGGCGTGGAGCTGCATATCCCCATCCACGGCTTTTAGATCGAGGCCTTTGGTCACAGCGCACAGGCTGATCGCACCCTCAGCCGTGCCGGTGATGTCGTGGCCTGCACTGATGTTGGTGGAGCGCGACGACGTGATGGCAACGCTGTCACGGCCGGAGGACAGCAAAACAGCCTCGGGACTGACCACGCCGATGCCGGCCGGCGCATGCAGCAAAAGCCCGGGCTCGGCCAGGTTGGTCAGGGCCGCAGTGAGTTGTTCGTGGCCGCTCGTATCGGCGGCAATGGCCTGGGCACTTCGTGCGGCTTGAGCCATGGAGCGGGCCAGCGACAATGCGCTTTCAAGCTGCTCGATTGCAGCGTCCATATCGAGCTGCTGACCGTGGGCTCTGGTCTGTTCATCCGCACTGATAAACACCCCACGCCCGGCCCGAACCGCGCCCCAGCCATCCGTGCGCAATTCAAACCCTTCGCCGCGCTTATCCTTCTCGTTATCGACCAGATGCCCAAGGTTCAGCTGGCTCTTGCCGCTGTGCTCGGTGCTGAGTTTGATGTGTTCCTTGCCGCGATCGTCCTCCATGCGCAGCTTGTTATTGGCCGGGGTGCGCAGCACGTTGCGTTTGTAGTCGCTGCGCAGCAGCGTCACATGGTCGGGATGTCTACTGTCGTGAAGCGCATGGGCGATGTAGGGCCGGTCCGGGTCGCCCTGCTCAAACGCGATGGCTACTTCGGTGCCGCAGATCAGTGGCAGGTGCAGGCCGTGGGTATCCCCGGCATACGGACGGGCCAATCTGAGCCACAGGCTTTCTTCGCCCAGCTCCCAGCTGTCGCGGTCAAACAGAAAGTTGACCTTGTAGCGGCCTTCGCGGTCGATGTGGCTATAGGGATCGTTGGCCAGCGAGCTGGTGACCCGGGCCGGCACGGTTCCGGCAATTTGCGGTTTCGCCAGCAACGGCGGCCGAAAACACACGCTCTCGGAATACGGAATCGCTTCAAAGCTCAACTCAAAACTGCGATCCCGCGCAGCGCGCAGCTGCAGTCCTGTAATGACCGCACCCGGCTCAAACGCCTGCGGCGCCCCACCGGAAATCTGCAGCACCTCCGCCAATCCCAACGAAGCACTGCTGCTTATACCGCTCAGCCGAGTCTGATCATTCAGATACCGCTCATGCCGCAGCCGACCATAGAAAAATCCGCTCTCCCCCAGCAGATCCTCATCCTGATCCAGCTTGTGGCCCAAGGCCTTGAACGGCTCAGCATAGTGATACGCCTCACCATAGGTCGTGGTGTCACCTCGCGTCTGATCGACATCGCCATCCAGCCAGGCACTCGCTTCCCGGTGGTGATACGCCCGAAAGTGAACGCTCTGCTCCACCACTTCATTACTGACCTGCAGCCCCCAAACCCCATCCTGACTATTGCTGCCCAACCCGGATTGAGGCCGAAACGGCAAGCTCACCCGAGGCCTGACGTAATGACGCTGATCATCATGAAACTCGACGACCGCAATGCCCAATCGTTCATTGTTGCTAAAGCGATACCAGATCCCCACCTCGGCTAATAAGCGCGAGATAAACGCCAGATCGCTCTCGCCGTACTGCATCACCTGCTCGCGCTTCGGGTAGTCCCGCACCAGCGTGAACAGAAAGTCCTGCCCCTCAAAATCATGCCGCGTGCGCAAGATGCTCTCGACAATTTGCGGCACGGACTGGTGCTGATAAATCCGAAATTGCCGCCCACGCGCCAGCAACGCCAAGCGCGGCTCCAGCGTCACTTCATAGCGCGCCTCGTCAGCGGAACCGGACAGCCGCTTGAACCCGGTGACCACCCCATGCAGCGTCCGCAGCGCCTCAACCTTAGGCGCCGGCAAACCAGGAATAGCCATCGGCAACGTGTGGGCCGCAGCATGCAGACTGAACTGCGCGTCCTGCCCGAGCATCCGCTCTGCGCCGATATCCCGTTCAACCGAGGTGAATTCAACGCGGTAATGAAAGGGCTGACTCAGCTGCTCCTCGCCCTCAAACGCCAGCACATCCAGCGCGACAGGCAGGTTATGAACGACGAATTTGTGACGGCTATGGTCGAAAAAAATCCCGGTGGCATCGTTCATCATTCGCCCTCCACCGAAGCAGAGGAATCGACGAACTCAAGGGTGATGCCCTCCTCCTCGCAGTGCCCAAGCACCACGCCCCGCGTGGCCAATCGCGCCGCCTGGCGCTTTAATAGCTGCTGACTCAGCACCGGCAAAATCTGTTGATTGAGCAGGCTGTCGATGTTCCGCGCGCCGCTGTCGGGGAGCAGGCAGGCCTCCACCAGCGCGTCATGCAGGCGCTGGTCAATCCGGCAGTCGAGCCCGTAATGCCGGCGTAACCGTCCCGCCACTTTGCCCAGCTTGATTGCGACGATGCGTTTAAGCGCCGGCGCCTGCAGCGGTCGATAAATCAACGTCTGAAACCGCGCCAGCAACGCGGGCTGGAAGTGCTCGCGCAGCACCGGTCGCAGTTGCTCGTGGACCTCCCCGTCGAGTGCATCGGGGTTCGCCAGCAGGTGGTCCTGCAACAGGTCGCTGCCCAGGTTGGAAGTCATGACGATGACGGTGTTGCGGAAGTCGATTTCGCGCCCTTCGCCGTCGCGCATGAAGCCCCGATCGAAGACCTGATAAAACAGGTTGATCACGTCGCGGTGTGCCTTTTCCACTTCGTCCAGCAGCACGACGCTGTAGGGTCGCTGAAGCACCGCTTCGGTGAGCACGCCCCCTTGTCCGTAGCCGACGTAACCCGGCGGCGCGCCTTTCAGCTGGCTGACGGTATGGGCTTCCTGGTACTCGGAGAGGTTCAGGGTGATCAGCGATTTCTCGCCGCCAAACAGGGTGTCGGCCAGCGCCAGGGCGGTTTCGGTCTTGCCGATTCCGCTGCTGCCGACCAGCAGGAAGACCCCCAGCGGTGAGTCTTCTTCGGTCAGGCCGGTCTTGGCGGCGCGCAGGCGCTGGGCCATCGCCGTCAACGCGCGGTCCTGACCGATCACCCGCGCGGCCAGGGATTGCTCCAGCGTCAGCAGGCTGGCCTGTTCGTCCTTGAGCAGGCTGCTCAGGGGCACGCCGGTCCAGTCGGCGATCACTTGGGCGACGCTGCGATCGTCCACGTCCAGCGACAACAGCGGTGCATCGCCCTGAACCGCCTTGAGCTGCGCCTGTAGATCCGCGCAGGTGTCGGCGTCGAAGACTTCGGCATGGCGGGCGGCGAGCAATGTCTGCGCGAGATCGAGTTCGTGGGCGTGCTGGTCCTGCAGTCGCGCCAGTGCATGGCTCAGGGACAAAAGCTGCTTGGCGATGGCCGCCAGACGTTCATCGGCGTTGCGCCCGTTGATGCGCCGATCGTCTTGCAGCGCCTGGCGTTCCTGCTCCAGCGCGGACCGCCGGGCCTTGCTCGCGATCAGCGCCTGGGGCTCGCAGTCCAGGCTCATGCGCACCCGGGCACTGGCGGTGTCGAGCAGGTCGACGGCTTTGTCCGGCAACTGCCGACCGGGCAGATAGCGGCGCGACAGCACCACCGCCGCCTGTATCGCGGCGTCCTCGATGTGCACGCCGTGATGGCTGGCGTAGCGGGCCTTCAACCCGCGCAGCATGATCATCGCCGTGGCGTCATCCGGCTCGTCGACCTTGACCGTCTGGAAGCGCCGCTCCAGCGCCGGATCGCGCTCGAAGTACTGCTTGTATTCGCTCCAGGTGGTTGCGGCGATGGTGCGCAGTTCACCTCGGGCCAAGGCGGGCTTGAGCAGATTGGCGGCGTCGGCGCCTCCGGCCTGATTGCCCGCGCCGATCAGCGTGTGGGCTTCGTCGATGAACAGCAGTACCGGATGCTCGGCTTGCTGCACGGCCTCGATCACGTCTTTGAGGCGTTGCTCGAACTCGCCTTTCACTCCCGCGCCGGCTTGCAACAGGCCAAGATCCAGCGTGCGCACGCTGACCGGTTTGAGGCTGGCGGGCACGTTGCCTTCGGCGATGCGCAGGGCCAGCCCTTCGACCAGCGCGGTTTTGCCAACGCCGGGTTCGCCCACCAGAATCGGGTTGTTCTTGCGTCGGCGGCTCAAGATGTCGATGACCTGACGGATCTCGTCGTCACGGCCCAGCACGGGGTCGATCTCGCCGTTGCGCGCCTTGTCGGTGATGTCCTGGGTGAACCTGGCCAGTACAGGGTTTTCCGCCGCTGAATCCGCGGACGACTTCTGCACCGCAGCACGATCCGGCCCAAGGTCCAGCCCCGGCCCAGGCCTCGAACCCGCGCGCTCATCGGAATGCTCGTCCAGAAACGGCAGCAAGTGACGCAACTGCACCTCGCTAAGGCTGAGCAACGGCCAGGCTTCCACGCACGCCAGCAGGTCGGGGGTCTCGATCAGCGCCGCCAGAACGTGGGCCGAGCGCAGTTGCTCGTTGTCCTCGTCCAGCGAAGCGTGTACCCAGGCGTTCTTGATCAGCCGCTGCAACTTGTCACACAGCTGCGGCTTGGCCTGGACACTGCGCGGCAGGCGATCGAGGTGGTCGAGCAAGCCGGTCCACAGCGCTTCGATGTGCCACTCGTAACGCCGGCCGATCAGCACCAGATCGCCGTCGCCCTGCCCCAGCAGTTTCAGCAGCCAGTGCTCGATGGTGATGTGGCCGTGGCCCCGGCTTTGGCACAGCGTCGCGGCCGCACTCAGGGCCTGGGCGCAGAAAGGGTTGAGGCGGCGTAGCAAACGGGAGGAGCTCTGTGCCATGGGTCATCGTCCTTGAACGGATGGAGTAAGGAGCGTCGACGAGACCGTTGAGCGGTCGGCGCCTCGCTGTTTTTTCTGGGGAAACGTGCCGTGCAGATGTGCTTGGCGGAGCGCCCGCGACCGGGCGCTCAACCCAACACACCGCAGCCGGCAGACAGGCGTGCAAAAGCTGCCTGTCTGCCGGCCGTGCAGCGTCAGGCGGTCTGGCGTTCGTTCCACGAGTCGGAGTGGATGATGTTGCCGTCCTTGTAGGTCCAGGTGACCTTCTCGTAGCGCAGCTCGACCATCTCCAGATGGTTGTGCTTCTCCTTGGCCGGGTCCTTGACGTCGTGCATTTTCGGCGCGACGCGGACCACCTTGACGTTCTCCAGCAGGGTGTTGAAGTACTCGACTTCCTGGCCCGCGTCGTCGATGCGGTACCACTTGAACTCGGCGCTTTTCAGCGTCTGGCCGGTGCCGACGGCCTTGTACAGGTACGGGCTGCTGGCATCGATTTCCTTGGTGAACAGGAACGGCGTGTGCACCCGGGCGCCGGTCAATTTGCCGGTGTTGTTGTCGGTGGGGATGTAGACGCTATGGTCCTGGGCGACCACTTCGACGCTGCCTTCCCGGGACTGCACGTTGACCGAGCCTTTGATGTCAGCGCCGCCGTCATCTTTGAGCCAGAGGTAAACGGGAATTGCCATGTGAAACTCCTTGCTTGGGTTATCGAGTGCCGCGAAATGCGACGGGGGTAGCCGGCCCGGCCCCGGCAGAAAGCGACCCGCAGGCCCCCTCTTCCGGCACCAGACGGATGTCGACGCGGCGGTTGGCCCTGCGCCCTTGTTCGGTGTCATTGCTGGCAATCGGTTGACTGGCGCCATAGCCCTGCACGGCAAAGCAACTGCCGGGGATGCCGCCCATGCGCTGCATCCAGTCGCGCACTGAAGCGGCGCGGTCGCGGGACAGGCGCAGGTTCTGCTCGGCGCTGCCGGTGGCGTCGGTGTGCCCGGTAACGACGATCAACCAGCCGGGTCTGGCCTTGATGCCGACAAGCGCGTTGATCAGCACTTGGGTCGACTCCGCCTTGAGTTCGGCGCTGCCGATGTTGAACAGCGACAGCGTGTCCAGACGCACCGGCCCGGACGCTTGCACACTCTGGGTTGGCGCCCGGTAACGGCCGATGGCGTGCCAGACCCTGATGCGCAGTTGTTCGGCGCGATAAAGGCCGAGGCCCAACGACCGTGGTTCGCCGTAGCGGTAGTAGTCATCCAGCCGCCGGACGTCGTCGTGCAGGACGGTCAACGCCGCTTCGCGCAAGGCCCTGGCCTGCTGATCGTCACGGGCGGTTTCGTTGATCGAGGCGTAGCGGCGCAGGTCGTCGCCGACCTGGCGGATCAGCAAGGTGTTTTGCCGGGCCGAGCTCGACATGGCGACGACGGCAGCGAAGACCGCCAGCCAGATGCCGATGACACCGGCGCGCCGCGTTGCGCTGTTGCCGGTGTGCCGGGGCAGCAGTTCCAGCAAAGCGTCCGGCACAGGCAAAACACCACCCGCATGCCCTGCAAGAAGAGTCGGCAACAGCCCGGTCTTTGCCTGTATCCAGTGCTGCCAGACGCTGCCCGAAACCTGTTCCGGCAAACGCGGTACGCGGCAGATCGCGTAGGTCACCGGCAACGGCGCGCGATGGCGACCGGGGTGTGTGAAATGCGGGACAACACATTGTTCCAGCCATGCGGCGTGGGCGTGCATCTGCACGGCGAGCTGCATGCGGTCAGTGAGAGCGGCGGGCTCTTGTCTCTGCCAGTCCTCAACGCTGACGCAGGTGCCGTTGTGTCGTACCCGCGCCGAGGGCTGGCCATTTTCCCAACTGAACCAGACGGATTCCCCGTTCGCACCGCCCTCTTCCCGGCTGAAGCCGGTCGCACCCACATCGCGCGCATCCTGGGACGCTTGCTGATAGCTCACCACCCACAGCGGCAGGGTCAGCGCGCGCCTGCGGATCACCGAAAGCTGGTGGGTCAGCGCACGAAGCTGGCCTTCCAGTTCCGTGCTGCCAGCGTGTTGGGCTGGATTCATGACAAACATGACGCTCATCTGCGCGCGCCATTGCGGACGGGCGGCCAGCAGAGCAGCGGCCATACCAGGCAATCGCTCAATGCTCGGCACGCTGACGTAACACCCGCTCGCTGTCGTTCGCAATGCGGTTTGCTCCGCCAGATCGACACCTCGATCAGCAGCAAAAAGCGCCGACGATCCCTGCCCGCACACCAGCACTACGGGCAGCCGGTATTCACCGCCGGGCAAGGCCCGGCACTCATCCAGTGTCAGCGAACCACCGAGTCGGGAAGAACGTCGCTTCGCCAGCAGCCAGCTTCCGGTCACCAGAATCAGGGCGCCAAAGGCCGCCAGCGCTTGAGCGGACAGGCTCAGGGGCAACACGCTGATCACCATCAGCGCCAGGCATCCCGACCACAGGGCCAGTGCGCGCATCAACTTGAGTGTCATGGGCGCGTCACACCCGCTCGGTCACAAGGGAGGCGACCAGCGCCGCCAGATGCGAATCCAGCAGCCACCAGAGGCCCGCCAGCATCAGACCGGCCGCGAACAGGTGCAGCAACGGGGCGCGCATCCATGCCGGCAAGGGCTTGCGGCCCCGTGCGTCGATCCACGTCGGCAGCGCCTGATCCAGGCTCACCGGCGCAACCCGGCTGGTCAACTCGGCCATCAACTGCTGACGCTCAGGGTGGTCGGGCGCCTTGTAGCGACCGAGAAAGCCCAGCATCAGCACGCGTTGATACACCCTCAGCACGCTCGGGTCCGGAGCCGGTTCGTTCAACACCTCACGCATTTCTTCGTAAAGAAATTGCCCCGCCTGATGACGTCCGAAGTAATGCGCCTGAAGCGGTTCGTGGGTCCATTTGGCGCGGGCACTGGCACCGGCGTGGATCAGCACGGTTTCATCCAGCAGTGCACATTGGGCGTGGCTAATGAAATCAACATGGCGCTGGCTGACACCGGCTTGCGTCAGCCCGTCGCGTACCATCACCACCTGCCGGGTGCACAGGTTCCAGAGCGCATCGCTGTCTGGAGATGACGCGCCATGGCGCAACTCGACCACCAGCAGGTAACTGTCCTGAAGCAGTTGATCGACATCGACGGGCTGCGCAGCCGCCTGGCTTTTCATCGACCGGCTCATGAGCGCAACACCGCAAACAGCTCAAGCTTGACGTCCGGCAGCGTCGCCGGCACGTAGAACGCGCAGACTCCTTCGGCGAGCACGGCCTGACCGCTCGGATGGGCAAAGTCGAGGGCGAAATACTGGTTCTCGAGACGCAGCGGAATCGCCGCCGGCACATGACTCAGCGGCTGCAACGGAACACCGTCCAGCGCGGCATTGATCAACTGATCGACGTCGTCCGGGGTGCCGACCTTGCACAGCCGCGGAAACTGCGCCTGCAGTTGCGCCGGGGCCTCGCGGCAGCGCACCGAGAGGTAAAAGTCGGCGGCGTCGGCTTCACGCAGGCGCGGATCATTGAACGTCACTTGCCAGCGACCCGGGATCACCCGCTCCAGCTCCAGGGCGATCACCCGCGACGGCAGACTGGCTTCCAGCAACGTCGAGATCATCTGCATCAACGGCGGGAATACGGTTTCCAGGTCTTCGTGGCGGTACACCGGAATGGCGTCAACGTCGTGTTCGAGGGAGAACGTCAGCAGCGCGCCCGCCAGCTTCACCAGTTCCTGATAGACCTGCTCGGGATGGCGCGCCGGGCTGGCCTTGAAATCAGCAAGCACGGGTTGATAGGTGTTCAGCGCATTGAGCAGCCAGAACAACGAAACATCGGCCACCGCGAAGTCGGCCATGCGCTGGTTACTCTCACGGCGCATGCCCATCAAGCGTTGTCGCTTGGAGGCCAGTTGAGTCAGCAGATTGTCCAGTTGGACCTGCAAACCGGGGTGCCCGGCGAAGCTCAACAGCGGCGGCACGAACGCCTCGTCCAGGCACGCCCGGCCCTGGCCGTCACGCACCAGCCGGGCGACCGGACAGGTCAGGTAATTAGCGTTGTCATCGCTGGCAAGACGCAGGCTCAGCATGTGATCGAGCACGCCGATCGACTGTTGATCGTCGCCATACAGATCCTGCACCTGTCGCCAATCCTGGCGGTAACGCACCGGCCGGTCAGCGCGAGCGTCTTCAAACAGACAATTACCACCGTTGGCCTGCTCCAGCGGCAGGCACAACACCACCGTCGCGCCCTGCCCCGGCTCGATCTGAATCTGTTCGAGGGACAGCGCGGCGGGCAGCCGATCGACGCTGTCGGTATCGATCAGCGTGCCGTCGGGCATGCGGACGCGCAGAGCGGATGCCTTGAGTTTGCCGAGCCGCAGCGCCTCACCATCGAAGGTCGCCGTCTGCACACCCCACGGATGAACCCGCGACAGGTAAGCGATGCATTCGTTGGTCCAGGCTTCCCAGCGCGCTTGCTGCTGGAATTGCTGCTGGGACAGTAGCGCCCCGGCAGCCCAGAGAGGTCGGTCGATTTTCATGTTCTGCTCACCTATGGCCGACGTCAGGATTTGGCTTTGGGCATCTGGGAAACCAGCGAGAGGTTCACGTCCATGCCTTCCACCTGGAAATGCGGCACGGCGTACAACTTCACGCGGAAGAAACCCGGGTTGTCGTCGATGTCTTCCACCGTCACCCGTGCATCACGCAGCGGGTGCGAGGCCTGCAAGTCGTCCCCGGGGTCGGTCATTTCGGTGACCAGCCCGCTGATCCACTTATTCAATTCCAGTTCCAGCAGCCGCCGGTCTTTGGTGGTGCCGATGTTCTCCCGCTGAATCAATTTCAAATAATGCGCAATGCGCGACAGCAGAAAGATATAAGGCAGGCGAGAGTTGATCCGGCTGTTGGCCGTGGCATCGGCGGTGTCATATAACGCAGGCTTTTGTGTCGAATTGGCGGAAAAGAAACAGGCGTAATCGCGGTTCTTGTAATACGAGAGCGGAATAAACCCCAGATTGGCGAATTCAAACTCCCGGGTTTCCGGAATCATCACTTCCGAAGGGATCTTCACCTGACTGCCGGTGCCAAGGTCATATAAATGAATAGGCAAGTCCGACACCGCCCCCCGGACTGCGGTCCGCGAATCTGCACACACCAGCCATTGGCGACAAAACTCTTCACCATATTGGCAGCGAAGGCAAATGACGCATTGGTCCACAAATATTTACTGTGATCGGTGCCTTTGACACTTTCCACATAATTGAAACTGCGCACAGGAATGGTGTCCGGGCCATAGGGCAGTCGTCCCAATACCCGGGGCATGGTCAACCCGATATAAGGGAATCATCGGTGTCGCGGAAGGACTTCCATTTGATGTATTCGGCGCGATCAAAATAATTGCCGATGTCTTTGATGGCAGCGACTTCTTCCATGGTTTCCTTGCCGAAGAATGCCGGCCCTACCGAACCAATGAACGGCATGTGCGCTGCCGCCGCGACTTTCGATATGTTGCGAAGCAGCGCGATATCTTGCGGGCTGCGATCAAACTCGTAACTGGAAACAGCTGCGGCAATGGGTTCACCGCCAGGCGTGTCGTACTCCTGGGTATAGGTGTGCATGTACAGACCGCTTTGAGCGATTTCAGGGGCGTCTTCGAAATCCTGGACCAGATGGTCCTTGCTGATGTCCAGCAACTCGATGCGCACGTTTTGCCGGAAATCGGTCTGGTCGATCAGCGATTTAACGCCGCGCCATGTGGATTCCACCCGCTGAAAGTCCGGATGGTGCATGACGGCGTCGAGCTGGCGGCTGATCTGCGCGTCCAGCGAGGCGATGTGTTCGTCAAGCAGGGTCTTGTCGAGGCGCTGGACCTTGCGCGACGAGCCTTTGAGGAGGTTGAGGAATACGCTGACGGCTGCGGTTACGCGCTCATCGGCGGAAATCTCCGACAGCGCTTCGTTGTTCTGAAACGCCTCGATATCGCCCAACGCTGAAACCGGGTTGAGGTTAATTTTTGAAAACAGCGTGTTATACACGCCGGGGCTTTCTTCGGACAAAACGGTGCCACCGCCTGAGACTGCGGAAGAGTGCTTCGAGGACATGTTTGATACCTGCTAGAGACCCGGTTGATTAATCCGCTGTGGGTGCGGCGAGTACTGCCAGCTCGGCGCGCAACTCGTCACTGAGCGTCTCGTCTTTGACGATGCGTTCAAGTTCATGACGGAAGGTCGCATTGTCGAGCAGGTTTGATTTGAGATCGCGCAGCAGATTGCGGGTCGCCAATAACGCGCGCAATGACGGTATTTGTCTTGCTACCTGTTCCGGTTCGAAGTCTTTCATTTTTTGAAAGTTTAAATCCACGGAGGCATCGGAACCGTCGTCGGCAAAGGTATTTTCAACGGTCAGTTTCAATGCCGGAGCGAATTCAGCCAGCACACTGTCGAAATTATTCTTGTTGATATTGATTTTGGTGCGTTCGGACAAAGCTCGGTCTTCCCGGCCATTGCTGTAATCCCCCAACACCATTAATTTGAGTGGCAACTCGACCTTCTTCTGCGCACCACCCGTGTGCAAATCGAGTTTTATATTGACCCGGGCTTTGGGCACTTCATTTTGAAAGCTGTTTGAAGCCATAACTCCTCCGTCGAAAATGCCACACGTCACAAAGGGGATTATCTGGACCGCAGGGCCTTTTTATCAGTCGAGCGTCCAGGACCCAAGCGGTCAAGTTTTAACAAGTGTGAGCAGCGAATGGGCTGATGAAGTTTTCATCGCATTCGGGAAGCGGCAAGGCTAATCCCCTACGAATAAAAACTCTACCCACAAAGACAGGTCGAGAGCTGTCCTACGGAAGTCTAGAAACTTTCCTACAAAATGATCCCGGAGAGCGGAACAGCTGCAGAATTAAACAGCCTGCGCCATACAGTGGTGGCGGGTTTTGAAGTACAGATATAAGAAACCGCAAGCGGTTGAACAGCATCAACTGTTCAACAGGCTTGCGGTGACGTCGAGCAATGAATCAGAAAATGTAATCGGTGGTCAGGAACGTCGACTCACGGTTATGGATGATGTCGCTGATGAGTGCCTTGTTGCTCTCCTGGAACTTGGTCGCCACCAGGGTACGGATCGAGAACACGCGCAGCGCATCGTGCACCGACAGCGTGCCTTCAGCCGAATTCTTGCGGCCGTTGAACGGGAAGCTGTCCGGGCCGCGCTGGCACTGCGCATTGATGTTGATCCGCCCCACCTGATTGGCGAACGCATCGACCAGACGCCCGACCTGTTTGGAATCGTTGCCGAAGATGCTCAACTGCTGGCCGAAATCGGAATCCAGCACGTACTCGATCACCGTCTCCAGATCGCGGTACGCCACTACCGGCACCACGGGCCCGAACTGTTCTTCGTGATACACACGCATGTCCGGCGTCACCGGGTACAACACGGCCGGGTAGAAAAACTGCCCGTGGGTCGTGCCGCCGCCCTCATTGACCACTTTGGCGCCCTTGCCCACAGCATCGTCCACCAAGCCTTGCAGGTACTCGGTCTTGCCCGGCTCCGGCAATGGCGTCAGCGAGACGCCCGGTTCCCACGGCATGCCAGGTTTGAGCTGAGCGAGTTTTTCTTCGAACTTCTCGAGGAAACTGCCGACGACGTTTTCGTGCACGAACAGGATCTTCAACGCCGTGCAACGCTGACCGTTGAACGACAGCGAGCCGGTAATGGCTTCCGTCACCGCATTGTCCAGGTTCACATCCGGCAGCACGATGCCCGGGTTTTTGGCGTCCAGGCCCAGGGCGGCGCGCAGACGGTGCGGCTTGGGGTGGAGTTTTTTCAGGGCGCTGGCGGCCTTGTTGGTGCCGATGAACGCGAACACGTCGATCTTGCCGCTGGCCATCAGCGCGCTGACCGTCTCGCGGCCGCTGCCGTAGATCACGTTGATAACCCCGGCCGGGAAGCTGTCGCGGAACGCTTCGAGCAACGGACGAATCAGCAGGACGCCAAACTTGGCCGGTTTGAACACCACGGTATTGCCCATGATCAGGGCCGGAATCAGCGTGGTGAAGGTCTCGTTCAGCGGATAGTTGTAAGGGCCCATGCACAGGGTCACACCCAGCGGCACACGGCGGATCTGGCCGAGGGTGTCCTGCTCCAGCTCGAAGCGGCTGGAACGGCGGTCGAGTTCCTTGAGGGCGTTGATGGTGTCGACGATGTAATCGCAGGTGCGGTCGAATTCTTTCTGCGAGTCCTTGAGGTTTTTGCCGATTTCCCACATCAGTAGCGTGACCACCGCGTCGCGCTGCTCGCGCATCAGCTTGAGGAAGGTCTCGACGTGATGGATGCGATCGGCCACGCGCATTGTGGGCCAGGCGCCCTGGCCCCGATCGTAGGCTTTGACGGCAGCGTCCAGCGCGGTCATTGCCGTGTCGGCATCCATCAGCGGCGTGCTGCCCAGCACCACGGACTCAAGGCCTGTGTCGGTCTGCAGCGAGACCGGGCTCAACACCGGCGCCAACGGCCCGTGCCATTGGTGCAGTTCGCCATTGACCAGATAATCGCGCTGCTCGATGGCGGGACCTGCGCGGAACGGCTCAGGGATCTCGTCGGCGCGCGGGTACAGGTTGTCCAGGCGGTTTTGCAGGGTCATCTCATTTACCTCTTCCAGTCGGTCTTCGTGCCAAACAGGCTGGACACACTACGCCACAGCCGCCGCCGAATGAAGCGTCGAGACACATGTCACGTCCGAGTGACACGAAAACTGTCCGCGCTCGTTTCAGAGATGCCCCTAGGCCACCGCCGTCTGGTTGCGACCCGATGCCTTCGCCCGAAACAGCGCCTTGTCCGCCAGGCCGAGCAAGGCGTGTACGTCCTGATCGGTGTCGCTCAGCGCGGCGACACCGAGGCTGGCGGTAACCCCTTCGTCGTGCTGGCAGGTAATGTCGGCGATGGCCTGACGGAGCTTTTCGGCGATGGCATGGGCCGCTTCGAGCGTGGTGTTGGCCAGCACCAGCGCAAATTCTTCGCCGCCCAGGCGTCCGCAAACGTCGCCTTCCCGCACGGATTGGCAAATGACCCGGCCGATCTGCCGCAACACGTCATCGCCGGCCTGATGGCCGTGGCAATCGTTGATGCGCTTGAAGTGATCGATGTCCAGCATCAGCGCGCACAGCGGCAGCCGGCTGCGCTTGCAGGTGTCGTAGGCGCGCTCGGCCCGATGGAAAAAAGCCCGGCGGTTTTTCACTCCGGTCAGTTCGTCGGTCTGTGCGGCGTGGTCAGCGATGCCATGGGCATGTTCCATTTCGCGGCTGAGGCGAAATGCCCGCTCCATCGCCCGGCACAATTTGCGCGTCGCACTGACCACGAAAGTGGCAAAGATCAGCGACGCGGCAGCCATGCCCTGCTGCGCGGTCTGGGGCTGAAACAGCAGCCAGAGCGAGCACGGCAACAGCACCAGCGCAATCGACACCAGGGTCATCGAGCGGTACGCGGAATAGCAGGACACCGCGCTCACCGTCATGCCCACCGCGAATAGCAGCACCAGTGTCTGGATCAGCAGATCGCCGGCTTGCATCAGTGCCAGCGCACCACCGCCCCAGATGCCAGCGGACAGTACCAGCGTGATCCAGTAAACGGGTTCCCAGCGCTCCGGCGTCCGGGCGGTTTCCGGCATCCGGAAATAGGTGGTCAACATGATCAGGCGCAGGGTGGTCGAGGCGCCCAGCAACCCTAGCCACCAGAGAATCAACGAATGTTCGAGGCGCTCCCAGCAAATCCAGGAGAGCATAATCGCCGCCAGAGCACTGCCGAACACCGAGAAAAAACTCTGACGGAAAAGCAACTGCAAACGATCGTTACGCACCTGGCCCCGTATCAGGGCCTCGCGCGCCGGTTGAGAATCATGGAGGTACATCGAATTCGCCCGACCCTGGCATTGGATGGGGCGGATTGTGGCATCGTGCTATGACAGTAAACAACTCGCGCGCCAACTAAATGCTGCGCCAGCCGGCGAGCGGGGTAATCCGCCGGATAAATGACGGTTCGGGCGTCCCGGCGTCAATCCTGTTGCGTAAGTCCGGACGGCTGCAGACCGAGCAACTCCATCAGCTTTAAGGCGTCGCCCGTTGCGGCGCCGCTGGCGGTGTTATCGAAAATACACCACGTCGGCGCACCGCTTTGCGCCTTAGCCTTCAACTCGACGGCCAGACGAATCAAATAATCTTCTTCATAGGCGCTGTAATAGATGCGCGGCGCGCCGTGCAGTCGCCAGTAACGCATCCCCGGCCAGCCTGAAAGTTGGCTGTCGTTGCTGAGCCTCGACGGGTCGACCGTTGCTTGCGCGATGCGATAGTGAATAAGCATCGACTCGCCCTGCACCCAGCTTTCATGGCGCGGTTCAATGACCACATGGCCTTCAAAGCGCTCGCGCAGCTGGATGAAAAAGGCCTCGGCCACCCGTGGCTCGAACGCCAGCGACGGTGGCAACTGCAGCAACAGGCAGCCGAGCCGTTCGCCCAGCTCCCCACATTGACCGAGGAATTCATCCAGCGCCCGGGCGCTGTCGTGCAGGCGCTGTTCGTGGGAAATGAGCTTGGGGATTTTCACCGAAAAGCGGAAATCCGCCGGTACTGACTCAGCCCAGCGGGCGTAGGTCTGCGGTCGGTGGGGGCGATAGAACGAGCTGTTGATTTCCGCGGTATTGAATTGCCGGGCATAGCGCTGCAAGTGAGTGCCGTCGCTCGGAAATGCCGACGCATACTCGCGGCCCAGACTCCAGCCGGCGCAGCCCACGAAGATTCTGCCAGGCGCTTGCGGGACAGCGCCGTCGAACACAGCACCCGTCAAAACTGTATCGTTCAAAACAGCACCTCCCCGGCTTCGCCCATGAAGATTTCTGCAGTCTTCGGCCCGATGCCGTCGAACGCCTGCAGGCGCTTTTCGAACTCGCCACGGTCGGCGCTGGCAGCAACGATCGCGGTGACAGTGCCGCCATATTCGTTAATCAGCCTGGATGCCAGCGCCAAGAGGCGCACGGCCGTGGATTCGTCGTAACGCGCGTAACCGCCCTCGCCCAGCATCCTCACCAGTTCCCGATGGGTGCACCCGGCCAGCTTGCGCGGCGTGTCGCGGCCGTGCCTGTCGACGATGACGTGATAGGTCTGCACCGCCGCCTGGGCCCGAATGCGCTTGCCCATCAGGAAACTGGCCAGCAACCATTTGAACAGCGCCGCCTCACCGCCCTCGACGAGGTCGATGCCCAATTCCAGTGCTGTGATGTTCTTGCCCATGACCGCTCCTCGATATCCATTGCTGGAGTGACTTCTCAAGAGGCGGTTGAGTTCGATGTTTTGCGCGGCGTGCGCATCGACCAGCGTCAGGCGTTGGATAGCTGATTGGTGCCGATGACCTCGCCGCTCCAGATCATCTCGTAGTGAGCGCTCTGCACAATGGACGTGACGTGGCGCGGGGTCAGCAATGCCCAGCAGACATTGCCTGGCGACCGCACCGAGTGGTAACGCAGCCCGGCCATCCCGGCCTGCTTCGCGGCCCTGCCCAGCACGTGGGACTGCGCGTAGTCGTCGGGTGCATAAATGGGGTCGGAGAGCGGGATTGAAGTAGCGTCGACGCTGCCCTCCTCGCTGAAGCTGCAACTCAGGCAGCGGAACACGAAGCGCTCGTACTTCAGCGCCGCGACCCGCGACCAGTACAACTGCTGATGATGACGCACTTCAGCAATGGCCGTGTCGACGGTGTCAGCCAAATACAGCACGCCGAACTCGCCGCTGCTGAAGCGCGAGCCCGCCGGATTGACATGGGTAAAGGGTGCAACCGCATAAGAACACCCGGGGATGCCGAACGGGATCTCGGCCAGGGGAATCAGCTCGATGCGGCCGACTTCGTTTTGCAGGCGCGGGTTGGTCAGCGCCTGAATTCGATACAGCGTCTCGAACTCGGCGGCATCGGCAACGTCGCTGAACAGCTCGATGGGAGGGAATTTGGAATTGACCAGGCGATAGGCCTGCTGCGTCTCACCGGCGAGTGCGGGGAGCGCGTCCGGCGTCACCATTGGGCGCCCCGGAGGGTATCGATGCGACGGAAGGTTTCGTATAGCGCGATCATGTCGCCCTGGGCCATGACGTCCAGGGGCTTTCTGCCATTGAAGAACTCGTTGTGGTTTTCCATCGACGGGAAACCGTAGGCGTTGTCGGGATTATCAAACAGGGTTCGCAGGGCGGCGTGAATGTTCAGCACGAAGCTGACCCGCTGCATCTGGTCCTGATCCAGTGCCACCGACCACTGCGCGTCGTCCTGGCGAGCGCGGGTGTACGTGCTTCGGGAAATGCGCAGGATCTGACAGGCTTGCTCGCTGGTGGCTTTCCATTTGTCCAGCACCCGCAACGCCGCCCGCAAACCGACCACGCATTCGGACTTCGAAAGTTGTCGCGCTGGAAGGGCGATGGTCATGAAATTACCTCTTGGTCACAGCGGTTACATTATCTACAGACGCAACCCTACTTCATTTGCATCCATGGACGCAATGTCAAGTTTCAGCAGCGTAGATTTGCACTGCGTTATTGGATGACTTCCGGGCCAAGGCCGCTCCATCGGGCACCCTTCAACCCAGCCTCCACCATGAGCGCATCGCAGAACGGCTGTCTCTCCACCCCGCAAAAGAATGCACGGACCGAAACCGCCACGGTCTGCCCTTTGACTGCGCTGCTTACCTGCGGCGCGCCCACTGATTGTCCAGAGGAGAACCTACCCATGCCTGAACAGCACTTACTCGTCGCCGGCGCCAGCGGGGTTATCGGTAAAGCGGTAGTAGAAAGTTTCGCCGACGCCGGCTGGCAAGTGTCCACCGTCGGCAGATCGACGACCGCACCAAGTCGCTTTCCACACCTGACTGCTGATCTGCTGAAGCCCGAGACCCTCGACGCCTCGAAAGCCAGCCTGAAGCCCGTGACCCACCTCTTCTACAGCGCCCTCAAGCCCGACAGCGATCCGGGCGTCGAAGCCGATGAAAATGCCGCAATGCTGGAGAATCTGGTTGCCGCCCTGCGCGATTCAGGCGCGAGTCTGAAGCGCATCACCATCGTTCAGGGCGGCAAAATTTACGGCGCGCAACTGGGCGTCTATAAAACCCCTGCCCGTGAGAATGACAGCCGCCACTTCCCGCCCAACCTCTACTTCCGCCACGAGGACTTCGTGAGAAGCCTCGAAGCGCAAGGCGTCCAATGGACAGCGTTGCGCCCCGACATCGTCATCGGCCATTCCACGGGTTCGGCGATGAACCTCGGCAATCTCATCGGTCTGTACGGCACACTGTGCCGCGAGACCGGCACGGCGATGCAGTTTCCAGGCTCCGACATCGCTTACCGCAATGTCCTGGTGAACGTGACCTCCGCTGAGCTGATTGGCAAGGCGGCGGTCTGGGCCGCAGTCAACGACATGAACGGCGCCTTCAACCTGACCAATGGGGACGTGTTTCGCTGGAGCCACGTCTGGCCAAAACTGGCCGAGTGGTTCGGGCTCGACGTCGGCGAGCCGCAACCGATTTCCCTTTCCCAGCGCCTCGGCGCGCTGCGTCCCGTGTGGGAAAGCCTGGCGCGACGCGAAGGGCTGGCCGAACCCGACCCGGACCGAATCGCGCTGGGCTCGTTCGGCGACTTCATTTTCCACGTCGAAAAAGATGCCATCTTTGACGTTACCAAAGCCCGGCAGGCAGGATTCTCGGGCATGACGCTGCGTTCGGATGAAGTGCTGCTGGCGCACCTGGAAGACATGCGGGCCAGAAAGCTGATTCCCTGAGCCGTTAGAGGGGACTGATTGATTGACAGCGCGTCACGGTCAATCAATCTGTCCTCGTGCCAGCCATCCCCTGCGTCGTTAAGCGCTGACGCCCTGCCGGCTAAAACGGTCCCACGCTCGGGTCCATCCGGGCGCCGCCGAGTGAGGAGGCCTTCATCGCATGACCGCCCTGAGCCGGTAAGAGCCCATTCCAGAGCCTTCAGCCCGTGAAAAAAATGTGAAAATCCCGTTAGTCATATCTGGTAATGATTCGCATCTTGATTCAGAATCGCGCTCCCACCGCGTCTTCAGGAACTTCGACCGTGATCCCTCGCCTCCCCGCCACCTTTCTCCTGGCCGGTGTCGTCACCGCCATGTCTGCCGCCAACGCAGCCGACGACGTCACCTTGCCCGCGATGCAGATCCAGGACACCGCCGCACAGGATGACGGGCAAAGCGTGGGCTATCAGGGCAAGCCGTCTTCGAGCACCACCAAGCTGGGGCTGACCAACAAGCAGACGCCTCAGGCGATTACGACCATCACCCGCGCGCAGATGAACGATTTCAAAATGAACGGGGTCAAGGACGCGCTGCGCTCGGCGCCGTCGGTGACCGTCGAGCAAAGCGAAAGCGACCGCACGGAGTTCACCTCCCGCGGGTTCGACATCGGCAGTTTCGAGTATGACGGCATGGGCATGCCCTTCGCCCAGACCATCATGATCGGTGACCTGGACATGGCCGAGTTCGAGCAGATCGACGTGCTCCACGGCGCCAACGGTTTGATGAGCGGCACCGGCAACCCGTCAGCCACAGTCAACTTCATCCGCAAAAGACCGACCCGCGATTTTCAGGCGCAAATCGACACCAGCGTGGGCTCATGGGACAACCGTCGCATTGACGTCGACGTGTCGGGGCCATTGACCGACACCGGCAACGTGCGCGGCCGCTTCATCTATGCCCACGACAAAGGCAATTCGTGGATGGACCGCTACAGCCACGAGAAAAACGTCGCTGCTGGCCTGCTCGCCTTTGACCTGTCCGATGCCGACACCCTGACCGTGGGCTTCACCCAACACAACAGCGATTCCAACGGCAGCACCTGGGGCGACCTGCCGCTGGTCGACATCAATAACAACCCGATCCATTACAGCAGCCGCTCGTCCAACGTCGGCCAGCCGTGGACCTACTGGAACATGCACACCCAGCGCGCGTTCGCAGAATGGAAGCACGACTTCGGCAACGGCTGGAATGCCACGCTCACCGGCACCGGTATTACCGAATACCAGGACACCAACATGCTGTACGTCTCAAGCGTCACCGATGACGACGCCTCGGTGTTCGCCGCCCACACCAGCAGCAAGGCCCACCAGTTGCTGGGCGAAGCCAAGGTGTCCGGCCCGTTCAGCCTGTTCGGTCGCGACCATGAGCTGACCTTCGGCGCCGCCTACGGCCGCACTCACCAGAAGGCACGGGAATACGACGCCGACGAAGCCGGCTACTTTAATACCTCGTTCGCCGGCATTCTTGCCGGCAACACGCCGACGCCGCAGTTTGACTACACCAGCGACATCAACACCCAGAATTTCGAGGACCGGCAGAAAAGCCTGTTCGCCGGCGCGCGCTTCAGCCTGGCGGACGATCTGCACTGGATCGCCGGTGCGCGCATGCTCAGCGTCGACGGCACGGGCGAGAGCTATGGCACCGATCACTCACAGCGCGAGCACGGCAAGGTCACGCCGTACACCGGTCTGGTCTACGACCTGACCCCGCAGTGGAGCGTCTACACCAGCTGGACGGAGATTTTCAATCCGCAATACGGCACGGTCGGCGTCGACGGCAAAGTGCTCGCGCCGCTGGAAGGCAAGAGCCTGGAAGCCGGCATCAAAGGCAGCGTGATGGACGATCGCCTGAACCTGACCGCCGCCGTGTTCAAGACCAAACAGAGCAACGTCCAGTCGGCGGACTTCGTCGAGGTGGGCTCGCAGTTCCGCTACTTCACCGATGATTACAAAAGCCACGGCATCGAGCTGGAAGCGTCGGGCGAAGCGCTGCCGGGTCTTGACCTGCTGGCGGGCTACACCTACGTGCACATCGAAAACGATGACGGTGACAAGGCCCGCCGTTATGTGCCCACCCACGCCTTTCGCGGCATGGCCAGCTACCGGCTGCCAAGCCTGCCCCAGGCCAGAATCGGCACCCGGGTCAGCTGGCAGAGCGGGATTCAGAACGACAACTACAGCGTCATCCGCCAGAACGCCTACGCGCTGGTCGACCTGATGACCAGCTACGACATCGACAGCAACTGGAGTACGGCGCTGAACTTCAACAACGTCACCGACCGCAAATACCTGACGTCGCTGTACAGCGGTACGGCCAGCAACTACGGCGCCCCGCGCAACCTGACCGCGTCGTTGACCTGGCGCTATTGATTCAGGTCTGCCTCACTTGCTGGACACCGCACCCGCTCCCACACGTGACTCGCTGGCCGGAAGGTCGATAACGCTATGCATCTGGTAGGCGAGCCTATCCGACAACTTTTTTAACACGCGCGCTTGACTTCCCTTTTCCAATCAGTAAGATAGCGCGCATTCCGCGATAGCTCAGTTGGTAGAGCAAGTGACTGTTAATCACTGGGTCCCTGGTTCGAGTCCAGGTCGTGGAGCCAGACAGAAGTAAACGAAAAGGCCAGCGCTTAGCTGGCCTTTTTCGTTTCCGACGGTTTTGTTCTCTGGATGAAGCGGAACTGCGTCCGCCCCGCTCCGCGCCAGGGTCAAGCCTTGGTGTAGCGCAGCCAGACAGCGCCGCCGTCCTGAACCTGCGCCGAGGTCAATTTCAAGTGAGCCGGTTGCTTCCAGGCCTCGGTTGACACCTCGAACGACGCCGGGTGCTCGCCCCGCCCGTCGATCAGCGGCAGGATCAGCACACTGACTTCATCGACCAGCCCGGCGTTGACGAACGACCCACTGACGTGAGGGCCACCCTCGACGATCAAGCGCTTGCAGCCCAGCTCGCTCGACAGGATCTGCACCACCTGCTGCAGGTCGATCTCGGTCTTCCCCGCGAAAATGTAAGACACCTGAATCGACTGCAGGTACGCCAGGTAGTCATCCGACACGCCTTCGGTCAGCACTTCCACGACGTGGGAATCCAGCGCCTGATTCTTCTTCCAGCCGACCTTGCCCTGAGGGTCGATGGACACCGCGTAGGCCGTGGCGTTGCGGTCAGCAAAATAGTGGCTGCGCTCGATAGGACCAGTGGCGAGGCCCTTGGGATAGCCCTCGTCGTGGGCGATTTCCTGCATGGTCACGCGCCCGCAGATCCACGCGTCGAACGCGAAGGTCTGGGCGAGCTTCTCGTACAAATCACCGGCGTCCTTCTTGAACGCGCGATCCCAGCCGTCGGTGAGGGCGTGGCCGTCGAGGGAGGACATCATGTGGCAAATGACATAAGGCTGCATGGCAGGCTCCAGGCTGATAAGTGTGTAGAGCCGACCCGGATCGCGCGGCAATAGTTCACCCCGTCACCCGGTTTTGCCCTTCCAGCACCCTGCCCCATCATTGCCGGTGATGTAGACCATGAAGCCTATTGTCTTCAGCTTCGACAGGGCTCGCGTACCATCGCGTCATTCCAGACCCGACACGGAACCACTACAAGGACCATGACCATGACCCTGCACATCATCAATGCCGTTGCCCTTACCGCTGTGACCGTTTTCCTGGTCAACCGCGCATTTGCCCTGTACGACCTGATCAATGCAGCGACAGTGTCCGAGCATATCTAAGGCCTTAAACGCCTGACGCGACAACGATTCAAGCACGGCACCGAAATGCCAGGCCGCAATGGCCTGGCGGTCCCGCGATGATCGGCGGCCTACATTTTCAACGACTTAGAAATTGGCCTTCAGCGCCTCAAGACCACCCTCGTAAATGCCCTTGAACAACGCCTCGACTTCCGCATCGGAAACACCGTCGGCGGTGAAAACCCCTGACCAATCCACCAACGCCCCATTGGCGCCGTCTTCTTTGATTTTCAGCGTTGCCAGATACGAACTGATTGGAAACGGCCCTTTGTCGATGGAATAGCTGTAGGTGCGCGCCTTGTTGTCGTAAGTCTCCAGACGCTCGGTGATTTCAGCGCCGTCGTCGGTGATCAGATGACGCACGCGCCCGCCTTCCTGCGACTCGCTTGTCTTGATGAAGGGCAGCCAATCGTTCAGCGACAGGAAGCCTCCGGTCAGCGCCCAGACCTTGTCGGCCGAGACCGGGATGCGAACGGATGCAGATGCTTGAGCCATGATGTTTTCTCCAGACGTGGGGCAGCGGCCGATCCGCCAACGCTGAGTGGCGTTGCGGGGCCGCGCCCTCTTTGATAAGCGTTAACCGCGAGCAATCTTGTCACGGTTATCGCTGATTCGGGAGGGTGTGCGCCGCAAAAACGCGGCGCAGAGGTGTTACTTGGCGGTGAAGGCCGAATAGCTGTTCATCAGGTTGCGGTAGTTCGGAATGCGCTGGGACAACAGATTTGCCAGGCCTTCCATGTCGTTGCGCCAGTCGCCCTGCAGCTCGCAGGCCACCGAGAACCAGTTCATCAACTGTGCACCGGCGGCGGTCATGCGCGCCCACGCGGCTTTTTGCACCACGTCATTGAAGGTGCCCGACGCATCGGTGACCACGAACACGTCGAAACCTTCTTCCAGCGCGCACAGAGTCGGGAACGCCACGCAGACGTCAGTCACGACGCCGGCGATGATGATCTGCTTGCGGCCGGTGGCCTTGATTGCCTTGACGAAATCTTCGTTGTCCCAGGCGTTGATCTGGCCAGGACGGGCAATGTAAGGCGCGTCCGGGAACATCGCCTTGAGCTCGGGCACCAGCGGGCCGTTCGGGCCGGTTTCGAAGCTGGTGGTGAGGATGGTCGGCAGGTTGAAGAACTTGGCGCAGTCGGCCAGGGCCAGCACGTTGTTCTTGAACTCGTTCGGCGTGAAGTCCTGCACCAGCGAGATCAGGCCGGTCTGGTGATCGACCAGCAGAACCACGGCATCATCTTTGTTCAAGCGCTTGTAGGGAACGGTCATGATTGACTCCATTGAGTGGGTGACGGATGAGTACGGGAGCCAGCGCATCACGCTGACGGTGAGCCCCGTCGGTCAGTGCCGACGAGGCCTTTCATGCTCTTTTCAATTGCTCTCTTCAGGCGCCGATCAGAAGGCGAAGCACGAGCAGCCAAACGCACCCCAGAAACCCTGGAAGTCGCTGACCGGTACTTTCGACTGGCGCGCTTTATCGTGGCTGTGGGCATGTACGCCGCAAGGGCCGCTGCACTGGTGAACCGCCGCGGCCATAGGTGCCCCCGGGCGCCAGTGGCCCGGAACCTTGGAAACCGGTGACCAGTCCGGCAGCACCGGCACGCTCGGCGGTGCCAGATCGTCGAACTCGCCGGCGCCGTACACCACTTTGCCGTCAACGATGGTCAGCACCGATTCGATCCACTTGATCGACTCTTCCGGCACGCTGAAGAAGTCCTGGGACAACGCCACCACGTCCGCCAGCTGGCCGACTTTGATCTGGCCCTTTTTGCCCTGCTCGGACGAAAACCAGGCGCTGCCACGGGTGAACAGTTCCAGCGCGGTTTCCCGGGACAAGCCTTCCGGGTACAGCTCCAGGCCGCCGACGGTGCGACCGCTGACCATCCAGTACAGCGAGGTCCACGGGTTGTAGCTCGACACGCGGGTGGCGTCGGTCCCGGCACCCACCGGCACGCCTTCGGCCAGCATGCGTTTGATCGGTGGCGTGTGCTCGCCGGCCTTGGCACCGTAGCGCTCGACGAAATACTCGCCCTGGAAGGCCATGCGGTCCTGAATGGCGATGCCGCCGCCCAGCGCCTTGACCCGCTCGATGTTCTTCGGCGTGATGGTTTCGCAGTGGTCGAAGAACCACGGGATGCCGTTGAACGGAATGTCGCGATTGACCTTCTCGAACACGTCGAGCATGCGCGAGATCGATTCGTCATAGGTGGCGTGCAGGCGGAACGGCCAGCGGTGCTCGACCAGGTGACGCACCACCGGCTCGAGGTCCTGCTCCATGCCCGCGGGCAAATCGGGGCGCGGTTCGAGGAAGTCTTCGAAATCCGCGGCCGAGAAGGTCAGCATCTCGCCGGCGCCGTTGTGACGCAGGAAGTCGTCGCCCTGATGCAGCGTGACAGTGTTGGTCCAGTGCTTGAAGTCTTCCAGCTCTTCCTTGGGCTTCTGGGTGAACAGGTTGTAGGCGATGCGCACGGTCAGCTGTTTGGCCTCGGCCAGTTGCGTGATCACGGCGTAATCGTCCGGGTAGTTCTGGTAGCCGCCGCCGGCGTCGATGGCGCTGGTCAGGCCCAGGCGGTTCAGCTCGCGCATGAACTGGCGCGTAGAGTTGACCTGATACTCCAGCGGCAGCTTCGGCCCCTTGGCCAGGGTCGAGTAGAGAATCATCGCGTTGGGCTTGGCCACCAGCATGCCGGTCGGGTCGCCGTTGCTGTCGCGGACAATCTCGCCACCCGGCGGGTTCGGCGTGTCGCGGGTGTAGCCGGCCACACGCAGCGCGGCGCGGTTGAGCAGCGCGCGGTCGTACAGGTGGAGGACGAACACCGGGGTGTCGGGCGCAGCCTGGTTGAGTTCTTCGAGGGTTGGCATGCGTTTTTCGGCAAACTGGAATTCGTTCCAGCCACCGACCACGCGCACCCATTGCGGCGTGGGTGTGCGATCAGCCTGGGCCTTGAGCATGCGCAGCGCGTCGGCGAGCGACGGCACGCCTTCCCAGCGAAGTTCGAGGTTGTAATTGAGCCCGCCACGGATCAGGTGCAAGTGCGAGTCATTGAGGCCCGGGATCACCGTGCGCTTGTGCATGTCGATGACCTGCGTGGCCGCGCCGCGCTGGGCCATGATCTCCGCGTCGCTGCCCACGGCGACGAATTTCCCGCCGCTGATGGCCACGGCGCTGGCCTTGGGTTTTTCCTGGTCAACCGTGTGGAAATTACCATTGAAGAGAATCAGATCGACGTTCATCGCGCCTCCGTTGGCAGACGTTTTAGATGCCCCGACAGCAAGGCCGGTGGCAGGCATGGAAGAAAACAGTGCGGCGGCAGCGCCGAGCAGCGAGCCCTTGGCGACGAAACGGCGACGGTCGCTGGAAGACGGTTGATCGGCGTCATCATCCTTCATGATCGGCTCCGGCCACCGGCGCGGGCCGGGCATTCAGCCAGGGTGCAAACAGCCGCGTCGCGCGGGGCATCAGCACGTAGACCACCAGCAGGACGATGGTCACGGTGACCAGTGCGGTGCTGATGATGTAATGGGCCAACAGCGGGTACAGGCGGAACACCGGTCCCCAGACCAGCGGGACCAGCAGGGTCAGCGGGCAGATGACCAGAAAGGTCACGCAGGCCTGTTTCCAGCGTGGCGGCGGGCTTTCAGCGGCGGGGATGAACCAGAATTCATTGTGCGGGTTGACCTCGGTGAAATCGCCGTCGGCCAGCATGGGCGCTGCTTCGGCGACGAGCTCGCGGCGGTGAGAAGAGTCCATCCAGCGCTGCATGGCGTCGGTCGAACAGAAGCGCAACACGCAGGTAAACATGTGCAAGCCGTCGGCCTTGCCGCGTATGACGTCCACGCCCAGATGCCCGGGGTAGCTGGCCGCCATGGCGACGATGCGCCGCAGCCAGGCTTCGTATTGGGCTTCCAGCCCGGCCTTGATCCGGTGCTTGACCACCAGGGTGACGATCTCGTCGGCGGACAGTTTCGACGTCGGGACAGAGTCGGCGGTCGTGGCGTAATCAGGCATAGCGAAGCGCTCCAGGCAAACCATGGTTGAGCGCCAGACGACCGGGTCCGGCGATCAGCACACTGGTGAAGATAATCAGTAATAACCAGCCGAACTGGCCCTGTTCGACGCTCCACTCGCTGTGTACCACGATGAGCGCGACCAGCAGCAGGATGAGAATAGGCAGGCACGCCAGTCGCGCCAGTACGCCGGTCAGAATCAGCAGGGGGCAAAGGACTTCGGCGAAGATGGCCATGCTCAGGGTGAGGGTGGCGCCGAGGTGAAACGGGTCTTCGATGAGGGTCAGCTGGGTGTTGAAGTCGAGCAGTTTGGGCAGGCCGTGGACGAACAGCAGGAACAGTGCGCCGGCGGATCTGAGGAATAGCAGCCCGAGGTCTTGTGCGCGGTCGTTGTGGGTTGGGTAGGTCATCACACACCATTCATTGCGTGGGCCACGTTTGCCGAGGTGCCGGAGTACGTGGCCGATGAATTCAGTGTGGCGGGGCGAAGGGGGTGGGTATTGAACAGACGTGCTTTTGAGGGTCGCGCTTTTTAAGATCAACAGCGTCGGCCTAACGGCCTCGGTTTCGCCTTCGGCGAGTTACTTGGAAAAGCACCCCAAGTAACCAAGGGTGCTTGCTCCTGGTTGGGTTCCTCCTTCGTCGGAATACCCTCACTTCGACGACGCTCCGTGGGCGCGCGCCGAACGGACATCCATGTCCGCAACGGCGCTCTCGCCGCATCCATGCGGCTCGTCCCACTGCGCGTCGTCTGCGTTCGGCCTGCACCCAAGTCGCGATTGGCGTCGTCTGGGAGTTTTGTGTTTAAAGATCAAAAGCAGATCAAGTGCAGATCAAGTGCAGATCAAGTGCAGATCAAGTGCAGATCAAGCGAAGGACTTGTAGGAGTGAGCTTGCTCACGAAGGGCCGGTACATCCATCGGATATCTGGTGTTTTTAATAGAGGATTCGCGAGCAAGCTCGCTCCCACAGGGAGGGGGTGCTATCAGCAAAAATGTCGGCGCCTGAGCTGGCCTCTTCCCGGCTAAAGCCGGTCCCACTAAAAGCATTGCGTATACCCTGTGGAATCGCCTCCGACTGTAGGACCGGCTTCAGCCGGGAAGCCTGTGATCTGCTAGTGATCTGCTAGTGATCTGCTTTTGATCTTCATACACAAAAGGCTCAGTCACCGCCAAACGCGACTTGGGCAGGCTGAACGCAGGTCTCGCTCCGTGGGCCGAGCGGCATGGATGCCGCGAGAGCCGCCCCCCGCCATGGATGGCGGATGGCGGCGGGCCCACGGAGCGAGACCGGAGTGAAGGAACCCTGAGGAACGAAGGGCCCAACCAGGAGCAAGCACCCTTGGTTACTTGGGGTGCTTTTCCAAGTAACTCGCCGAAGGCGAAACAGTCTGCCCCCAGGCAGACGCCTTGGATCTTGATCTTGATCTTGATCTTAATCTTAAAGACCTTGCACTACGGCAAAGGCCGCGTCTCCTGAGACATGAACTCAGTAATCCGCGAGCGCAGCCACCGCTCCGCCGGGTCGTTATCGTGCACGCCCGCCCAGACCATCGACAACTCGGCAGGCTCGATCGGAAAGGGCGGATCCTCTGCTCGCAATGCGCACCCCTCAATCAGGGCGCAGGCAGCGTAGTCCGGGACCGTCGCGATCAGCTCGGTGCCCGCCAGCAGCGCACGCAATCCGCTGAACTGCGGCACCGCCACCACCACCCTCCTCGCCCGCCCGACTTTCGCCAGATCGATATCGATGTTGCCGCTCAGGTCACCCGAGAACGACACCATGGTGTGCGGCCGCTGGCAGAATTCGTCCAGCGTCAACGGCTCCGGGCGTTTGTCGCCGCGCAATACCTTGACGCCGATGTCGCGCAGCTTCTTGCGCTTGGCGTTGGCCGGCAGTTCAGTGGTGTAGCTGATGCCCACGGAAATCTCCCCCGACGCCAGCAACGCCGGCATCAGCAGGAAGTTCGCCCGGCGCACCACCACGATGATGCCCGGCGCTTCTTCACGCAGACGGTTGAGCAACGGCGGGAACAGGCCGAACTCGGCGTCGTCCGACAAGCCAATGCGGAAAATGTCGCAGCTGGTCGCCGGATCGAATTCCTTCGCCCGACTCACCGCCCCGGAGATGGTGTCCAGCGCCGGTTGCAGTTCCTTGAGGATCGCAAGGGCCCGGGCGGTGGGCTCCATGGCGCGGCCGTTGCGCAGCAGCAAGGGGTCGTCGAACAGGTCGCGCAATCTGGCCAGTGCCGCACTGATCGCTGGCTGGCCCATGAACAGCTTTTCCGCTACCCGCGTGAGGTTGCGCTCGAACATCAACGCTTCGAAGATCACCAGCAGGTTCATGTCGACGCGGCGCAGGTCGTTGCGGTTCATTCAGCGATTCCGGAGTGGGCATTATCGGGAGGCCTGACTATGCCAGACCGGCGCAGGTATACACAGCTGCCGAGGCCGTGTCTTGAACATCGGTGCTGTCGCGCCCGACGATGGCTCGGGACAGCGGCCCTCAACAGGCGTGCGCGCGCTGGGCCAAACGCCCCTTGGCTGGCAAGAGGGCCATGGTCCGGCGCCAGCTGCACGGGGTCAGCCCTACCACTCGACTGAACACCCGGGTGAAATGCGACTGGTCGGCGAAACCGCAATCCAGGCTGATCTGCGAGATGGTCAGCACTGACTCGCCAAGCAACGCCCGGGCCTTGTCCAGGCGCATCTGCAAGAACCAGTCGCGAGGGGAAAGCCCGGTGTTCTTCTTGAACGCGCGGGAGAAGTGACTGCGCGACAGCGAACATTCCGCAGCGATGCGGGCGATGGACAGCCCTTTGTCCATCTGGCTGGACATCAAGTCCTTGGCCCGACGCTCCTGCCACGGCGACAGCGCGACGCGTTCGAGAACGGATTCGGGGTTCAGCAAGGGGTTGAATGCAGTCATGTCAGGCGCTCCAGCTTCACAGTTGGCGGTGAGCGAAGTCTCTACAGCAGCGTTCTTAAAGTCCTTCTCCCGGTATTAATCGTTCTGAAAAGTCGTACGACGACATGCTTCGTCGCGGTGCGCGCAAGCCGCTTTCAGAACGTTTAAGGCAGCACCAAGGACGGCCATTGGCCAGCGCGATACCGTGCCAGCTCCAAAGATTCGGTTCGCTGCGAGGGACTGCATGTGACCACCCGATACGTGGCCGGAATTTTGATCCCCGACGGTGCGATGGCCCTAGCGGCAACCGACCTGATGCGTGATCACCAGTCCGACCTGCTGCTGAACGCGGCCTGCCGCACGTTCGTCTTCGCCAGCCTGTTGGGGCACAGTCGCGGCCTGCGTTTCGATACCGACCTCTTGTACACCGCCGCACTGTTTCTGCGCATCGGCATCACCCGGCTGTACGCCCAGTCACAACTGCGGTTTGAAGTCGACAGCGCCAACGCCGCCGCCCAGTTCCTGCGCGGGCATGGCCGGTCGTGGGATGACATCGCCCAGGTCTGGGACGCCATCGCGCTGCACACCACGCCGGGCATCCCGCAGCACAAACCGCCGTTGACCGCCCTGCTCTGCGCCGCGGTCGAAACCGATTTGACCGGCGCGCATTGCCAGTGCTTCAGCCCCGCCGCCCAGGCGCGGGTGTTGGCCGCTTACCCCCGGGAACCCGGTTTCAAATTCAAGTTTCTGCATGTCATGGCGATGGGGCAGCTGCATCGCCCGCACTCCACGCTGGGCACGACCAACGCCGACGTGCTGTCGTTTCACGCCCATCGTATGCACGCGGGCGGCTTTTGCGAACGACTGCTTGCTTCGACATGGCCGTATTGAACAGCCTGGACTTCGATGAGTCGTCGGCGCTACTCGACGACGGGCAAGGTGAACACGAAGGTCGCACCGCCGAAGCGGGCCGGCATGGCGTAGAGGTGGCCGCCGTGGGCAGTGATGATCGACTGACAGATCGCCAGTCCCATGCCCATGCCTTTGTCCTTGGTGGTGAAAAACGCGTTGAACAACTGATGCAGGTCCACAGGTTCGATGCCGCGGCCGCTGTCTTCAACGCTGACAACCACGTAATCGCGGCCCACCACTTCGCTGGTGATAGACAGCCGTCGCAGCACGTGATCGCCTGCGCTCATGGCGTCCAGCGCATTGAGGATCAGGTTCAGCACCACTTGCTGCAGTTGCACGCTGGAGGCGCAGACCCGCAACGGTGAACAGGTCAGATGAGTGGTCATCAAAACCCGCTGCTGTTCGACTTCGACACCGGTCAGCGCCACCACATGACGAATCACGTCATTGATCAGCAGCTGTCGCCGGTGGTGGGGCCCCTGCCGCGCCAGACTCTGCAGCGCGTTGACAATCTCCCCCGCGCGCCGGCCCTGGGCAACGATGTCGCGCAGCCCGGACAAGGCTTCGTCCACCTGCGGGTTTTCGCGATTGAGCCAGCGGATGCCGGCGGCGGCATTGGACACCATCGACGCCAGCGGCTGATTGATTTCGTGGGCAATGGACGCTGCCAGCTCACCCATCACCGTGGCCTGGGCGACGCTGGCCAGCCGAGCCCGAGCACCGCGCAGGGCGATCTCGACATCCCGGCGCCGCGCGTTTTCCTGCTCCAGTTCCTGATGCAGGCGGACGGTTTCCAGGGAAATCGCCGCCTGGCTGGCGAGCAGTTCCAGCACTTCGGTGCGACAGAGCGTGAACACGCCGGGCGCGAGGTTGTTTTCCAGGTACAACACGCCGAGCACCCTGCTCTGCTTAACCAGCGGCACGCACAATGCCGAGCGCACCCCATGCTGGCGCACGTATTCATCGGCACCGAAGTAGGCATCGCCGCAGACATCGTCCATCACCAAGCGCTGGCGTGTGCGCATCACCCGGTACAGGACCGACAGCGGCAGATGCTGTTTGTCTGGGGCCCGGTCCGCCAACTCGATGTGCAAGCCCTCGGCGCCGCTCTGGCCGATTGCGCGAATCACCGGCGCCTCGTCCTTCACCAACAACAGCAAAGCCCGTTGCGCACCGGCGTGAACGATGGTGTTGCGCAACAGCGTTTCGATCAGCCGGTCCTGCTCACTCTCGTCGCGCAGCGCGTGGGCGGATTTCATGACGGAGGACAGGTCCAGGGCATCACGTCCGCTCAGGTTGATCGATGTGCGCGCCGACCACGCCTTCAGATCACGCAACGCAAGGGTCGAATCGTGGGAAGGCGTGCGGATAGAAGCGTCATGTTGGCCATTGGACAGGTGAGGCTGAAGATCCGGAATGTCCCGCAGTTCCTGCCACTGACGCAGCATTTCGTTCAAATCCCGGTGCAGGGCCGCCGCGCTTTGGTAACGGTCATCCGGGTTTTTAGCGATCAAACGATGCACCAGACCGGCCAACGGCTCAGGGACGTCACCGCGGTGCTGGCTCAGCGGCGGCGGTATTCGCGCAACGTGGCAATACACCCATTCCACCGCATCGGTGGCCTCGAAGGGCAATCGCCCGGCCAGCCATTCATAAAGGGTCATGCCCAGCGCGTAAAGGTCGCTGCGCTGGTCAGCCTGACGCTGAATCCGGCGCGACTGTTCGGGCGCCATGTAGCCGAGGGAGCCACAAATGGCGTCGAATACCGGCAGCTGCGACGCCAACTGAACATCGACGCTCAGGCCGAAACCGCTGAGCCGGACCACGCCGTCTGCGTCCTGGATCAGGTTGCATGGTTTGATATCGCGGTGCAGCAGGCCTGCTTCGTGAGCGCCTGATACGGCGGCAGCGGCAGCGATGGCCCGCTGCAAAAAGCCTTCGATGGACAGCGGCTCGGGCTGATCATGAAGCGCCACGCCGCTGGCATCCTCCAGCACCATCAACGTGCCTTCCGGCCCCGACAGCAGCGCCACCGGCTGCACGGCCCATTGCGGCATCAGCCGGGGCGCCAGTGAGAATTCGTGTTCAAGACGGCGGACTGCAGCGATCGAGGCGTCGGGAGCAGGACGAACGATGCGCCAGTGGCGATCCTCCTGGGTCAGCGTGACCCGGTAATGGGCGACTTCCCCATCGACAAACAGCAACTGCCAGACGAGCCGCTCCAGCCACAAGGGCCCGAATGCCCCGGCGCTGGAGATAGCCGTGTATGGCCCGTGAAAAACGCTGCTCATGAAACCCCTTTGTTGGCCCCCCTTCCCTTAAGCGATTTCCCGGCGAAAGCCAGTCCCACTAAAAGCACCGGATTTCTCCAGTGGGACCGGCTTCAGCCGGGAAGGCATCAGGCATCACACCGCAAATCTAAGGTCGCTCAAACCGGCCTCTTCCCGGCTAAAGCCAGTCCCACTCTGAACACCAGCCATATCAACGGTCATTTCGCCAGGCAACCCAGCCGATCACTCATCTTCACCAGCTCAATGACATTGCGCGCATCCATCTTTGTCAGGACGTGCTTTTTATGCACCTTTGCAGTCACTTCGCTGGTTCCCAATTCACCGGCAATCTGTTTATTCATCTTGCCGGTGATCAGCAGCGCCATGACTTGCCGTTCCCTCGGCGTGAGGCTGTCGAAACGCGCTTTCACGCAGGCGGTCAGGCAGCGCTCGTCCATGTTTGCCGCGTCACTGGTCAGCGCTTCACGCACCAGATCCAGCAGCTGCTCCGGTTCGAAGGGTTTGGTCAGGAACTCCCGGGCGCCGGCCTTGATAGCGCGCACGGACATGGCGATGGTGCCGTAACCGGTCATGAAAATGATCGGGAAGGTCTGGCCGCGATCCAGCAAGGTCTGTTGCAGATCGAAGCCTGTGCCCTGGGCCAGATTGACATCCAGCAGCAAGCAGATGGGACCCTGGCTCAGGGGGCGGTCGAGAAACGCCTGGGCGCTGTCGAACACTTCGCAGGCGATGTCTGCCGAATGCAACAGCCGCTGTAAGGAAGTGCGGATGGCAGCGTCGTCGTCCACCACATAGACCTTGGGGTTCACGTTCATGAAAGGCTCATAAAGGATTTCGTCGCAGCAACGGACCTGTTAACGGCCAATGGCCAATGCTCTTTGATGCCGCGCATGATACCCGTCGGGCCCGGCCGGCACAGCCCTGATGCTTTGCAGCGTCGCCAGGGCCGACGGTGCGTCGTAATCCTGCGCACGCGGCGCGTGGGTCTCCGTCGAGGCGGTGTCGTGGGCGCTTGCGATCAGCAGGCAGGCGCGGGTTGTACCGAGCATTCGATAGAAACGGAAGGGTCCCTGGGCACTGACCATCAGCAGCGACTTGGTGGCCAGACGCACGATGCAATCCATGATGCAGGCCCGCGGCAAACGGGTTCGCTGCAAGGCGTCGCAGGCACGTTCCAGCGTAAAGCGACCGTCCAGCTCCGCCAGCCGCCGCAGCACGGTGCGCTCTTCGCGACCGAGCAAACGCAGGCTCCAAGCCAGCGATGCCTGCAGCGTTTGCTGACGTGGCGGCGCGGTGCGCAATGACGCCGAGAGCATGTGCAGGCTGCCGTCCAGGCTCGCCACCAGTTGATAAAGCCCCAGGGCACACGCCCGGGCGGCGGCCATTTCCAGTGCCAGCGGCATACCGTCGAGCCGGCGGCAGATTTCGCCCACCAGCTCGACGCTGTAATCGTCCAGCTCGGCCTTGCCGTCAGCCGTCAGATGGCTGTCCAGCGCACGCCACTGACGCAGAAACAACTGCGCCGACGCGCTGCGCAGAATGGTCTCTCGGGAGGCATTGAGCTCAGGGACGTCCAGGGGCGGCACCTGCAGGCTGCGCTCGCCGGCGATGCGCAACGGCTCGCGGCTGGTGGCAACCGCGCGCACCGCCGGTGCTCCGCGCAGAATCACCTCCAGCAGGCTGGCGACGCTTTCGACCAGATGCTCGCAGTTGTCCAGAATGATCAGCCCCGGCTGCTGCTGCAGACAGCGGATCAGCCCTTGCAGGTCCGGATCACCACCGCTGCAGTCCACGCCGACCGCGCTGGCAAACGCTTCCAGCAGCAGCTCGGCGCATTGCAGTTGCGCCAGCGGCACGAAGTACACGGGGGTTGTGCCGGCGTCCAGCAGGGTCTGGCCCAATTCGGCGGCCAGGGCGGTTTTGCCCACGCCGCCCGGGCCGATCAGCGTGACCAGCGCGCAGCCCTCGGCCAGAGCGTTGCTGACTTCATCCAGCAACGCCTGGCGCCCGAGCAAAGCGATGCGGGCCGGCAGGCGGTGATGGCAACTGATGCCGTGCAGCATGGACGGCGTGCGAGCATGGTTGTGCGGAGGGTTGTGGGCATCGACGCTTTCCCCGCCCAGTAGCACATAGCCGCGGCCAGGCACAGTACGGATCCGCTCACGGTCGTTGCCCAACGCTTTGCGCAGCGCGGAGATATGCACTTGCAGGTTGTTCTCTTCAACCACGGTGTCCGGCCAGACACTCTGAAGGATCAGTTCCTTGCTGACCAACTGACCCTGATGACGCAGCAAGATGTCGAGTATGTCGAAAGCGCGGGTGCCAATGCGCATGGCGACGCCGTCCTTGAACACGTCTCTGTGCTCGCGGGAAATCATCGTCTGACCGAGACTTATCATTTCATGCAGTCCTTGGAAGTGGAGTCGCAGGCCCTGATTCGCTGACCATCATCCGGGCGAGGTTGAATCCCGGAGACGTTCACCGCAGCTATCCATTTTTAACAAGCGCTCATCTAACCAGTTAAAAACAATCGCCGATATTAGCTGTAGGGATAGTGACCCCACGGGTTAACCACAAGCGGCATACCTTGAGCTGCAAGGGCTCAAGACCGCAGCCTTGAGCACTGCCCGGAGGATCGCCGCGCTAGTGGCGCCCGAAGTATAGGCGGCGGATTCGGCATAAACATGACTGCAGCTTTGCGCTGGACGCAAAAGGCTTTTGCGTTCAACGCATCTTCTTGCCGCGCAGGCAGCGCCTTGGCGCCGGTGGCGTCAGCCGTAGCGCCTGCTACCTGGCCTCGACAAAAACGCCCCTGAAAAAAAACGCCCCGGCTTTTAGACCGGGGCGTTTTTATTGCCTAATGCCTTTACAGCGCGCGGTGCCAGCCGCTGCGCGCCAATGGCAGGGACAGCAGCCGTTTGCCCGTGGCATTTGACAGGGCATTACCCAGCGCGGCGGCCATAGGACCCTGCACAATCTCGGCGGCGCCAAGAAACGCCTGGCCGGGCTGGTCGAGCACGTGCACCTCGACCTGCCGGGGCAAGGCCGGGAAGCGCAGAATCGGGTAGCCGCTCCAGTCATAGCTGCGCACGCCGGCAGGGTCATAATCGACCTGCTCGTACAGCGTCCAGCTGGCCGACTGGACGATCCCGCCCTCGACCTGATTGCGCAGCCCGTCCGGGCTGACCACCTGACCGACATCTACCGCCGTGACGACCCGATCGATGACCACCTCGCCGGTCTGTCGCTGGACATGCACCTGCACCGCGATCGCGCAGTAGCCCATGATGTTTTTGTAGCGGGCGAAGGCAAAGCCGATGGCGCTGCCGGGCCCACTGGCTTTGGCCGGCCACTGAAACGCCGCAGCGACCTTCTCGATCACCGCCCGGGCCCGCGGATCGCTGAGATTGCGCAAACGAAATTCGACCGGGTCGACGCCGGCTTGCACGGCCAACTCGTCCATGGCGGACTCGATACCGAAGACGTTGACGTGAGCGCCCAGCGAGCGCATCGCCGAGCTGCGAAACGGCATCTGCGTGACAAACGTCATGTTGATCCGACTGCTGGCGACGTCATACAGCGGGATCACGTTGCGGTCGCCATCCCCCTCGGGCTGGGCAATCGGCACCGAAGGCGCCGGCGCGAACGGCTTCGCCAACAGCCACGCCGGCATCAGACGCCCGGCGTTGACGATCCGCTCGTTGTGCGGCGTGGTCCACAGCTCGGTGTTCCAGAGGCCCAGGCGCCCGCCGGCATCCGCCGCGACATCCAGCTCGACGCGCATCGCCGAGCTGTATGGCTCCCAGAGATGTTCCTGCTCGCGCATCCATTGCACGCGAATCGGCTTGCCCGGCAGCGCCATGGCGATCAACGCTGCATCCGCCGCTGCATCGTCAGCGCCATTGTGGCCGTAGCAGCCCGAGCCTTCGGCATGGATACAGCGCACCTTTTCCAGCGGCAGGCCGAGCATCTCGGCGATGCCGGCCCGCAGCGGGTAAACCCCCTGGGTGTGGGTCCAGACGGTCAAGATGCCTTCGTTGAACCAGGCCACCGAGCACGACGGGCCGATGGAGCCGTGCATCAAGTACTGCTTGGTCACCGTCGCTTTCCAACGATGCACCGGACTGAGCGAAGGACTGAGCACCGCCCCGCCGGTATTACGGATCGGGTAGCGTTTCGACGGCAGCTCGGTCAGCAACTGATGGATATTGCCTGAATCAGGCAGCGCATCCCCTTCGGACCAGCGTGCCAGTTCATAGCCCTTGCGCATGGCCTTGATCGCCTGCCATTCGTCATCGGCGACCACAGCGAGGTAGCTGCCATTGCGCACCAGTCTGACCCCTCCGCCCACGTTGTCGATGGCGGACGGGTCGATTGCTTCGAGCCGGCAGCCGCGGCGCGGCGGCCGAATGACCCGGGCGTGAAGCATGCCGGGCAAGCGCATGTCCTGGACATAACTGGCACCGCCGCTGACCTTGGAGGGGATGTCGACGCGCGGCAACGAGTGGCCGATCCGGGTGAAGCGGTCGGGCGCCATGGCCGGTGAACGGGCGCTGGCATAGCGGTGCAACTGAACGCCGACGAGCGCCTGGGCGTAAGTCATCGATTGGTTGGCGGGCCCCTGGATCACGGCGTCCTTTGTGCTGAGCTGCTCGACCGTGCTCCCCCATTGCCGCGCGGCGGATTCAAGCAGCAGTTGGCGAACCTGTGCGGCGGCATTGAACAACGCTGTGCCGCTGTCGAACATCGTGTGGCTGCCGGCGGTGTAGCCTTCGTTGGGGGTAAGCGCGGTGTCGGCCGTCAGAAAATGAATCAGCTGCGGCGCGACCTCAAGGCGTTCTGCCGCCACTTGCAGCAAAGCCGTCTTCACACCGGTGCCCAACTCCACCTTGCCCGTGTAGACGGTGATGACGTTCTGCTCGTCGATCCGAATCCAGGCGTCCAGGAACGGATTGGTGCGCAGGCTGCCAGGCAGATCCGGCGCCAGCACCTGTGTGCCCAGGGTGTCGACCTCGGTGTCGGCAAATGCGCGCCCCGCCCCCGGCACCATCGCGAACCCCACCACCAGCGCGCCGTTGATGATGAACGCCCGCCGGCCCTGGTCGACCCTCTCCTCGCCGTGCTTCATGGGTTCACCCTGGCCGCCAGCGTGGCCTTGATCGCGGCGAAAATCCGCAGGTGCGTGCCACAGCGGCACAGGTTCGGCGCCATATGCGTACGTATCTGCTCGTCGGTGGGCGCTGCGACGGTATCGATCAGCGCCTGGGCGCGCATGATCATGCCGGCGATGCAATAACCGCACTGCGCGGCCTGGTTGTCGATAAACGCTTGTTGCAACGGCCCGGGCTTGTCGGCACTGCCCAGGCCTTCGACGGTTTTGACCGCCCGGCCTGTGGCGGCGCCCGAAGGCAGCAGACAGGAAAAGACCGGTTTGCCTTCGACCATCACCGTGCAGGCGCCACACTGCCCAAGGCCGCAGCCATATTTGGCACCGTTGAGTTGCAGGTAATTGCGCAGCGCGTAGAGCAGTGGCATGTCCGGATCGATGTCCAGCGAATGATCCGTGCCATTGACGTTCAGCGTGATCATTTCGACTGACCCTCCTGACGAAGCGTGTTGACCGTTTGTTGCAGATCGCGCCACGGCGCGGCGCCACACGCCTGATTGCGCAGATAACCGGCGAGCGCGGCGATGTGCGCGTCGTCGAGGGTGTCGGCGAACGGCGGCATGTAATGACTGGGCGCCCGGTCTGACATCGGGATGCCATCGAGAATCGTCTTGATCAGGTTTCGCGGGTCGCTTGCGGTAGCCGCCGACACCACGCTCAGGCCCGGCCGTCCGTCGATCGTGCGCATGGGCGCCCCGCCGCCGTGACAGCCCGCGCAGGCCCCGGCGAAAAGCGCTTCGCCCTGAGCCAACGCCGGCGCCGATACACGGCTCGCAGCACCTGCTGACGCTGCGCCTGTTGCCTCGCAGTCCGGACCGGATGACGGCGTGTTGCTGTCCAGGCTGTTGCTGTCCAGGCTGAGGAGGTAATCGGCGATGGCTTGAGCGTCCGCTTCAGGCAGTTGCGCCAGACTCAGGCTGACCGGCAGCATTGGCCCGGCCGCTGCGCCGTGATGTCCGGCGACGCCGGCACGCAGGTAGGTGACCAACTGCTCGGCGGTCCACGGGTTGCTGCGCTGTGCCATACCGGTCAGGGCCGGTGCATTCCAGCCGTCCACCAGACCGCCACCCAGATGCTCACTGCCCTTCTCCCCACCGATGAAGTTGAGCGGCGTGTGGCAGGACGAACAATGCCCCGCGCCTTCGACCAGATAGCGCCCGCGATTCCATTGCGCCGAGCGATCCGGCAGGTCGGTCAGGCGATCGTCACGCAAAAAAAGCAGGTTCCAGAATGACACTAGCGGGCGGAAATTCATCGGGAACATCATGTGGTTTTCCGGCGCACGGGCCGAGACCGGATCGACGCTCATGAGGTAGGCGTATACGTCGCTGATGTCGCCATCGGACATCTTGCTGTAGTGGACGTAGGGAAACGCCGGATAGAGAAAGTGGCCGTCGCGGGAAACGCCGTGACGCATGGCGCGGACAAATGCTTCAGGCGGCCAGCTGCCTATGCCCGTGTCGCGGTCGGGGGTGATGTTGGTGGTGTACAACGTACCGAAGGGCGTCACCAGTGGCAGCCCACCTGCCATGTACGCACCGCCGGGGCGCGTGTGGCAGACCGCGCAATCGCCCTGCTCCGCCACCCGCGCGCCACGGCGGGCGCTGGCCTCATCGACCGCCGGCGCCTGAGCCAGCGGGTCGATCGAGGGGCGCCACAGCATTGCCGCGCAGACGATCAGGCCGGCGACGACGATCAACGATGCTGCCCGGTAAAGCGTCCCACGCCTCATGTCACCCCCCTGATTTCTCGCCGGCCGGCCTCTGCTCAGACTAGCCCTTAAATCCACCGAGACTTGTACGGCTGTGCTCAAAGTTGCAGCCGCCTCGGCGCCCGCAACTCAGACTATTCCAGCAACGGCACATGGGCCGCGCGTTGATACGGGCCGTACTCGACCGGCACCCACTGGAAGTGCTTGTCGATGGCGACGATGTGACCGGTGCCGGGGAATGGCAGGTGCGCGGCGGCCACCCAGATCTTCTTGCTGGCCGCCTCGGTGAATACTTGATCACGGCTGGCGATGGCCTTCTGGCTGTTCTCGTCGAAAGCGATGCTCACCGCCGGGTGATCAAACTGCACGGCCAGGCTGTGGATCAGGTCGCCGATGAACAGAATGGTCTGGCCTCTGGAGCTGAATTGGTACGTCGTGCTGCCCGGCGTGTGCCCCGCCTCCAGCGCTGTGCTGACTTCCGGCACCGGCGACTGGCCCGGGGCGAAGGTCTTGAACCGGCCTGCGGCGACGTAGGGTGCGGTGGACTCCTGGGCGATCCTGAAGTAGGCCTTGGCCTGCTCCGGCACCCGGCCGATGGCGGTGGGGTCCAGCCAGTAATCGGCTTCGGGTTTGGCGGCGTACACCGTGGCATTGGCGAACACCGGTTTCTTTTCGGCGTCGACCAGGCCGCAGACGTGATCCAGGTGCATGTGGGTCAGCAGAATGGTGTCGACCTGATCCGGCTGATACCCGGCGGCCCTGATGTTCTGCGAAAGCATGCCCGCCGTCTCGCCGATGCATTGGCCGGCGCCGGTGTCGACGAGGATCAGGTGCTCGCCGGTGTTGATCAGGAACGCGTTGAACGCGGTCTGCACGCCCGGCGTGTCGATGTCGCGGCGGGCCAGCAAGGCGCGGATTGCTTCAGGCTTCATGCCCTTGAGCAGCTTGGGCGACAGGTCGTTGTAGCCGTCGAACAGCGCCGTGACTTCGTAGTCGCCGACAGCCAGACGGAAATAACCGGGCACCTGGGTTTTCTGCTGGGCGGGCGCTTGAGCGAAGGCCAGACCAGAGCACAAGGCGACTCCGAGAGCGACGGAACGGGCGAGCGGGAGAACGGATGAGCGCATGGAGATGCCTCGAATCGGAGAAAGAGAGGCGTCCGATACTGCGCTGTCCGTGGGTAATGGTCTTGAAGCATTGTGCTTGAAGCAACGCGTTTTTTTTGCAGGATCACCAGGCCCCATCGGTTATAGACATCGTCCATGGTCATGCCTACATTGAGCGCGCGCATTCGCGCGGGCCAGCCAGGCCCTGCACGTTAGCCCCTGCACTTTTCCTGCGGATATCTTTCATGTCGACCGTCGTCCCTCACTATTCGCTGGCGTGGAGCCTGCTTCTGTTGCTCGCCGACGCGCTGGCCTGGCACTTGCTGGCCGACCGCAACCGGCTGGCGCGCATCGCCACGCGGCTGGCGGCATTCGTCGCCTACAGCCTGGTGATCATCAATGCCGGGGTGAGCCCGCTGGAAGCGCCGGCCTGGCCTGACGACAGCGCCCTCCAATTCGGCGCCACGGCGCTGGCGATCGTCTGGTGGCTCTACGCCGCACGTACCCTCACCGTGGTTCTGGGTCTGGCGCTGACCAGTCGCGTGGGCCACAGTGGTCGGCTGTTGCAGGAAGTCATCGGCGCGGTGATTTTCCTGATCGCCATCGTGGCCGCGGCGGGTTATGTGCTGCAGCTCCCGGTCAAGGGGCTGCTGGCGACGTCCGGGGCGATGGCGATCATCGTCGGCCTGGCCCTGCAGAGCACGCTGAGCGACGTGTTCTCCGGGATCATCCTCAACACCACCAAGCCGTATCAGGTCGACGACTCGATCTCCATCGACGGCATGGAAGGCAAAGTCATGGACATCGACTGGCGCGCCACGCATTTGCTCACGGGCGTCGGCACCATGGTGGTCATTCCCAATTCCGTGGCGGCCAAAGCCAAGATCGTCAATTTGAGCCGACCGGTCCATATTCATGGCGTGTCGATCAACATCATGATGTCGCCGCACATTCGCCCGCGCCGGGTACTTGATGCGCTGGAGCGTGCGCTGCAGGGCTGCAGCGCTCTGCTGCAGACGCCCAAGCCTCGCGCAGTGGTCAAGGAAACCAGCCCCACCACCATTGAATACGCGGTCACCGGGTTCATCAGCGACCTGAACAACAAGAGCGATGTGCGCAATCTGCTGTTCGATCTGGCCTATCGGCATCTGGAAGCGGCGGGCATCGCCTGGCAGTCGGAAACCACCGCCGAAGCGATGTCTCGGCCGCGGGCGTTGCTGGACGAGGTCAAGGTGTTCCGCACCAGCACCGCCGAAGAAAAGGACCACCTGGCTCAGAGCATGGTCGCTCGGGAATACACCGCCGGGCAGACGATCATCGAAGTCGATGAGATCACCGACGGCTTGCTGGTGATTGCCACAGGCGTGGTGTCGGCGAGCGTCAAGGACGGCAACGAGATGGTGGAAGCCGGGCGCATGGGCCCGGGCGAAGTGATGGGTGAACAGAGTGTGCTGGCCGACACGCCGTCCCAGGCGCGCTTCACCGCCCTCACCTCCTGCGTCGTTTACCGCATCGACAAAACCGCCACCCGGCAGGCCATGGAACAGCGCGTTGAAATCGTCATGGCGTTGAACAAGCTGCAAGCGGTCCGCCAGCAAGGCACCCAGCATGTGCTGATGCGCAAACCGGCGGTGATCAAGAAGAATAATTTTCTGGGATGGTTGCAGAAGCGATGAGTTAAAGGGTTGCAACGGTGGACGCCGTGTTTCTGTGGGACTGGCTTTAGCCGGGAATGGGCCAGTGTGAGCACCCTAAATCTTGCGGTGTGGCCTCTGACGCCTTCCCGGCTGAAGCCGGTCCTTGTATGTTTCTCACACACCCGCTCAGACTCGCTAGTCTTCTGGATGCATAACCAAAAAGATGTGTTCTGGGGGAGACCGATCGGTCCCTAAGGCAGACGTTAATCCTGACCTTGTCCGTAGAGAGGTCCCCCCGCCTCATTGCCCACCACGTAGAGTATCGAGAAGCCGACAAGTCGGACTTCGCATTACAAGGTTGCAGCGGCATGAAGTTCGAGGTCAGGGGAACCAGAGCCATCATTACCCAGTTTTTCTGGAGATGAAAGCCATGGCTATTCACGTCGGTCTTGATGTTGGTTCACGCACGACGGCTATGGGATGGCGCGATAAGGGTCGATCAGCCGGCGCGTGGGTAATTGCTCAAACACCTAAAGGCCGCAAGGCTGCCGTCAAGAAACTCCTGGCCCTCAAACCGCTCAGCGTTGTCATGGAAGCCACCGGTATCTATTACCTGGATCTGGCGATAGAGCTGAGTGCAGCGGGTTTGCCGGTGTCGGTGATTAACCCGAAAAGCTCCCGTAATTTTGCCAGGCTGAAGCTTCAGCACAGCAAGACGGATGCAATCGATGCCCAGTTGCTTGCCGAATATGGCGAGCGTATGACGCCTAGCTTGTGGACTCCGCCAACTTCCGCCCAGCTTGAGCTGCGGGCTATCGGCCGGCACATCAATCGTTTGGTCGACCACCGTACCCAGGCGAAAAATGAGTTGCACGCGCTTAAGGCGACTGACACGTCCTCGGCACTGCTGATCGAAGACGAAGAAGAGGCCATCGCAGCCTTTGACAAGCGTATTGAACGCTTCAGAAAGGCTGGACTGGATCTGGTTGCCAGCTGTCCGGTGCTGCAAGGTCAGTTCGATAATATGCTGGCGGCCCCCGGCATGGGCGAGGTCTCCACGCTGGCCGCGCTTGCCGAAATGGCGACCCTGCCAACGACCTTGAAGTCAGGCCAGGTAAGCCGCCATGCAGGGCTGGATGTACGGCTGACTCAGTCTGGAACGAGCATCGACAAGCCTGGCAGGCTCAGCAAATGCGGCAACGCTTACTTACGCTGTTCAATGTACATGCCAGCGCTGACTGCGATCCGCTGCGATCCCTATGTGAAGGGTTTTTACGAGGCTCTGGTGGGCCGAGGCAAACGTAAGATGCAAGCGATCTGCGCGGTGATGCGTAAATACCTGACAGGTTTGTGGGCTTGCATGCGCAGCGGCGAAGACTTCAATACGGCCAAGCTTTTCAGCGAAAAACATCTGCAAAAAGCTTGATCGGGAACAGAGTATCTACGGGTAACCGCAGCGCCCTAGTGGGACCGGCTTTAGCCGGGAATAGGCTAGTGTGGGCACCCTAAATCTTGCGGTGTGGCCTCCGACGCCTTCCCGGCTAAAGCCAGTCCTACCATGATCGCAGTTACACAACTGACCGCGGCGCCTTAGTGGGACCGGCTTCAGCCGGGAATTGGCATTCGGCCGCAACGGGGATGTCAGCCGATGAACCCGTCACCCTCCAGCAGCGAGCGCAGCATCCACGCGGCTTTTTCGTGGACTTGCATGCGCTGGGTCAGCAGGTCGGCAGTCGGCTCGTCGCTGACCTTTTCCAGCAGCGGAAACAGTTCGCGCGCGGTGCGTACCACCGCCTCCTGCCCTTCAACCAGTTGCTGGATCATGTCAGTCGCCACAGGCACGCCCGGCTCTTCCTTGATCGACGACAACCGCGCATAGGTGGAATAAGTGCCTGGCGCCGGGAAGCCCAGGGCTCGAATGCGTTCGGCAACGGAGTCCACCGCCGTCGCCAGTTCGGTGTATTGCTCTTCGAACAGCAGGTGCAGCGTGCGGAACATCGGGCCGGTCACGTTCCAGTGGAAGTTGTGGGTTTTCAGGTACAGCACGTAGGTGTCGGAAAGCAGTCGCGACAGTCCTTCAACGATCTCTGCACGGTCCTGCTCGTTGATTCCGATTTCAATAGCCATGAATTGCTCCCTAAGGTCTGTTGATTGCTGAGGGGTCGATTTTAGAGCGCAAGGCGGCTGGACGGAAATCAGCCATGGCAATCGCTGCCATCGACGCGGCCTATGAAACGTTCCCCGGCCAAAGCCATTCAGCGTTGACACAAAAGCGCTGTTCGGCGACGGTACGGCCACCGCTTTTTCACTCCCTGAACCTTCCGAACAGGCACCGCCATGAACGAACTGCAGCAGCTGAATGAAAGCCACGGGCTGTTGCTGGTGTTCGTCAACGTGCTGCTGGAGCAGATCGGCTTGCCGGTGCCGGCCTACCCGACCCTGATCGTGACCGGGGCGCTGGCCATGCAGAGCAAGCCGCTGTTGGGCGCCGGGGTGCTGGTGGCGATGGTCGCCTGCCTGATCGCCGATGGGCTGTGGTATTGGGCCGGCAAGCGTTATGGCGGCGTGCTGCTCAAGACCATCTGCAAGATTTCCCTGTCCCAGGACACCTGCATTCGTCAGGGGCTGACCGTCTACGAGCGTGTTGGGCCCAGGGCAATGCTACTGTCGAAATTCCTGCCCGGCGCGGGCGCCTTGGTCACCACCGTGGCCGGCATGAACGCCACGCCGATCGGGGTGTTCGTGCGCTATTCCCTGGCCGGTTCATTTATCTGGGCGGGTTCGGCGCTGCTGTTGGGCATGCTGTTCAGTGACGCGCTGATCCCCATGCTCGACTGGCTGAGCGGCTACATCCCGGTCGCCATCGTCAGCGTACTGGCGGTGCTGGGGCTGTTCATTGGCTGGAAGTACTCCAAGCGGCGTCGGCTCAAGGCGCGCACGGCACGAATACCGCGCATCACTGTTCCCGAGCTGCTGGCCCTGCGCGACACCGTGGATGCGCCGGTGGTCATCGACGTGCGGCCGAGTTTTCATGCGGCCGTTGTCGAAGGCATACCGGGAGCGGTGTCGATCAGTCTCGAGGAACCCATCGCGCCGTGGATCGAGCGCCTGGGGGATGTCGACATGGTGTTCTATTGCGCCTGCCCGAATGAGCTGTCGGCGGCATTGCTGGCGGAAAAGCTCCACGCCCACGGCCTGACCCGGGGCAAAGCGCTCATCGGCGGGCTGGATGCGTGGCAGGCTGCCCATGTGCAGCCTGAGGCACCGGGCAGAACGGCGGCGTGAGTTTGGAAGGACCCAAACGGGACTGCCGGGATGCGATTAATGTGGGAGCGAGCTTGCTCGCGAAGGGTGCTTCAGCCGACAGACCTCTGCGGAATGTGACGGCCAATTCGTGAGCAAGCTCACTCCCACAAAATCTGCGGCGTGTCCCGGAACTGTGACCCACATAACACCCGGTCACTCCCACAGGTCCGCAGCATGTTCCAAAACCGCGAGCTGCTTCCACACTATCTCCAATAAGCGGAAATCAGATCCCGCTGAGCGCCAAATCCATCGCAAAGTACGTGAAGATCAGATCCGCACCCGCGCGTTTGATCGCGCCGAGGGTTTCGCGCACGACGCGGTGTTCGTCGATGGCGCCGGCCTGGGCGCCGAACTTGATCATCGCGTACTCGCCGCTGACCTGATACGCCGCCAGTGGCAGGTTCGAGGCTTCGCGGATGTCGCGGATGATGTCCAGGTACGCGCCAGCCGGCTTGACCATCAGCGCATCGGCGCCTTCAGCCTCGTCCAGCAGCGATTCGCGCAGGGCTTCGCGGCGGTTCATCGGGTTCATTTGGTAGGTTTTGCGGTCACCCTTCAGGGCCGAGCCGCCGGCTTCGCGGAACGGGCCGTACAGCGCCGAGGCGAACTTGGTCGAGTACGCCATGATCGGCGTCTGGGTGAAACCGGCGGCGTCGAGGGCGGCACGGATGGCCTTTACCTGGCCGTCCATCGCGGCTGATGGGGCAATCACGTCAGCGCCGGCACGGGCTGCCATCACCGCCTGCTTGCCAAGGTTTTCAATGGTCGCGTCATTGTCGACATGGCCGCCGTGCATCACGCCGCAATGGCCGTGGTCGGTGTACTCGCAGAAGCAGGTGTCAGACATCACGATCATTTCCGGCACGGCGGACTTGATGGTCCGCGAGATCCGCGAGACCAGGCCGTTTTCCTGCCAGGTGTCGCTGCCGGTGGCGTCCAGGTGGTGGGACACGCCGAAAGTCATCACCGACTTGATGCCGGCGCGGGCATAGCGCTCGACTTCCTGGGCCAGCTTTGACTCGGGGATGCGCTGCACGCCGGGCATGCTGTTAATGGGCACGAAGTCGTCGATTTCTTCTTCGACGAAGATCGGCAACACCAGATCATTCAGGGTGAATTCGCTTTCCTGAAACAGCGAGCGAAGGTTTTCGTTGCTGCGCAGACGGCGTGGACGGGCAGCGGGAAACAGACTGGACATGGCGGTTCCTGAGTCAAGAATATCCGGGAGATCGCCGGAGCCAACACGTCCGGCGATATCAATGGCGCGAAGCTTATGCCTGCACCGGCGCCGATTCAAATGCCGTGACGAGAAAGTCCGTTACCTGCGACGCAACAGTGGGCGTGAACGGCGCGAAGAAACCGTCCAGAAAACCGAGTAAAGAACCATTGCCACGGCGCCGGGTCATTTAGCAATGCCGCAGCCGTTTCGCTTGCGCATCCCCAGAGTGAGGCCGACCTTGAGCAACCCATCCGATCAGCGCAACAACCGTTCTCTGGACGGTCTGAACTTCTTTCTGGCGGATGTGCGCGACGGCCTTGGGCCGTATCTCGCGATCTATTTGCTGGCCGTCCATAAGTGGGACCCGGCGAGCATCGGGCTGGTCATGACCCTCGCCGGCATTGCCGCGCTGGTCACGCAAACCCCGGCGGGTGCGCTGATTGACCGCACCCGCAGCAAGCGGCTCGTTGTCATTGTGGCGGCATTGCTGGTGACGGCCGGCTGCCTGGTGCTGCCGTTCATTCACTCGTTTACCTGGGTGGCGATCACCCAGAGCATCAGCGCCATTGCCGGCTCCGTGTTCGCCCCGGCCATCGCGGCCATTTCCCTGGGGATCACCGGGCCGAAAGCCTTTACCCGCCGGACCGGACGCAACGAAACCTGGAATCACGCCGGCAATGCCTGCGCCGCACTGCTGGCCGGCATCTTTTCATGGCTGTTCGGGCCGATTGCGGTGTTCTACCTGATGGCATTCATGGCCCTGGCGAGCATTGTCGCCGTGGCATTCGTCGATGCGTCGGCGATCGATCATGACGTCGCCCGCGGCTTTGACCCCGCCCACGTCCAGGCCCACGATCAACCCAGCGGCTGGGCAGCATTGCTGCACAACCGGCCCCTGTTGATGTTCGCTATTTGCTGCGGGCTGTTTCATCTGGCCAATGCGGCGATGCTGCCGCTGGTGAGTCAGAAACTCTCGCAAATCGACGTCAACCTCGCCACGCCGCTGACCTCGGCCTGCATCGTCGCCGCGCAGCTGGTGATGGTGCCGGTGGCCTGGCTGGTGGGCGCCAAGGCCGACGTGTGGGGGCGTAAACCCCTGTTGCTGGCGGGCTTCATTTTTCTGCCGCTGCGGGGCGTGCTGTATGTCATGTCGGATAACCCCTACTGGCTGGTGGGCGTGCAATTGCTCGACGGCATCGGCGCCGGGGCGTTTGGCGCGCTGCTGCCGCTGGTGGTCAAGGACCTGACCCGCGGCACCGGGCGCTTCAATGTCAGCCTCGGGGCTATTTCGACCGTGTTCGGCCTGGGCGCGGCGCTGAGCAACGGCCTGGCCGGACTGGTCGTACGCGAGGCGGGCTACAGCGCGGCGTTTCTGACGTTGGCGGCGATTGCCGCCGTGGCGTTTGCGCTGCTATGGCTGGCGGTGCCGGAAACCGGCGAGCGCGTGGCGGATGATCATCTGCATGGCGCGGCGGCTACCTGATCGACCGGATCAACGGTCGGGGATGGTGCTCGCGCCCTCCCCCAATTCCCGCTGCATGATCACCGTGTCCAGCCAGCGGCCGTGCTTGAAGCCGACGGACTCAAATACGCCGACCTGGCGGAAGCCCAGTCGCGCATGGAGCCGAATCGATGCGACGTTTTCGCTGTTGCCGATGATCGCCACCATCTGCCGTCGGCCCGATTCGGTGCACTGCTGGATGACCGCCGCCAGCAACGCGTGACCAATCCCGAACCCGGCCATGCCTTCGCGCACGTAAACCGAATCTTCCACCGTGAAGCGATAGGCCGGCCGCGGCCGGTACAGCGTCGCATAACCGTAACCCACCACTTCACCTTCGCGCTCGGCGACCAGATACGGCAATCCGTTGGCGCAGATGTCGGCGCGGCGCTGCAGCATTTGCGCAAGCGTCGGCGGTTCCAGCTCGAAGCTGGCAGTGCCGTGAGTCACATGATGGGCGTAGATCGCTTGCACAGCGGGCATGTCGGACTCACGGGCGTCGCGCACGATTAATTTGTCGGCCATGGCATTTCCTCTTCCAGATCAGAACGCGGAGGGAGCGAAGCTTGCCCGTGAAGCGGTCGGCCTGTCCAACCCGGCTCGGGGCATTTTCTTGCGCGTTCACTTCCAGCGCCGGGGCGCCGAACGCTGGCCCGGCGATTGGTCTAGAATGCCGCCCTTTCCCACTGCCGACCTGCCCGCCACCGATGAATGCCGACGCCCTCGACCTGCTCGACTCCCACCTTCACACCGCCCTCGCCGACGCGCCCGCCGAAACACGCCGGCTGTTTCACGGCCGTGGCCGACGCTGGCCCGGGCTGGAACAGCTGACCGTCGACTGGATGCAGGGTGTGGTGCTGGTGTCGCTGTTCAAGGCACCGGCCGCCGATGAGCTGGAGGCCCTGAAGCAGCGGTTGTTCACGCTGATCAAGTCACCCGCCTGGCAGCAATCCCGCGCCCATACGCTGTTGCTGCAGCACCGTTATCTGCCGGACAGCCACACTGAAGCGCTGCTGGGCGAGGTGCTTGAGGAATGGACCCTGACCGAGGGCGGCCTGCGTTACCTCGTGGACTTCGGCAAAAAACAGAACACCGGGTTGTTCCTCGACATGCGTTACGGGCGCGATTGGGTGCGGGCCAATGCGGCGGGCAAACGGGTGCTGAACCTGTTCGCCTACACGTGCGGGTTCTCGGTGGCGGCGATCGAAGGGGGCGCTGATTTTGTGGTCAATCTGGACATGTCCCGGGCGGCGCTGAGTCGCGGCCGCGACAATCACCGGCTTAATGGCCATGACCTGAGCAAGGTGACGTTTCTCGGCCACGAACTGTTCAAGTCCTGGGGCAAGGTGAAAAGCACCGGGCCGTATGACCTGGTGATCATCGATCCGCCGTCGTTTCAGAAAGGCAGTTTTTTGCTGACCAAGGATTACCAGCGGGTGCTGCGTCAGCTGCCGGAGCTGTTGACGCCGGAAGGCACTGTGCTGGCCTGCATGAACGACCCGTTGCTGGGCGCTGACTTTCTCATCGAAGGCGTGACCCGCGAAGCGCCAGGATTGCGGTTTGTCGAGCGGTTGGAAAACCCGCCCGAATTCGCCGATGCCGAGGAAGGGGGTGGCTTGAAAGCGTTGGTGTTTCGCCAGGGCTGAAAGGTGACCGCACGACGCGATCTCAGCAGGAGCCGGCTTGCTGGCGAATGCGTTGGGTCAGGCAATGGTGGTGTGACAGACCTACCGCATTCGCGACCGTCGTAACCTCCGATTGCTCCTACAGTTGATCTGCGTCCGGCCCGGATGGTGAGAACCCGCACGAACCTGTAGGAGCGCGCTTCAGCAGTGACAACGTGGTTGAGCGCTAGGCACTCAACCGCGAGATCACGTCATTCAAGCCCACCGACAACACATGCAGATTCTGACTCGCGGTCTGGGTGCGCTGGACATTGTCCTGATTGGTGGTGGCAATGGCGGTGATCTCGGTCAGGTTGCGGGAGATGTCTTCGGCCACGGACGTCTGCTCTTCCGCCGCCGTCGCGATCTGCCGGTTCATGTCGCGGATGGCTTCGACGGCCGAGGTAATGCGTTCCAGCGAGGAGCCTGCCAGCGCTACCTGATCGACGCTTTCCTGGCTGCGGGCCTGGCCGCTTTCAATCGCCTGGGCAGCGTCCACCGCGCCGGTCTGCACCGAGCTGATGATCTGGTTGATTTCCGCCGTCGAGGCCGCGGTGCGCTGGGCCAGCGTGCGCACTTCATCGGCGACCACCGCAAAACCGCGCCCGGCATCGCCGGCACGGGCCGCTTCGATGGCCGCGTTCAGCGCCAGCAGGTTGGTCTGCTCGGCGATGCCGCGAATCACTTCCAGTACCTTGCCGATCCGGCCGCTGTCGGCTTCCAGACGGCGAATGACGTCAGCGGTATTGCTGATTTCGGTGCGCATCTGGGTAATGGCGGTGATGGTCGCGCCCATCACCTTGCTGCCTTCCTGAGAGCTGCGGTCCGCTTCGTCAGCGGCCTGAGCCGCCTGAGCGGCATGGCGTGCGACTTCCTGGGCGGTGGCAGACATCTCTGTCATCGCCGTCGCCACCTGATCGGTACGCTCGAATTGCTCATGGGTGCCCTGGGCCATCAGCGCGGCGATCGCTTTCAGTTCGCCGCCGGCGCTGTCCAGGTCGGTGGTGCTGCGCTTGAGGCGGGTAAAGGTGTCGGCGAGGAAATCCCTCAGGGTATTGGCCGCAACGGCCAGACGCCCGAGTTCATCCTGGCGGGTGATGCTGACACGGTCGCTGAACTTGCCCTGACTCAACTGCGCAACGTATTCGATGAGCATGCTGATCGGCGCGACGATGTTGCGGTTGACCACCCACAGCGTCAGCACGCCCACCAGCAACGCCGAGGCAAGCATGACCAGCGTGCCGATCAGGATGGTCTGGTCGGCCGTGCTGCTGAGGATTTTCGACTGTTCGTCACTCTGTTTGCGCAGGCCGGCCACCAGGCCGGTCATCTGCTCGCTGGCCGCGCGGTCGACGCCTTTCACGGCCATGTCACCGGCGACCGGATCACCACCGGAGGCGATATAAGCATCACGGCCCTTGCGATACGCGGCACCCAACGTGCGGTGCTCGGTGCGCAGGGCATCGATCTGGGTCTTGGTCGTGCTGTCCAGGCCATTCACGGCGCTCAGTTGCCCAAGCGTGTCCTGCACCTGACGCTCCTGGTCCTCGAACTGCGCCCAGAATTTATCGCGGTCGGCCGGCTGCTTGCCGCGCAACAGCACGTTCTTCCACTCCTGCACCTGAACCTTGAATTGCAGGTTGGCCTGATCGACCAGTTGCGAGGCGTGCAAAGGCCCTTCAAGCAGACCGCGGTAGGCGTGTACGTTGCTGGAGAGGAACTGGAAACACGCAAGGGCAATCAGCACGACCAGCACGAGGCTGCCGCTGAGCAGCGCGAGGATCTGCAATCTCAGGGATTTCGACATACGGGGATCTCAAAAGGGAGGACAACCTGCTCCGAGGATCACCCGGAGTTTTTGCGGCTTGCCACATCCCTGTGCCATCGCGTCGGATCGATCCGAAAGCGAGGCGCCTACACAGATTGATTCGACCCCGCGCAGGGCTTCTTGAAGGAGAGCCCGGCGCAGCCGACGGGCGGTTGGAAAGCGTCAACGATCTGCCTTTCAGCCCCGTCAAACGGTTGTCGAAACGCGCTAAACGGGATTCAGATGAGTGCTCAGGAAGCAGCGATCACTCCCGCTGACCGAACACCTGGGAGGGGCGGCGCAGCACCGGATCGAAGGGATTTATCTTCTGGCTGATCGCCGTTGCCTCGCGCTTGAGCATGTCCACCACCGTGGGCATGCGATCTGCACTGAGACGATCACTGATGGTCGCCACGCTCAACGCCGCCACCGCCCGGCCGTCGCGGTCGAGAATCGGCACCGCCAACCCTGCCATGCCTTCCAGCACGCCGGTGTTGCGCGCGGCGTAGCCAGTACGCCGCACCGTGTCGATTTCCGAGCGCAGCATCACTTCGTCGTAGAGGTGGAAATCCCGCAGGCGCGGCAGGTTGTAGCGGATCACGGTCTCGCGTTCTTCTTCCGGCAGATACGCCAGGATGGCCAGACTGCCCTGCCCCACGCCCAGCGCCACGCGGCCGCCGATGTCGCCGGTGAAGGTGCGGATCGGGTATGGACCTTCGCTGCGGTCAAGGCACACCGCGTCGAAACCACTACGCGCCAGCAGAAACAACGAATCTCCCAACGAGGCCGATAACCGCAACAGGCTCGGCCGCACCACGTCCCGCAGGTTGCCGGACTGCCCGGCGCGCGCCGCCAAGGCAAAGAACTCCAGGCTCAGTCGATAGCGCTTGCTGCGCAGGTCCTGCTCAACCATGCCTTCGTCCATCAGGCTGCGCAGCAAGCGGTGGGTGGTCGGTTGCGACAGGCCGACCTTCTGCGCCAGTTGCGTCACGCGCTCACTGCCATCGGGACAATCGCCCAGCGCCCGCAGCACGGCAAACAGGCGAGAGACCGCCCCGACACCCGTTTCTTTCTCGACGCCATTCCGCTCAGTGAAATCCATGTAGCGCGTTTCCCAATCTATTTTCGCTGAATGAATGAATCCGAAAAAACTACTCACTCAATGAAATTGCTCGTTGAGCGCATCCTATTCTTGGGCCTAGGATCAGTCCACAGGGCGATTTGAATAACAGCGGCAGCCGACAGTGATCGAGCGCCAGCGTCCACGACCACCCGCAGCACTTCTCTTCGCATCTGCCCATAAAAAAGCGTGCCTCCGGTGCGCACGAAAAAAGGTGGAACGCAGCCATGGCTTTTCTTCAGCTCCAGGCACTGTGCAAGCGCTACGGCCCCGTCGATGCCGTCGTGGCCACTGACCTTTCGGTGGAGCAAGGCGAGTTCGTCTCCCTGCTCGGCCCCTCCGGCTGCGGCAAAACCACCACCCTGCAAATGATCGCCGGCTTCGTTGATGTCAGCGCCGGCCGCATCTTGCTGGACGGCCGCGACATCACCCACGCCAAGCCGGCCAGTCGCGGGCTTGGGGTGGTGTTCCAGTCCTATGCGCTGTTCCCGCACATGACCGTGCGCGACAACGTCGCCTTCGGCCTGAAGATGCGCAAAGTCTCCGCCGCCGACATCGAGCATCGCGTCTCCCGGGTACTGGAGCTGGTGCGCCTCACGCCCCATGCCGAGCGTTACCCCCGCGAGCTGTCCGGCGGCCAGCGTCAGCGGGTCGCTCTGGCACGGGCGCTGGTGATCGAGCCGCCGGTGTTGCTGCTGGACGAACCGCTGTCCAACCTCGACGCCAACCTGCGCGAAGAAATGCAGTTCGAGATCCGGCGCATCCAGCGCGAAGTCGGCATCACCACCCTAATGGTCACCCACGACCAGGCCGAAGCGCTGTCCATCAGCGACCGCGTCGTGGTCATGCAGGCCGGGCGCATCACCCAGATCGACGAGCCCTACCACCTCTACGAACACCCGCGTACGCGTTTCATCTCCGGCTTCGTCGGCAAGGCCAATCTGCTGCGCGGCGATCGCGATGCCAGCGGCGCCCCCCAGGTGCGCCATCAGCCCGGCGACGGCCAACTGGTGCTGAGCCTGCGCCCGGAGAAAATCGACCTGGTGCCTGCGGGGACCGGCCGTCTGCAAGGACGCGTGGTCATGCGCTACTTCCTCGGCAGCCAGTGGCTGTACCGCATCGAAACGCCCATCGGCGAAATCACCGTGGTGCGCCGCAATGATGGCGACGCGCCGATGAACGAAGGCTTCGCGGTGGGGCTGGACTGGCCGTCGGATCTGCTGCGCGTGCTCAGCGTCGACGAGGTGCCGGCATGAGTGTGCTGCGCGACACCGGACGCGGTTATCTGCTGTCGGCCCCGGCCCTGGCGTTGTTCTTCGGCCTGCTGGTGCTGCCATTGGCCTTGACGCTGGTACTGTCGTTCAACGTGTTCGACTACGAAGTCGGGGTCAAGGGCGGTGAATGGACCCTGGCCCAATACGCCAATCTGGTCACCGATGCCTACTTCTACGAGATCTTCCTGCGGACCTTCTGGATCAGCGCGCTGGTGACCCTGCTGTGCGTGGTGATCGGCGTGCCCGAGGCCTACATTCTCAGCCGCATGGGCACCCCGTGGCGTTCCATTTTCCTGATCCTGATCCTCACGCCGCTGCTGATTTCGGTGGTGGTGCGGGCGTTCGGCTGGAGCCTGCTGCTGGGCGCCGACGGTTTGATCAATCAGGCGATCCAGGCCCTTGGCGGGCGTCCGATCAAAATGCTGTACACGCCGTTCGCGGTGATTCTGGCGCTGGTCCACGTGATGCTGCCGTTCATGATCATCCCGGTGTGGACCTCGCTGCAGAAACTCGACGCCTCCGCCGAACAGGCCGCGCTGTCCCTTGGTGCCACCCAGGCACAAGTCATGCGGATGGTGGTGTTGCCCCAGGTGATGCCGGGCGTGCTGTCAGGCACGTTGATCGTCTTCGGCCTGTCGGCCAGTTCGTTCGCCATCCCCGGCCTGCTCGGCGGGCGCCGCCTGAAGATGGTCGCCACCGTCGTCTACGACCAATACCTCTCGGAACTCAACTGGCCCATGGGCGCGGCGATTGCCGTGGCGCTGCTGCTGATCAACCTGTTGGTCATGCTGTCGTGGAACCGGCTGGTCGAAGGCCGCTACAAAAAATCCCTGGGGGAATGAGCCATGTCCAAAAACGGTCCTCTGGCCCTGTCGTTTCATGCCCTGGTGGTGGTTTTCATGCTCGCGCCGCTGGTGGTGGTCTGCCTGGTGGCGTTTACCCCGGAAAACACCTTGAGCCTGCCGTGGCACGGGTTTTCCCTGCGCTGGTTCAGGGCGGTGTTCGAGCGCGCCGACTTCATTCAGTCGTTCTACAACAGCCTGATTCTGGCGGTGGTCGCGGCCACCCTGGCGACGTTGATTGCCGTGCCGGCGGCATTGGCGATCACCCGCTACCGCTTTCCCGGCCGCGACTTTCTCAACGGCCTGTTCCTGTCGCCGATCATCATTCCCCATCTGGTGCTGGGGGTGGCAATGCTGCGCCTGTTCGCGCTGATGGGGGTGAACGGCAGTTTTGTCTGGCTGATGTTCGCCCACGTGGTGGTGATCACGCCGTACGTGCTGCGCCTGGTGATCGCCGCCTCCATCGGCATGGACCGCAGCGCCGAGCAAGCGGCCGAATCCCTCGGTGCCAGCCGCTTCACGCTGTTTCGTCTGATCACCCTGCCGATGATCCTGCCCGGCGTCGCCGGAGGCTGGCTGCTGGCATTCATCAACAGCTTCGACGAAGTGACGCTGTCGATCTTCGTCACCTCGCCGTCGACCCAGACCCTGCCGGTGCGCATGTACGTGTACGCCACCGAATCCATCGACCCGATGATGGCGGCGGTCTCGGCGCTGGTCATCGCCCTTACGGCGGCGACTATGATCATTCTCGACCGGGTGTATGGCCTGGACCGTGTGCTGGTGGGGAGGCATTGATGAATCTTTCATCCATTGACATCTGTCTCAGGGAGCGCGCGCCATGGCATTGCTGAAACGACTGGCCGAACGCGATCGCGCCGTGGTCGCCTTTACCCTCGACGGCCAGCCGGCCAGTGGTTTGCAGGGCGATACCTTGCTCACGGCGGTACTGACGGCGGAGGACTCGCTGCGCGGCAGCGACTTCAGCGGTGAGCCCCGGGCCGGTTTCTGCCTGATGGGCGCGTGTCAGGACTGCTGGGTGAAACTGGGCGACGGTCGCCGGGTGCGCGCCTGTTCGACGATGCTCGAAGCCGGCGTGTACGTGAGTCGCGAACCGGGGCGCAGCGTATGAATGCGCCGACCCTTCAAGCCATGAACACCGTTATCGTCGGCGCCGGCCCAGCCGGGATTCGCGCGGCGCAGACGCTGCTTGCCCACGGCCTGCGCCCTTGCCTGCTGGATGAAAGCCTGCGCGGCGGCGGTCAGGTCTATCGCCGCCAGCCGGAGAACTTCAAGCGGTCGGCGAAGGCGCTGTACGGTTTCGAAGCAGGCAAAGCCGCGTCGGTTCACGCCACCCTCGATCAGTTGCAACGCGAGATCGACTACCGCCCCGAGACGCTGGTGTGGAACGCCGAGGCCCGCACCCTCGACACCCTCTGCAATGGCCGCGCGGCCCAAGTGCCGTTCAAGCACCTGATCGTTGCCACCGGCGCCACCGACCGGATCTTGCCGGTGCCAGGCTGGACGTTGCCCGGCGTCTACAGCCTCGGCGCAGCCCAGATCGCGCTGAAGTTTCAGGGCTGCGCCATCGGTCAGCGCGTGGTCTTCGCCGGCAGCGGGCCGCTGTTGTATCTGGTGGCGTATCAATACGCCAAAGCCGGCGCGACGGTGGCGGCGGTGCTCGACAGCTCGCCGTTTTCCGCCCAGACCCGCGCCCTGCCCGCGCTGCTCGGGCAACCGTCGACGCTGGCCAAGGGGCTTTATTACCGCGCCTGGCTGACCGCCCACGGCATCCGGGTGCATCAGGGCGTTCATCTGCATGACATTCAGGGCGAGCACCGGGTTAGCGGGGTCAGCTGGCAACAGGGCAATCAGCTCAAAAACCTCGCCTGTGACGCCGTCGCTTTCGCCCACGCCCTGCGCAGTGAAACCCAATTGGCCGATCTGCTGGGCTGCACGTTCAGCTGGAGCCCATTGAATCGTGCCTGGCTGCCCACCCGCGACGCCGCCGGCCGCAGCAGCGTCGACGGGGTTTATCTGGCCGGTGATGGCGCCGGGATCATGGGCGCCGACGCTGCGGAAATGGCTGGCGAACTGGCGGCGCTGACCTTGTTGGGCGACATGGGTCACCCCGTCGACCGCGCCCGCAGCGTTGAATTGCAGCGGCAACTGGAAGCCATCCAGCGCTTTCGCCAGGGACTGGAAACCGCGTTCCCCTTCCCCGAAGACTGGGCGGCCAAGGCGCCGGACAGCCTGACCGTGTGCCGCTGCGAGGAAGTCAGCGCCGGCGACATCCGTCAGGCCGTGGCCGAGGGTCATTGGGAAATCAACCGGGTCAAGGCCATGTGCCGGGTCGGCATGGGCCGCTGTCAGGGGCGCATGTGCGGGCTGGCCGCGACGGAAATCGTCGCTCAGGCGTCAGGGCGGGACATCGCCAGCGTCGGTCGCCTGCGCGGGCAGGCGCCGATCAAGCCGTTGCCGTTTGGCGTGGAGGCAGAACAATGAGCCAGCCCGTTGAAGTGGATGCGGTGGTGATGGGCGGCGGGATTGTCGGTGCGTCGGCGGCGCTGTTCCTCGCCCTGAGCGGCAAACGCGTGGCGCTGCTGGAAAGGGACTTTTTCGGCTCCCACTCAAGCGGCGTCAATTATGGCGGCGTGCGGCGCCAGGGTCGGCCGTTGTCGCAACTGCCGCTGTCCCAGCGCGCCCATGAAATCTGGGGAGACCTACGCGCGTTCATCGGCACTGACGGCGAATACGTGCGCTCCGGGCATCTCAAGCTCGCGCGCAGCCACAAAGACATGGCCGCGCTGGTCGCGTATGAGGAGGCGTCTCGCGGGTTCGGAATGGAATTGCAGCTGCTCGATCACGCCCAGTTGCGCGCGCGCTTCCCATGGGCTGGCGATGTGGCCGTAGGGGCTTCGTTATGTGCCGACGACGGCCATGCCAATCCGCGCCTCGTCTCGCCGGCATTCGCCGCTGCCGCACGCCGCGCCGGTGCCCAGACCTTCGAGCAGGCCCACGTCAGCGAGGTCAGCCATAACGGGCAGTCTTTTCTGGTGAAGACCGCCGGCGGCCTGAGCTTTCGCGCGCCGTGGCTGCTCAATTGCGCCGGGGCGTGGGCGGCTCAGCTGGCCCGGCAGTTCGGCGAACCGGTGCCCATGCGCGCGGGCCATCCGGCGATGCTGGTGACCGAACCGCTGCCGATGTTCATGGACGTCAGCACCGGCGTCGAGGGCGGCGGGATTTATGCCCGACAGGTGGCGCGGGGCAATTGCGTGCTGGGCGGCGGCCAGGGATTTCCGTTGGACCCGGCCACTGCGCGGCCCGGTCAGGCGGCGATTCTGGAGATCCTGCGCAACGCCGTTGAACTGTATCCGCCGCTGGCCGGTGCCCAGGCCATTCGCACCTGGAGCGGCACCGAAGGTTATTTGCCCGACCGCGAGCCGGTCCTGGGGCCCAGTTCGACCCAACCCGGCCTTCTGCACGGTTTCGGTTTTGCCGGCTCGGGGTTTCAGATTGGCCCGGCGGCGGGCGAGGCCCTGGCGCAGATCGTCGGTGCCGGGGCTTCGAACATTGATCTGAGCCCGTTCTCGATTACCCGCTTTCAATCGCCATCGCACACTTCATCGCCTGCCATCGTCGTGCCGTCCGGCACCGATAACGTCATTCCATTGCTCAGAGGAAGGTCGAACCCATGATTCACATGAAACGTGTTGCCCAGACCGGCTTGTCTTGCCTGCCGTTCGCTATGTTTCTTGCTTCGATGCCCGTACAGGCCGAACCGACGCTGTATCTGGGCATGAACGGAGGCACCATGGAGCGGTTGTACGCCGACCACGTGCTGCCAGCGTTCGAGAAGGCCAACAACGTCAAGGTGGTGATTGTGCCGGGCACGTCCTCGGACATCCTCGCCAAGGCGCAGGCCAGCAAGGACAACCCACAGATGCACGTGATGTTCCTCGACGACGGCATCATGTACCGGGCCATTTCCATGGGCCTGTGCGGCAAGTTGAACCCGAGCGCGAGCCTGGCGGACATTCCGGCCAAGGGCAAGATCAAGGAAGAAGCCGTGGCCGTCAGCCTGGGTGTCACCGGGCTGGCCTACAACACCCGGATGTTCAAGGACAACGGCTGGAGCGCGCCGACGTCCTGGGCTGACATGGCGGACCCCAAGTATAAGGAGAAGCTGGTGTTCCAGTCGCTGGCCTCCTCCACGTTCGGGCTGCATGGTTTTCTGATGTTCAACCGGCTGCAGGGTGGCAACGAAACCAACGTCGAGCCGGGTTTCAAGGCGTGGCCGAAGACCGTCGGGCCGAACGTGCTGGAGTACATCGCCAGCTCGGCGAAGATCTCGGAGATGGTGCAGACCGGCGAAGCGGCGCTGTTCCCGCTGACGCCGACCCAGGTCACCGCGCTCAAGCTCAAGGGCGTGCCGGTGGAATACGCGCCGCCGAAGGAAGGCGCTGTGGTGTTGAACGTGGCCGAATGCACCATCGCCAACAACGACCAGCCGGAACTGGCGCAAAAGCTCGCGGCCTTCCTGCTGACCCCGGAAGCCCAGGCGCCGGCGCTGGAAATGGGCGACCAGATCCCGTCCAACCCGAAAACCCCGACCACCGACAAGACTCGCGGTCAGGTGGAAGCCATGAACAAATACCTGGAAACCGCGGTGACCATTGATTGGGACCAGGTCAACCAGGTCCGCCCGGAATGGAACGCCCGGTGGAGCCGGTCGATCGAGCGGTAGGCGCGATTTAAGTGGGCCCGGCTTTAGCCGGGAAGGCGTCGGATGCCACACCGAAAAATGGATGGGGTATGCGCTGGCCTCTTCCCGGCTAAAGCCGGTCCCACAAGGCGATCGCCTGCAGCCAGTGGGCCCAACCATGCCCCGGGCATCCGGGGTCCCGCGCCGGTCGCGAATCCATCCCACATTTGTTTCAACTATCCCTGCCTACTACAGTCACACAGTCATTCCCGCCCTTTGACTGATGACGAATTCGCATGAGCTTCATTCTTTGCATGACCGTCTTCGGTGTCCTGCTGATGCTGCTGGCACTGACTTCTTCTTACCTGCGCTGGCTGCCGGTCACCACGTCGGCGGTGTGTCTGGCGTTTGGCGCCGCGATTGGCCCCTGGGGCCTGGACATTGCGCAGCTCGACGTGCGCGACGCCCGCCACTGGCTCGAACGCCTCACCGAAATCGCCGTGCTGTTTTCCCTGTTCAACACCGGCATCAAGCTGCGCCTGCCCCTGCACCGTAGCGGCTGGTATTCGGCGTACCTGCTGGCCGGACCGGTGATGCTGGCGACCATTGCCGGTGTCAGCCTGACCGCCCATTACTTGTTCGGCCTGTCATGGCCGATCTCGTTGTTGCTCGGCGCCATGCTCTCGCCTACCGACCCGGTGCTGGCCGGCCTGGTGCAGGTCAACAGCGCCCAGGACCTGGACCGGGTGCGCTTCGGCCTGTCCGGAGAGGCCGGGCTTAATGACGGCACTGCGTTCCCCTTCGTGATTTTCGCCCTGATGTTCATCACCCACGGTTTTTCGGATTTCGACTGGACCCAGGGCTGGCTGCTGAAAAATATCATCTGGGGCGTGCCGGTCGGGCTGATGCTCGGTTACGGCCTGGGCCGAGGCGTGGGCCACCTGATGATCTACCTGCGCATCAAGAACGCCGACAGCACGTTGTCGCCCAACGACTTCCTCGCCCTGGCGCTGATTGCCATTGCCTACGTCAGCGCCGAAGGCCTTGGCGCTTACGGATTTCTGGCGGTATTCGCGGCGGGCATCGGCATGCGTCATGCCGAGTCCAACGCCACCCAGTCTGAGGTGCCGTCGGAGCATGTGGCGATCCCGGTGGTGGGCCACACCCACAGCGACCCGGAGTCGGCGATCATGGGCGATCGCGATTCACTCTCCGACAGCCAACTGGCGGCCGGCGTGATGATGGGCGACATGATGGTCTTCGGCAGTCTGGTAGAGCGCGCAATGGAGGTGCTGTTGATCACCCTCCTTGGCGCGGCCCTCGCCACTTACTGGGACTGGCGCGCCGTTGGCCTGGGCTTGGCGTTGTTCTGCGTAATCAGGCCGTTGAGCGTCTGGCTGCTGATCAGTGGCAAACTGCTAAGCCGGCCGCAAAAGGCACTGGTCGGCTGGTTCGGCATTCGCGGCATCGGCACGTTGTACTACCTTTGCTATGCGTTGACCCATGGCCTCCCCGCTGAGGCCGTTCACACCACCATCAGCCTGACGTTGTCCGTGGTGGCGTTGAGCATCCTGCTGCACGGCATCAGTATTCAACCGTTGCTGGAGCGATACGAACGCAGCATCGCTCGGGCCAGCAAAGACTGACCAGGGACGATGCCGCTTTAATTCCAGAGGGATGGCCCCGTTGCCTGAAAACCTTGTGATAGACAGCGTCGATGATGCTATCGGAACAAGCGATTGGACGCTTAACACCCTGATCGGTAGCGTGCTCACGAATTGATCAGGTCTTTTGGGCGCTGACTGCCCTGCGGTTTAACGTCGCAGCAGCGTGCCCATCAGGGATCGGCGCCGTGTCGGCTGACACCCCGCGCACCAAGCCCGGATGCTTGACCCCTCCTTTGTTTACGCGTCACGGCTCGTTGAGCCGCGGCACGGTTCATCGCTTGCGAGCCTGAAAGCCTATGTCCATCAATACACCGCAGCAGATCGCCGAAATCACCATTGAAGCCGGCGTGAAGAAGTCCCACCTGCCGACCCCGGCAATTCTGGTGCTGGGCTTTCTCGCCGGCGCGTTCATCGCCCTGGGCTTTCTGCTGGACATCCACGTCAGCACCATGATCCCGGCGCCTTGGGCGTCACTGGGCAACCTGATGGGCGCGGCGGTGTTCCCGATTGGTCTGATTCTCGTCATCCTGGCCGGCGGTGAGTTGCTGACCGGCAACATGATGAGCCTGCCGACCGCCATGTTCGCCGGGCGTATTTCGCTGTCGGCGGTGGCGCGCAACTGGGCGCTGGTGACCTTGGCGAATCTGCTGGGCGCGCTGTTCGTCGCCTACTTCTTCGGCCATGTGCTGGGCCTGACGGAAGGCGCGTACCTGGCAAAAACCCTGGCCATCGCCAAGGCCAAGGTCAGCGCCGACTTCGCTCAGGCGTTTATTTCCGGCATCGGCTGCAACTGGCTGGTGTGCCTGGCGGTCTGGTTGTCGTATGCGAGCAAAGACGTGACCGGCAAGATCCTCGGCATGTGGTTCCCGATCATGGCCTTTGTTGCCATCGGCTTCCAGCACGTGGTCGCCAACATGTTCGTGATCCCGGCGGCGATCTTTGCCGATGCCCTGAGCTGGACCGAATTCGTTGAAAACTTCGTTGCGGTGTTCCTGGGTAACGCCGTGGGGGGTGCAATTTTTGTCGGGCTCGCGTATTACGTGTCCTATTCGAAAGCCATTCAGGCTTCGGCAACCGGCGTCACTGCTGCGGCCATCGAGCAGCAGACCGGTAGCAAGATTTAACGCTGCAGCCGCGCGCTTCGGATCGCGAATCGCGCACCCTGTTTCTGCCACGCTTCACGCTGTCGAGAGTAATCAATGTCAGATCGAGTCCTGATGGACAGCTATTCACGCAAGGTCGATTACGTACGCATGTCGGTGACCGATCGCTGCGATTTTCGCTGTGTGTATTGCATGGCGGAGGACATGACGTTCCTGCCGCGTCAGCAGATTCTCTCCCTCGAAGAAATCCACCAGCTGGCTGAGCGCTTCGTCGCGCTGGGCACCCGAAAAATTCGTCTGACCGGCGGCGAGCCACTGGTGCGCTCCGGCATCGTCGGGCTGGTGCGCAGCATCGCTGCCCTGCCCGGCCTGCGCGAACTGTGCATGACCACCAACGGCTCGCAGCTCGACAAACTCGCTGTGCCGCTGTTTGAAGCCGGCCTCAAGCGCCTCAACATCAGCCTCGACAGCCTCGACCCGGCTCGCTTCAAGGAATTGACCCGCACGGGTGAGCTGAGCAAGGTCATTGCCGGGATCGACGCCGCCAACGCGGCCGGCTTCGAGCGCACCAAGCTCAACTGCGTGGTCATGCAGGGCCGCAACGACCACGAGATCAATGATCTGGTGGCCTTTGCGATTGATCGTGGGGTCGATATCACGTTCATCGAAGAAATGCCCCTGGGCACGATCAGCGAGCACAGCCGCGCCGAGTCGTTCTACTCCAGCGAGCAGGTGCGTGAACGCATCGCCGAGCGTTACACCCTGGTGCATTCGACCGAAACCACGTCCGGGCCTTCGCGCTACTGGCGCGTGGCGGAAGCACCGCACATCCGCATCGGCTTCATTTCGCCCCACAGCCACAACTTCTGCGCGACCTGCAATCGGGTTCGGGTCACGGTGGAAGGTCGTCTGCTGCTGTGTCTCGGCAATGAGCATTCGGCTGATTTGAAAGCCGTGCTGCGGGCCAATCCGGGTCAGCCGGAAAAGCTGGAGAAAGCCATCGTCAGCGCCATGCAGCTGAAGCCGTGGAAGCACAACTTCGAGCTCAACGATGATGTGCAGGTGGTGCGCTTCATGAACATGACGGGCGGCTGAATACGCCCTTGTTCATGAGCTGACCTGGCGTTGATGAGAAGCCTGGCAGCCTCCAGCTTGAGACCGCCAGCCTCTGTTGAACAGGCTGATCAGCCCTTGATGAAGCCCAGCAGAATCTCGTTGATCTCTTCCGGCTGCACGTTGCACATGCCGTGAGCGCCGCCCTTGACCACGTGCAGTGTCGAGCCTTTGACCAATTCGTGACTCTTATAGCCGGACGCGACGATCGGAACGATCTGGTCGTCATCGCCGTGGAGGATCAGGGTTGGCACGTCGATCTTTTTCAGGTCTTCGGTAAAGTCGGTTTCCGAGAACGCCTTGATGCAGTCGAACTCTGCTTTGACGCTGCCGAGCATGCCAATGGACCAGAACGAGTCGATGGCGCCCTGGGAGGTTTTCACGCCGTCGCGGTTGAAGCCGAAGAACGGCACGGCGAGGTCCTTGAAGAACTGCGAGCGGTCGGCGGTGAAGCCGGCGCGGATGCCGTCGAAGACTTCCATGGGCAGGCCTTCGGGGTTGGCGTCGGTTTTGAGCATGATCGGTGGCACGGCGCCGATCAGGACGGCTTTGGCAACGCGGGCGGTGCCGTGACGGCCGATGTAGCGGGCGACTTCGCCACCACCGGTGGAGTGGCCGATCATGATGGCGTCTTTGAGGTCCAGGGCTTCGAACAGTTGGGCGAGGTCGTCGGCGTAGGTGTCCATGTCGTTGCCTTCCCAGGTCTGGCCGGAGCGCCCGTGGCCGCGGCGGTCGTGGGCGATGACGCGGTAGCCGTGCTGGCCGAGGAAGAGCATTTGTGCATCCCATGCGTCGCCGTCGAGGGGCCAGCCGTGGGAGAAGACGATCGGTTGGCCGGCGCCCCAGTCTTTGTAGAAGAATTCGGTGCCGTCTTTGAGGGTCAGGGTGGTCATGGGATGCGGTCCTCTGGAGTGGATGCGGGGGGAAGGTTGAGCGTAGTCGTTTGTGGCGCGGCTGGATTGGAGATATGTGCTTAATTGCCGCGGCCAGGCTTGAAGCCAAATCGAGATCTAGAGCCAGATCAAGATCAAGGGCGTCTGCCTGGGGGCAGACTATTTCGCCTTCGGCGAGTTACTTGGAAAAGCACCCCAAGTAACCAAGGGTGCCTGCTCCTGGTTTGGCCCTTCCTTCGTCAGGGTTCCTTCACTCCGGTCTCGCTCCGTGGGCCCGCGCCGAACGGGCATCCATGCCCTGACGGCGCTCTCGCCGCATCCATGCGGCTCGGCCCACTGCGCGAGACCTGCGTTCAGCCTGCACCCAAGTCGCGATTGGCGGTGACTGAGCCTTTTGTGTATGAAGATCAAGATCAAAAGCAGATCAAGAGCTTCCCGGCTGAAGCCGGTCCCACAGGATCGCTGACCGCACGCGGTGTGTTAGTGGGACCGGCTTTAGCCGGGAAGAGGCCGGTGTGGCCATCACCATTTCCGCTGAATGCACGCACCCTCACTGTCTGATCGTGCCCACGCTCCGCGTGGGTATGCATCCCGGGACGCTCCGCGTCCATCCCAGGTTGAAGCCGGTCCTACTGACCGCATACACATGTAGGACCGGCTTTAGCCGGGAAGACGCCGGTATGGCCACCGGTGATGAGGCCTGAGACAGGCGCCTCAGGCCTGGTTGCCACCGCGGCTCAATGCACCCAGGCGACCGGAGATCGACTGCATGCCTTTGCCCAGCTCGCGCAGGGTGCCGGCGTCCCGGGCGCCTTGTTCGCTGGAGGCGTGGATGCGCACAGCCAGTTCGTTGATTTCATGGGTGACATGGCTTTGCTCCTGGGCGGCCACGGCGATCTGATGGGCGCGCTGGACGATGTCATCAAAGCTGAAGACGGTGGTGCCCAGTGTGGCGGCGACATTGACCGCTTGCTGCACCGATTCTCGGGTGCGCTGGGCGCCGTTCTGCATGGTCGACACCGCCGCACTGGAGGCCTGACGCAGTTGCGAGATCATCTCTTGAATTTCGTTCGCCGAGGCCTGGGTTCTCCCGGCCAGTGTGCGCACCTCATCCGCCACCACCGCAAAACCACGCCCCTGCTCGCCTGCCCGCGCCGCTTCGATGGCGGCGTTCAGGGCCAGCAGGTTGGTCTGCTGGGAGATCGACTTGATCACTTCCAGCACGCTGCCCACGCGCTCGATGTCATCGCCCAACTGGGTGATGGCGCCCGCCGCGCCGGCAATGTCCGTTGCCAGTACTTCGATGGACTGGCTGTTGCTGTTGACCTGATCCTGGCTTTTCTGCGCATCGCCCAGGGAACGGCGGGCGGTGTCGGAGCAGTCCGTGGTGTTCTGGGCGACTTCGTTGGCACTGGCCGACATCTCGGTGATCGCAGTCGCCAGCAAGGTGTTGTCCTGGCGCTGGGATTCGGCCCGCTCGGCGACGCCTTGGGACAACTGCGCCAGCTCGTTGGCCTGGCGTTCCAGAGACACCGACTCCTCGGCGATGCGGTGCAGCATGTCGCGCAGCGAACCGGCGTAGCGGTTGACCGACTCACGCAGCGCGCCTATCTCGTCGGCGCGCAAAATCGCAAGTTGAGTATCGATCTGACCGCCCTGGCCCAGACTCGATATCTGCGCGGTGGTTTCCTCCAGTTGCGCCAATAGCCGCTTGCCTGCCAGCCAGGCCAGACCCAGCAGCATGCCCAACAGCGGCAACAGGAACAGCAGAATTTGTCCGGTGAGGCGGTCGGCCAGGCCGACGACGCGGGCTTCCGGGGTTACCAGGCCAATGCGCCATCCGGTGCCGGCCATGGTCGCCAGGGTGACGTAGGCCGGGCCGTTGAGCCGACCGTCGTGCTCAATCCTCAGGGTCGAGAGGGCCGAGGTGTTGCTCGCGAGCTGATCAGCCACCGGCTTCAACCAGGGTTGCTCCTGGCTCAATCCGGTAATGGTCAACAGGCCCTTGGTGCCTTTCGCATCGGGGAAATACAGCAGATTCCCCGAAGGATCGACCGCAAATGCGTAGCCGTCGGTGACGCCGCCTTTGTCTTTGAGGAAGGCCGCCAGACCGTCAAGCTTCAGGTCGATGGTCGCCACACCGGCGAACGCGCCCTGGGCCCGATAAGGGACGCTGCAGGTGGTCATTGCCACGCCGCTGACCGGGTCCTGATAGGCGTCGGACCAGACGCAATGCCCTGCCGGTGAAGACTTGGCCCCGGTGTACCAGGACTCAGCCTGATAAGGCGGCGTTTTGGCCTGGTTGTATTCGTCAGAGAAGTCCAGTCGGTTGCTGGTGTCCCGTGCCCAGAAAAAACTGCGCCGCTCGGTGCCTGCGGCAAAGGCGTTGGGCTCCGGCCACACGCCGCCACCGGCGATGGCGGAATCCCCCTGGCTGTCGATCAGCCCGGGGAAATTGCTCATGTACAGGGTTTCTTCGTGGGGCAGTGTCTCCGCCAGCAGCGCCATGGCAGCAGCGGTCCCCTCGATGCGACTCAGTGGCAGCGCCAACTGACGGGTAATGGCGCTGGCTGACTGCTCCGCCGACTCGGTGCCGGCGGCCACCAGTTGGGGTTTGCCGCCCAGGGTCATGACCGCGAAAATCGCCACCGCCGTGAGAATCAGCAATGTCAGGATCCCCAGGGTCATTCGTCCAGCAATACGGCGGGGAATCAAAGACATGGTCAAGCTCCGAAGGAAATGTAGGGCTACATTTGCAACGGCCGTGACAGGCAAAAGTTGAAGCCGGACAGGCGTTTAAGCGACCTGAGCGACAGGAGGTCATAGGATGACTCGCCAAAAGTCAGCCCCCGCGCCCCGGTCAGACCTCCATGGCGTCCCGCGCCACCCGAACATGGTCGGGCAGTTCAGCGGCATGCTCCATCAGCCACGCATCCAGCGTATGCCCGACATGGGTCAGCAACGCTTGCGCGGGCTTGAGCGCTTCAATGATCTGCCGCGCCACATTCACATCATTGTGGTTGCGCGGCGTTTGCGGCTGGGGCGGCATGGAGCAATCCAGGACCAGCACGTCGAGTGCCTCGCGCTGCAAAAAGCTCTGGGTGTCGTGGGGCAAGCCGACGGTGTCGGTGAGATAGGCGATGCGCCGCCCTCCGCCTTCCAGCAGATAACCCAGCGTTGGCTTGGAATGCAGCAGCGGCAGCGCGGTGACTTGCAGTTCGCCCATCGACCGGCTTTCGAAGGGCATGAACGGCTGGCTGAAATCCAGTATGCCGGGGTGCTTGTACAGGTCCGACAACCCTTCCGGGTCCACCGGGCCATGCACCGGGATCACCAGACCCTGGCCCCAGCGCAGGTGCAGCAGGCCTTGGGCGTGATCGGCGTGGTAGTGGGTTTGCAGGATGCCGCTTAGGCTGCGCGGCGGGAAGCGTTCAGTCAGGTCGGGCAAGCCGCTGTCGATCAGCCAGCGTTGTTCCCCCAGCTCCACCAGCGCGCAGCTCGGGCGGCGGCGCAGGCGTTTGTCGGCATGGGCGGCGCGACAGGCCGCGCATTCGCAGCCGTAAACCGGCACTTGCCGCGCATCCCCCGTGCCCAACAGGGTCAGGCGCATGCGGGGGCGCGCTCCAGTCGCTGCAACAGTCGGGCGACCGTCTGCTCCAGGGCGCCGGAGTTGTCGAGGACGATCAGCGACGGATCGCTCACCTGCAGGTCGTCAGCGAATTGCGCGTTGCGCGCCAGCCGGGTTTCGATGTCTTCGGCCGACTCGCGCGCCCGACTGAGCAAGCGCTCCCGCAACACCCCCTGATCCACGGTCAGAAGCACAACCCACAGCGACGGATAACGCAACCGCGCCTGGGGCAGGTGCCCGCGCGAACCGTTGACCAGGACGTCGTGCCCGTCGGCCAGCCATTGATCGATCTCTTTCGGGATGCCGTAATGCAGGCCGTTGGCGGACCAGCTCAAGGCAAACGCACCCTGGGCCTGCAGCGCCTCGAAGCCCTCGACGCTGACGGCCTGGGCCGCTTCGCCCTTGGCTTCCGCCGAACGGGTGATGACCCGACGCACGATGCGGCAGTCCCGCGCAGCCAACGCCTCGCGGGCCGCGTCCAGCAGGCTGTCCTTGCCCGAACCCGACGGCCCGATGAGATAGATCAACCTGCCTGCCATCAGAACACCCTCTTCGCTTGTCGCCAGACTTGTTGAATGATTGGCAGTGTGCCGATAGCCCGGGCGTGGATCAGGTCGGCGCGCAGGCCGACGCGAATCTCGCCGCGATCGTGCAAGCCCGCCGAACGGGCCGGTGCCAGGCTCACCGTGGTCACGGCACGCGCCAGCCCGGCGCCTGCCGAGTCATCCGCTGCATCCAACTGGGCGCCCAGGGTGAATGCCGCCTGCAACAGGCTGGCCGGATAGTAATCGCTGGAGAGAATATCCAGTAGCCCTTCTTCGGCCAATGTCGCCGCCGCAATGTTGCCCGAGTGCGAGCCGCCGCGAACGATGTTAGGGGCGCCCATCAACACACTCATACCCATACGCCGGCAGCCCTGTGCGGCTTCGAGGGTGGTCGGGAACTCGGCGATGCTCATGCCGTAACCCGCCGACTCTTCCACGTGAGCCAGGGTGGCGTCGTCGTGGCTGGCCACCGACAACCCACGGGGCAGGCAGATGTCGACGATGGCCCGGCGATAACGGTCGCTGTAAGTCTTCGAATTGGCGACCTGCTCGACGATGAAGGCGTCCATTTGCTCGCTGCTCAGGTGGTACTTGCCTATGTAGTACTCACGGTACTTGGATTCCAGGGCGAACTGGCGCTGGCCCGGCGAATGGTCCATCACCGACACCAGCTGCACCAGCGGTTGCTCGACCAGGTCGCGGAACACGCTGAGGGTGTCGGGGTGGCAGACCTCGCAGCGCAGGTGCAGGCGGTGCTCGGCGCGGGTCATGTCGGCGGCGTTGGCCTTGGCGATCGCGTCGACCATGCCCGGCAGTTGCTGCATGCGCTTGCCCTTGGGATTGACGTCGCCGATGGACAGCGCGTCGAACACGGTGGTGATGCCCGCCGCGATGATTTGCGCGTCGTGGCTCATCACCGCCGAGGCCGACGGCCAGTCCACACCGGGGCGCGGGCTCAGGTGTTTTTCCAGGTTATCGGTGTGCAGCTCGACCAGCCCCGGCAGCAGGTAATCGCCGTTGAGGTTCTGCGCCTGGGGCAACTGGCTGAGGCGGTCGTCCACCTCGCTGATCAACCCGTCGCGCAGCACCAGGGTACCGGTGAAGACGCGCTCGGCGGTGACGATCTTGGCGTGGGTCAGGATCTGTTCGTTCAGCATTGTTCGGTCTCCTTCGGGCTTGAGGCCATCGAGGGTTGCAGGTCGACATCTGGCGGGGTCATGTCCAGGTGGCGGTCGGACACCGCTTCCCGGGCCAGTCGGTCGTGGAAGATGCCAATCACCGCAGCGCCGGCGCTTTTCGCTTCATGGATCAATTCAAGGACCACCTGGCGATTGCCGTCGTCCAGCGAAGCGGTAGGCTCGTCCAGCAGCATCACCGGCCACGGCACCATGAAGCCGCGGGCGATGTTGACGCGCTGCTGCTCGCCGCCGGAAAACGTCCCCGGCGCCAGCTGCCACAGCCGTTGGGGAATGTTCAGCCGGGCGAGCAGATGCTCGGCGCGGGCCTGGGCGTCCTCGCGTTTCCAGCCACGGGCCAGGGCCGGTTCCATGACCACGTCGACGGTGGCGACGCGGGGAATCACCCGCAGAAACTGGCTGACGTAGCCGAGGGTGTGCTGGCGCACTTGCAACACCTCGCGCGGCGCAGCGCCGACCAGCTCGATCCACTCGCCCTGGTGCTGCACGCGAATGCTGCCGCCGGCCGGCAGGTAGTTGCCGTACAAGGTGCGCAGCAGCGTGCTTTTGCCCGCGCCGGAATGACCGTGGAGCACCAGGCATTCGCCGCCGCCGACGGAGAAATTCAGGCCGCGCAGCACGTTGAGCACGACGCCGCTCTGCTGGTGCAGGGTGAAGGTTTTCGAGAGGTCACGGACCTCGATCAGCGTGTTCATTGAAGGCATCCCGAAAGTCGGATCATGGCTGCAGCACTGAAGACACCAGCAGCTGCGAGTACGGATGTTGCGGGTCGTCGAGGATCTGATCGGTCAAGCCGGTTTCCACCACGTGAGAACGGCGCATGACCATCAGCCTGTCGGCAAGCAAGCGGGCGACGGCCAGGTCGTGGGTGACGATCACCACCGCCAGGTCCAGCTCGCGCACCAGCCCGCGCATCAGGTCCAGCAAACGCGCCTGCACCGACACGTCGAGGCCGCCGGTGGGTTCGTCCATAAACACCAGCCTTGGGCCGGACACCAGATTTCGGGCGATCTGCAAACGTTGTTGCATGCCGCCGGAAAAGGTCCGCGGCAGGTCGTCGATGCGGGCCGGGTCGATCTCCACCTGATTGAGCCAGTCCAGCCCGGCCGCCCGCAGCGCCTGATAATTGCGCACGCCCTGGGCCATCAGCCGCTCACCGATATTGGCGCCGGCCGATACCGCCATGCGCAGGCCGTCCCGAGGGTTCTGCTCAACGAAGCCCCACTCGGTGCGCAGCAAGGTGCGGCGCTCGGCCTCGCTGGCGCTGTACAGATCCAGCCATTGGCCGGCGCTTTTGTGGGTGTCGGCGAGGCGGTAATCGATGACGCCGCGGTCGGGCGCGCAACGGCCGCTGAGCAGGGACAGCAGCGTCGACTTGCCCGAGCCTGACTCGCCGACGATGCCCAGCACCTCGCCGGGATAGAGCTCGAAACTGACCTCCTGGCAGCCTTTCTCCGGGCCGTACAGCTTGGTCAGGCCACGCACCTTCAGCAGCGGCTGGGTGCAATCAGTGATTGCTTCACGGTTGATCCGTTGAGCAGCGTTCATTGGACGGCCCTCCCCTGACTGACCCGTTGCGCGCAGTAGTCGGTGTCCGAGCAGACGAAGCTCTGGGTGCCCTGATCGTCGAGGATCAGCTCGTCGAGAAACGAATCCTGGCTGCCGCAAATGGCGCAATTGTGTTCCCACTTCTGCACTCTAAAAGGGTGATCCTCGAAATCCAGGCTGGTGACGCGGGTGAACGGCGGCACCGCATACAGACGCTTCTCGCGACCGGCGCCGAACAGCATGAGCGCCGGGCTCATGTCCAGTTTCGGGTTGTCGAATTTGGGGATCGGCGACGGGTCCATGACGTAGCGCTCGTCGACTGTCACCGGGTAGGCGTAGGCCGTGGCGATGTGGCCGAAGGTGGCGATGTCCTCGTAAAGCTTGACGTGCATGACGCCGTAATCATTCAGCGCGTGCATGGTGCGGGTCTCGGTCTCCGACGGTTCGATGAAGCGCAGCGGCTCGGGGATCGGCACCTGATAGACCATGATCTGGTCGGCGTGCAGCGGCGTTTCCGGGATGCGGTGACGGGTCTGGATGATCGTCGCCTCGGGAGTGCGTTCGGTGGTGGCGACACCGGCGGTGCGGGCGAAGAAGCGGCGGATCGACACGGCGTTGGTGGTGTCGTCGGCGCCCTGATCGATGACTTTGAGCACGTCTTCGGCGCCAAGGATCGCGGCGGTCAGTTGCATCCCGCCGGTGCCCCAGCCATAGGGCAGCGGCATTTCGCGGCCACCGAAGGGCACTTGATAGCCGGGAATGGCCACGGCCTTGAGCAGGCCGCGACGGATCATCCGTTTGGTCTGTTCGTCCAGATAGGCGAAGTTGTACGCCTCATCTCTCGGCGTCGATGGTAAAGGCTGTGGGCGTGGCGGCGTGGCGGCATTCATTGGGCCTGCTCCCTGGAGGGCGTGCGCAGTTTGCGGATCAGTTCCAGTTCGGCCTGGAAGTCCACGTAGTGCGGCAGTTTCAGGTGCGAGACGAAACCGGCGGCTTCGACGTTGTCGCAGTGGGCGAGCACGAACTCTTCCTGCTGCGCCGGCGAGACGATCTCCTCGCTGTACTCACCGGCGCGCAACGAGCGGTCCACTAGCGCCATGCCCATGGCTTTGCGTTCGGCGTGCCCGAAGGCCAGGCCGTAACCGCGCGTGAATTGCGGCAGCTCGGTGGCGGACCCGACGAACTGGTTGACCATCTCGCACTCGGTCACTTCGATGGCGCCGATGGAGATCGGGAAGCCCAGCTCTTCCGGCTCGATCCACACCTCCACTTCACCGACGCGAATCTCGCCGGCAAACGGATGATTGCGGCCGTAGCCACGCTGAGTCGAATAGCCCAGTGCCAACAGAAAACCTTCGTCGCCCCGGGCCAGCGCTTGCAGGCGCTCGGCGCGGCTGGCCGGGTACTCCAGCGGCTCACGGGTGATGTCGGCGACCGGCGCGCCGGTGTCCTGTTCTTCCTTGATCAGGCCTTCTTTCGCCAGCAATCCCAACACCCGCGGACAGTCCTGGACCGCCGCGTCGGCCTGACTTTCAGGGCCAGGGAATTCGCCTTCAGCCAGTAAGGTGAAATCCAGCAAGCGATGGGTGTAATCGAAGGTCGGTCCCAACAGCTGCCCGCCCGGCACGTCCTTGAACGTGGCCGACAGTCGCCGGTTGAGCTGCATGTCCGAGGTGTCGATGGGCAGGCTGGCGCTGAAGCGCGTCAGCGTGGTGCGGTAGGCGCGCAGCAGGAAGATCGCTTCCACCAGATCGCCGGCCGACTGCTTGATCGCCAGCGCCGCGAGTTCGGCATCGTACAGCGAGCCTTCGGTCATCACCCGGGCGACGGCCAGGGGCAATTGCTGACGGATCTGTTCCACGCCCAGCTCGGCAACCGAGGGGTCGCCCCGGCGCTGTTTCGCCAGCAGTTTGTGGGCATTGTCGATGGCCTGTTCGCCACCTTTGACGGCAACGTACATCAGGCCGCTCCTCTTGAGGGTTGAAGACTCGAAGGCTGGGACTTGAACAGCACTTGAGTACTGCGCGGCAAACCGAGCAATTCGCTGCCGGCGACGAAGAACACGTCGATCCCGCGGGGGAAGTCATTGCGCGATTCCCGCTCCTGCCAGAACGCTTCCTGCAACGGCAGGCTGACGTGGTTTTTGCTTTCGATGCCCGGCCCGCGCCAGGCCAGTTGCGTGCCACCCTGCAGACTCGGCAACTGGACCAGCAGTGTGCAGGACTGGTCGGGGTAGCGATCATTGCCCAGGTCGAAACCGCTGAGGTCGTGCAACTGGCTGTCGTCGAGCAGCGCGAAGCGGGCGTTCTGCCGATCGCTGACGATCGGGCAACCACAATGGAAGGTCAGGTTGGCGCGAATGGCCTGGGTGTCGAACGTGGGCGCGAGCCACAGCGGCGTGTCGATGTCCAGCAAGGCCAGGCACAGGGCGTGGCTGGCCGCAGCGAGGCCTTCGAGGTGCGGCGGGGTTTGCGTGGCGAGCAGGCTTTGCGCTACACCGGGGCCGGCCAGCGCCTTGAGGGCGGCGCGAAAACTGCGCTGGGCATCCAGCACCGGATCGGTGAATGCCGGCTGCAGCAAGGACGCGGGCAAGGATTCAGTTGCGAGAGAGGTGCTCATCAGTTTTCTCCTCTGACCAGGGTGAAGAAGTCCACTTTGGTCGCGGCGGTTTCGGCTTGTTGTTGGGCCCGGCGCAGGTCTTGCGCGCGGGCCAGCGGGTCGATCAGGTCGCTGATCCAGTGGGCCTGTTGGGCGCCCTGCAAATGGGCGTCGGCCAGAGCGGCGAGTTCGGCGTGGGCCTTGTCACGCCCGGCCAGGTAGCTGAAGCCGGTGCGGCCGTCGGCCAGGCGCACCACGCAACGGGTCACGGTCATCTCGCCGACGTTGAACGGCGCACCGCTGCCGCCCATGCGACCACGCACCAGGGTCATGCCGATTTCCGGCGCGCGAATCAGTTGGTAGTCGGCGTCACGCAAGGCGGCTTCGTGGGCCTGCAGTTCGGCGCGGCGGCTGCGCGAGAGCACGCCGATCCAGTGCTGGCGGGCGGACAGTTCGGGGGCTGCAGCGTCGGGCGCGGTGGAGGAAACGGGTGTCGCAGTCATCAAGGGCATCTCCGTCAGGTGACGATCTGATACTGGAAGCGGTCGGAGCGGCTGGTGGAATGGGCAATCTCCACCGGGTTTCCGTGCGCATCATGGGAAAGGGTGAGCACCGTCAGCGCCGGCAGATGACGCGGCATCAGCAGCACACTGGCTTCTTCGCGACTGGGCAGGCGCGCGCCGATCAGGCTGAAGGTGCGGGTCAACGGCAACTGCCGTTCGGTGAGGAACTGGCGCACCGAGCCGCTGACGTAGTCGGCGATCAACGACGCGCGGGTGGCGCAGTAGCGGTGACGAATCAGGCAGACCGGCTGGCCGTCGAGGCGCCGCAGGGTTTGCAGTTCGATCAGCGGCGCGTGGGGTTCGAGGCCCAGATGCGCGGCCTCCTCCACCGTTGCCGTGCAATGCCGGCGTTGCAGCAGCACCGCCTCGACGCCGTGGCCGAGCGCGGCAAGGGATTCGCTGTAGGCACTGCCGGCAGCAACCGGGTACACCAGCGGCCGGCCCAGCACCTGGGTGCCTTTGCCCTGGCGGCGCAGCAGGCTGCCTTCGCGGACCAGTTCGTCGATGGCCCGGCGAACCGTATGCCGGTTGACCTCGAAGCGCGCGGCCAGCTGCACTTCGGCGGGCAGGTATTCGCCGGCGGTGTAGCGGTCAAGTTCACGGCGCAGGGTTTGCGCCAGTTCGAGGTACATGGGTTCTCGGTGAAGCGGTTCGGATTGTCTAGACAACTGCATGGCTAAAAAAAAGGGTTCGCACCCTCTCCTGTCGTGGTCATTAGATGAACTGCTTGCGCAGGCGCTGGGAGAATATGTCGATGACGCTCACCACCACGATGATCACCAGCAGCACCGAGCAGGTCTGGGTGAACTGGAAGGCGCGGATGTTTTCCCAGAGGATCACGCCGATCCCGCCGGCACCGACCATCCCCACCACCGTCGCCGAGCGCACGTTGGATTCGAATCGGTACAGCGCGTAGGAAATCCACAGCGGCATCACCTGCGGGATGACCCCGAAGATCACTTCCTGCAAGGCACTGGCGCCGGTGGCTCGAACGCCTTCGACCGGGCCTGGATCAATCGCTTCCACCGCTTCGGCGAACAGCTTGGCGAGCACGCCGGTGGTGCTGATCCACAACGCCAGCACGCCGGCGAATGGGCCGAGGCCGACCGCCACCACGAAGAGCATGGCGAAGACCATTTCGTTGATCGAGCGGAACGAATCCATGACCCGGCGCAGCGGTTGATGAATCCACCACGGCGTGATGTTGTCGGCGCAAAGGATGCCCAGCGGCACCGAGCAGACGATCGCCAGCAGCGTGCCCCAGAGGGCGATCTGCACCGTGACGATCATTTCCTTGAGGTACGCGCGCCATTCGTGAAAATCGGGCGGGAAGAAGTCGGCGGCGAAGGTCGCCATGTTGCCGGAGTCACGGTACAGCGCCAGCGGGTTCATTTCCGCGCCGTGCCAGGCCCAGGCCATCATCGCCAGGAACAGGCCCCAGCCCAGGTATTGCGGCCAGCTGCGCTTGCCAGCGGCCTGGATGTAAGCAGCGTGAGTGGTCATAAAGAATCCAGTTGCGATCGGGTGAAGCGTCATGACTGGCGCGCTGGGCCCTCGAGCTGCAGCGCGCCCCGTGCATCAACCCGCCTTGGCGGTGCCTTGTTTTTCCAGCTCGGAAATACGGTCCTGCAGCTTGGTCAGCCCGGCGTCGATGTCTTTCAGGCGGGTGGCCTTTTCTTCAGCGCTGAGGGTGGTGCTGGCGGTGGTTTCGGTCTTCTGCTTGAACAGCTCGAGCTGGCGGATGGTCAGCAGTTGGTCATCCGAGGACTTGAGGAACTTGCCCATCTGCATGTTTTTCAGCACGGCCTTTTCTTCGTCGGTGTCGCCGTAGTTGGCGAAGAAATCGCGGATCTTGTTCTTGTCCGCGTCGGACAGGCCCTTGCGCCAGACCATCGGGTCGGCCGGGATCAGTGGCGATTTCCAGATCACCTTGAGCATCGCAGCCTTGTCCGGCTGGGTGACTTCCAGGCGGTCCCAGCTCTCAGTGTTGAAGGTGGCGACGTCCAGTTGCCCTTTGGCCACGCTGAGGGCGTTGACTTCGTGGCTGGAGTTCAGCGTGCGTTTGAAGGCGGTGGCGGCGTCGACGTGGTTCTGGGCGAACACGTAGTAACCCGGCACCAGATAGCCCGAGGTGGAATTCGGGTCGCCGTTGCCGAAGGTCAGTTCCTTGGCGTGCTTGAGCATGTCCTCGACTGAATTGATCGGGCTGTCCTTGCGCGCAATGATCACGCTCCAGTAGCCGGGCGCGCCGTTGGCGGCAGCGGTCTGGGCGAAGATTTCGCCGCCGGAACGGTCCACCGCTTCAATGGCGGCCTTGTTGCCGAGCCAGGCCACGTCGACCTTGTTGAAGCGCATGCCCTGGATCAGGCCGGCGTAGTCGGAAGCGAAGGTGGCGTTGACTTTCAGCCCGGTCTTTTTGGTCATGTCGTCGATGAACGGCTGCCAGACGCTCTTCAGGTTCTGCGACGACTCGGTGGACATGATGCCGAAGTTGATGACGTTGTCATCGGCCTGCGCAGTGCCCATCAGGCAACCGGCGACGACAGCGGCAGACGCGAACACGCGCCCGATACGGTTCAACATGGGGAACTCCCGGAGCTGGTTTTGGGTGTGGGGTTGAGTGGTTTTGTTACCGGTGCCGCCACCTGAGTCAGGCGCGGGCCATCATCAGCCGCGACGGTCGTTCGCTGTCCCGTGCCGTGCCGTCGAACATCAGGCTGGTGTCAGCGTCGGCGCCGTACAAGTCATTGAGGAACTGGCCGTTGAGCTCGCTGCCGTTGCCGTCGAAGTGAATACGCCCGCCCTTCAGTGCCACGGCACGCGGGCAATAACGTACGGCGTAATCCACCTGATGCAGGGTGACGACAACGGTCTTGCCGTCCCGGCGATTGATGTCGGCGAGGATTTCCATGACCTTGCGCGCGGACTCGGGGTCGAGGGAGGCAATAGGCTCGTCAGCCAGAATGACTTCGGCCTGCTGGGTCAGCGCACGAGCAATGGCCACACGCTGCTGCTGGCCGCCGGACAGCGTCGAGGCCCGCTGCGGCGCCAGATCGGCGAGGCCGACGCGGTCGAGGTTGGCCATGGCGCGGGCTTTTTCCTCGGCATTGAACAGCCCGAGACTGCCGCGCCAACGCGGCATGCGACCGAGGCAACCGAGCAGGACGTTGTCGAGGACGCTGAGGCGATTGACCAGATTGAACTGCTGAAAGATGTAGCCGATGTCGGCACGCAAACGGCGCACCTTGCCGTTGAGCCGGCCCGAAGCCTGCACTTCCCGGCCCAGCACCTGAACGCTGCCGCCGTTGCTGCGATCACAGCAGGCCAGCCCGGCCAGATGGCGCAACAGGGTGGATTTGCCGGAACCGGAAGCGCCGATCAGCGCCACCATTTCCCCGTGTTGTATAGACAATGCAAGGTCAACCAAAGCGGTCTTGCGGACGAATGTCTTGTTCAGGCGGTCGACGTGGATGGCTGCGGTCATGGGCTTCTCTGGTCTTGTGATTCCAGCGTCCTGCCGGGGGTGAATGATCAGCCGCACGACCGTCCATGGCCGCGTTCGGTGCGAGTGACATTAGGGGCAGCCTGTGGCAGTTCCATGAATCGACGATGACGGCGGCGTTTCACTTCGGAGACGGTTTGATGCGGGATTTTTCGGGGGTTTTGTGGACATCAGGACGTTAAAGGGCGGTCTAGCGGCTGTGCGGGCTAGACAAGTTGCGCGGATGTTGAAGGCGGGATGGGAAGGGTTCTGGCAGGGCTGAAATAAATAATTCGTGCCGTTGGTCCGTTGGCACAGCCCGATGCAGTGAGTGGGACTGGCTTTAGCCTGGAAAGCGTTGGATGTCACGCTGCGGGATTGAGGGCGTAAAGACTGGCCTCTTCCCGGCTGAAGCCGGTCCCACAAGATCACCGCATCCCGTCAGTGAGACCTGTGACGCGGAGCGTCAGGGGATGCATTCCCACGCGGAGCGTAGGGAACGATCACCTCGTACCTAGTGGGACCGGCTTTAGCCGGGAAGCTTTTGATCTGCTTTTGATCCTGATCTTCAAACACAAATAGTTCAGTCACCGCCAATCGCGACTTGGGTGCAGGCTGAACGCAGGTCTCGCGGAGTGGGCCGAGCGGCATGGATGCCGCGAGAGCCGCCCCCCGCCATGGATGGCGGATGGCGGCGGGCCCACGGAGCGGGACCGGAGTGAAGGAACCCGACGAAGTCGGGCCCAACCAGGAGCAGGCACCCTTGGTTACTTGGGGTGCTTTTCCAAGTAACTCGCCGAAGGCGAAACAGAGGCCGTTAGGCCGACGCCCTTGATCTTGATCAGCCATTTAGATCCTGAACGTCCCCACCAAATGCTGCAGCCGCGCCGTCTGGTGCTCCAGATGAGCACAGGCATCGAGCGTCGATTTCAGGTTATCGACCCCTTCCTGATTCAGCGTATTGATCTCCGTAATGTCGACATTGATCGACTCCACCACCGCCGTCTGCTCCTCGGTCGCGGTCGCCACCGACTGGTTCATCCCGTCGATCTCACTGATCCGGCGGGTCACGCTGTTGAGGCGTTCGCCGGCCTGATTGGCGATGGTCACACTGTTCTCGCTCTGGCGCTGACTCTCGGTCATGTTGATCACCGCATCACGGGCGCCGACCTGCAACTCCTCGATCATGCCCTGCACCTGCTGCGCCGAATCCTGGGTGCGGTGCGCCAGGTTCCTCACCTCGTCTGCCACCACCGCAAAACCACGCCCCGCTTCCCCTGCCCGCGCCGCTTCAATGGCGGCGTTGAGCGCGAGCAAGTTGGTCTGCTGGGAAATGCCGGTGATCACTTCCAGAATCTGACCGATGTTTGCAGTCTTGTTGTTCAGCGTTTCGATATTGGCGCACGACTCGCTGATCTTCTCGGACAGCTGGTTCATCGCCTTGATGGTCTGGCTGACAACGCCCTGACCTTCACTGGCCAACTGCGTGGCTTCGCTGGAATGCTGCGACGCCAGCGCGGCGTTCTGCGCGATTTCCTGGGCGGCGGCGCCGAGCTGGTTGATCGCGGCGGCCACGCTGCTGGTGCGGCTGGTCTGCTGATCGGAATTCCCCATCGACGAGTTCGAGGCCCCGACCACACGGGCCGCGACTTCACCCAGTTGCCCGGCGGTCGACGCCACTTCGCGGATCGAGCCGTGAATACGCTCCAGAAAGCGGTTGAACGACTGCGCCAGCGCGCCGAACTCATCCTGGGACACGATAGCGAGACGCATGGTCAGGTCACCCTCCCCGTCGGCAATGTCCTGCATCGCCCGGCCCATCTGGTGCAACGGCTGCATCAGCACGCGGATCAACAGCCCCAGCAACACCATGATGATCGCCACAGCAATGACCATGGCGAGAATCGCCGAAGAGCGGAATTCGCTGAGCATTGAGTAGGCCGCGTCGCGGTCGAGCACCAGCGCCACGTACCAGCTCGCCGACGACAGCCCCTCCACCTTGGTGAACGAGATGATCTGCGCCTTGCCGCCGGACTCGATTTCCGCCACGCCCGGCGCTATGGTCGGCGCACCGTTCGGATAGGCCTCGCTGACGTTCTTGAGGATCAGCTTGCTGTCCGGGTGAATCAGAATCTTGCCGTCGGCGCTGACGATGTACGCATAGCCATGGCCGCCAAAGCTCAGCGAGTTGATGGTCTTGCTGATCGCGTCCAGGGAAATGTCCGCGCCCGCGACGCCGATCATCTGCCCCTGCTGGCGCACCGGTGTGGCCAGCGTCACCACCAGCTTGCCCGACGACGCGGCGATGTACGGCTCGGTCACGATAATGCCCTGAGCCGCATCCGCCGCCTTGTACCAGCCACGGGCTCGCGGGTCATAGTCCGCCGCACGATTACCCGCAGGCACGGAAAACATCACCCCGTCCTTGCTCCCGAAATAACTGAGCTGGAAATTGTCCGGGTAGACCGGCAAACCGATCGCACGCTGCAAACTGCCGAGCGCCGGACCGTCCACAGCGATCTGCTGAGCCATGGAGTTGAGCAACTGCGTGCGGCTGTCGAGCCAGGTTTGAATGTTTTGCGTGGTCAGACTGCCCAACTGTTGAAGTTCGGAGGCGACACTGTTTTTCAGGGTTTCGCGCTGGCGATAATCGTTCACCAGAATGAAACACGAGAAAGCAACTACCACGATGAGTGCAGCGGCCAGCAGGATTTTTCTGCTGAAACCCAGACGTTTGATCATATGCGTGTGTCCATAACAGAGATGACAGCGACAAGAGTGCGATGCCGATAGGTGCGCTGCGCTTTGCACGGGTGCAGCAGGAAAGAGAAGGCACGGCCTGAAAGATGTTTCGGCTGCAAACCCAGGGAGTTTAGGGCCGGTTACCGATGAAAATTGAGTGCTGTTCTTTAGGAGGAGAAATAGTTGAACTTCAATACAATTGCGGGACGTTAGTTCAAGTAGTGGATCCAATAAAGACCGTTGTTTATATACGGCTTAACTAACAGACGTCGAATATGGGCGCGATGAATTGCCGACGTGTTCGCGCAGCCATATGACGCGGAGCGTCAGGGAATGCGTTCCCACGCAGAGCGTGGGAACGATCGGACGTCCGGGTGTCAGCTCGAAACAACCCCGTTGCCCACACCTGCCCCTTCCCGGCTAAAGCCGGTCCCACTAACAGACCGCGCGCGATGTAGGACCGGCTTCAGCCGGGAAGCTTTTGATCTTGATCTTCATACACATAACGCCTAGACACCGCCAATCGCGACTTAGGTGCAGGCTGAACGCAGGTCTCGCGGAGTGGGCCGAGCCGCAGGGATGCGGCGAGAGCGCCGTCAGGACATGGATGTCCGTTCGGCGCGGGCCCACGGAGCGAGACCGGAGTGAAGGAACCCAGACGCAGGAGGGGCCCAACCAGGAGCACAAGCCCTTGGCTGCTCTTTAAAATCGAGAGCGGGGCTTTATCAAGTAACTCGCCGAAGGCGAAACAGTCTGCCCCCAGGCAGATGCTTGGGATCTTAAAGATATTGATCTGCCGTCAGGCAGATGCTCTTGATCTCCCTGCGCAGCACGCATCATCACGACTCCAGATGACACCGCACCCGCTCCCCCGCCACCGCCCCCCTCGCCGGCAACAACGCCTGCGGCCGCTCGCAACCCGAGGTTGCCTTCGGACAACGATCCCGGAAAAAACACCCCGTCGGCAACGTCCGATTGCCCGGCAGCTCGGTCGGCGCCGACACCTGAGCGTCGTCCACCGCCCCCCCCAGACGCGGCACCGCCTCCAGCAACAGCTGCGTATACGGATGACGCGGTCGCTCCAGCACCTCCGCCGCCGTACCCAACTCCACAATCTGCCCCAGGTACATCACCGCCACCCGGTCGGCCATATGCCGCACCACCGACACATTGTGGGAAATCAAAATGTACGTCAGGTCCCGGCTGCGCTGCAGCTCCGCCAACAAGTTGAGGATCTGCGCCTGCACCGAAATATCCAGTGCCGACGTCGGCTCATCGAGCACGATGATGTCCGGGTTGGACGACAACGCCCGGGCAATGGCGATCCGCTGACGCTGCCCGCCGGAAAACTGATGGGGAAAGCGATCAAGGTATTCCGTGCGAATACCCACCTGGGCCGCCACCTTCTCCGCGATGCCACGCATTTCCTGACGCGGCGCCGATCGCTGCACGAACAACGGCTCGGTGATCACTTTCCACACCGGTAGCCTCGGGTCGAGGGACGACTGCGGGTCCTGAAACACGATCTGCACGTTGCTGCTGCGTTCTTTGTCGCTGTTATAGACCCAGTCAAGCCGGCCCGAGGTCGGCTTGATCAAGCCCATCAACAACTGCGCCAGGGTGCTTTTGCCGCAGCCGGATTCACCGACCACGCCGAGGGTTTCGCCGGCGCGGACCTGCAGATCAATACCGTTCAGGGCATGGGCCAGGGCTTTCGGGCGACCGAGCCAGTCCTTGCCCATGGGGTAATGCACGCGCACGTCTTGCAGGCCGAGGATGGTCGGGTTTTGGCCGGGCAATGTCTGCAGAGCTGGAAGGGTCATGGCCGCGACTCCTGTGCGGTGATGTGTAACGGCGCGCTCAACCAGCAGGCGCTTTTGCGGTCTGCGGCGGCATCGATGATCTGCATCGGCGGGCGCTGCAGGCATTGGGCCGTGGCGAAGGCGCAGCGATCAAGAAAGGTGCAGCCCTCTGGCAGCGCCGAGAGATTGGGCACCTGCCCGGGAATGGTCTTCAGGTCCTGGCCCGGCTCGACCATCTCCGGTAACCCGCTGAGCAAACCCTGGGTGTACGGGTGTCGCGGGTCGGCCATCACCTGCGCGGTGACGCCCTGCTCCACCACTGCGCCGGTGTACATCACGTAGACCCGATCGCAGAACTGCGACACCAGCGCCATGTCGTGGGTGATCAGCAAAATCGCCGTGCCCCGCGCACGGGCCTTTTCCCGCAGCAGCAACAGCACTTGCCGCTGCACGGTGACGTCCAGCGCGGTGGTCGGCTCGTCGGCGATCAGCAACTGCGGGTCGCAGGAGAACGCCAGAGCGATCATCACCCGCTGACGCATGCCGCCGGAAAGTTCGAAAGGGTAACTGTTCATCACCTGCTCGGGGTCGGCGATGTGCATGTCCCGCAGCAACGCGATGGCTTTGGCCCTGGCGTCCGCCTTGCTCAGGCGCTGGTGATGGATGATCACGTCGAGCATCTGCCGACCGATGCGGCGGGTCGGATTGAGCGCGGTCATGGGCTCCTGAAAGATCATGGCGGCGTCGCGGCCACGCACACTCAACAGGTCCTTCTCTTTGGCGGTGAGCATGTCGCGGCCGAGAATACTCAGGCTGCCACTTTTCACTTCGTAAGAGCGCTCCGGCAGCAGGCGCAGGCTGAGCATCGCGGTGACCGACTTGCCCGAACCGGACTCGCCGATCACCCCGACGATCTCGCCGGGATTGACGTGCAGCGACACCCCATTGAGCGCGTTGACCGTGCTTCTGTAGGCCGGAAATTCGATGCGCAGGTCGTCGATGACCAGCACCGGGGCCTGCTCGGGCAGAGGTTGTTGAACGGAAGCCTGCATGGTCATTTCCCCCGCTGCCGTGGGTCGAGCAAGTCACGCACGCCGTCGCCCAAAAGGTTGAAACCGGTGGCGGTGATCAGAATCGCCACGCCGGGAAAGGTCGAGTACCACCATTGATCGAGGATGTAGTTGCGCCCGGTCGCGACCATGGCGCCCCACTCTGCCGTCGGCTGTTGCGCGCCCAGGCCAATGAAGCCCAGGGCCGAGGCCATGAGGATGGCGCTGCCGATGTCCAGGCTCAGCTGCACCAGCAATGGCGGCATGGCATTGCGCGCCACGTGCCAGATGACCATGTGCCATCGTCCGGCGCCGAATGTTTCGGCCGCCTTGACGTAACCCATCTGGCGGATGCTCAGGGCCTGCCCACGGGCCAGCCGTACGTAGAACGGAATCCGCACCAGCGTGATCGCCAGCATGGCGTTGAACAGGCTCGGGCCCAGCGCCGCAGCCAGGGCCATGATCAGCACCAGCGACGGCACCGACAACATGATGTCCATCAGGCGCATGATCAGCCCGTCGAAACGCCCGCCGATGATCCCGGATATACAGCCCAGCAAGCCGCCGGCAAAGCACGAAGCGAACGCCACGAACAGGCCGACGCCGACGGATTGCCGGCTGCCGTACAGCACGCGGCTGAAAAGATCGCGACCCACTTCGTCGGTGCCGAACCAATGGGCGGCGGACGGCGCGGCCAGACGCTGAGTGAGGTTCAGCGCGTTGGGATCATGGGACGCGAGCCAAGGCGCAAAGGCCATCACCAGCAGCACCATCACGGTAATCAGCAGCCCGGCCATGGTCAGTGGACTGCGGCGAATCTGATGGGCCAGATACGCCCATTTGTCCAGCCAACGCGAGGCGGCCGGCAGTGGCGCCACGGCGGGCGCGGTGATCGGAGTCGTCATGTCAGTTGACCTCGCCAATGCGCGGATCGATCAGGCGGTACAGCAGATCGATCGCCATGTTCAGCAGCACATAAATGAAGGAAACCATGATCGCGAACCCCATCACTGCCGGGAAATCCAGCGACTGGATCGACTTGACCACGTACGCGCCCATGCCCGGCCAGGCGAACACGGTTTCCGTGAGCACCGCGCCGTAGAGCAGATCGCCCAGGGTCAGTCCCAATACCGTCACCGAGGGAATCAGCGCGTTGGGCAAGGCGTGGCGCAGAATCACTGCCCATTTCGACAGGCCGTAGGCGCGAGCGGTACGGATGTAATCTTCGCCGAGCTGGTCGAGCATCGCCGAGCGAATCTGCCGCGCCACCACGCCCAGGTTGACGAAGCCCAAGGTGATGGCCGGCAGAATCAAGTGCTGCACGGCGTTGAAGAACAGCCCGGTGTCGCCCGCCAGCAGCGTATCGATCAGGTAAAAACCGGTGACGGTCCGGGGCGGGTCCAGGCCTTCATCCAGGCGCCCGCTGCCGGGCAGCCAGTTCAGGTGACCGTAAAACAGCACGATCAGGCCCAGCCCCAGCCAGAACGCCGGGGTCGAAATCCCGGTCACCGCCAGGGTTCGCGCGACCTGGTCGATGAAGCGGTTGTGGTACACCGCCGAAAGCACGCCCAACGGCACGCCCACCAGAATCGACAGGGTCAGCGCCGCCAGCGCCAGTTCCAGCGTGGCCGGGAAGAACGCCTGCAAATCTTCGAGCACCGGGCGATGGGTGCGAATCGACGTGCCCAGGTCGCCGTGCAGCAGGTCAAGCATGTAGCGGCCGTATTGTTGATACAGCGGCAGATCCAGCCCCAACTGATGGCGGATGTTTTCGACGATGGCGTCGGTGGCGCGGTCCCCGGCGATCAGTCGCGCGGGGTCGCCCGGAATCAGGTGCGAGATGGAAAAGGTAATCAGAGAAACGCCGAACACCACCAGCAGCAGGCCGCCCAGGCGTTTGCGCAGCATATTCAGGAAGGCCATGGGGCACCTCGGTCACGCAGTCGATCAATAACGCGAAACAGCTCGCGGACACAGCGCTGCTTCACCGGGCCCCGCCTCCCTTGCAGGGCCCTGTGAGTCACAGCGATTTACGGGATGCAGCGCTTACTTGGTGATCGTGCCGACGTTGAACACCTGTTCCAGCATCGGGTTGAACACGTAGCCCTTGACCTTCTCGCTCATCGGCAAGGTGTAGGCCTTCTGATAGAGGTAGGCGTAGACGCTGTCGTTGAGCACGATCTTCTGCGCCTGCTGGTACAGATCGGTGCGCTTGGCCATGTCGTTGGTGGTCGCCGATTCGCGAATCAGTTTGTCCACCGCCGGGTTGTCGTAGAAGGAACGGTTACCGGCCAGGCCCTTCAGCTTCGAGTCGAAGAAGAAGTTCATGAACATGTAGGGGTCGGCGAAGTCCGGGCTCCACGAGCCAATGGCGATGTCGAAGTCACCGGTGCCCAGGCGCTCACGCATGCTGGCGTTGGCGAGTTTCTCCAGCTTGAGGTTCACGCCCAGCGGTTGCAGACCGGCTTGCAGGGTCAGACCAATCGGCTCCCAGTTCGGGTCCTTGTCGGAGTACATGAACGTCAGGTTGCTGACCTTCGGCGACACTTTCGCCAGATCGGCCTTGGCTTTGTCCATGTCCTGCTTGAACGCCGGCAGCTTCTCGTCATAGGCCCACATGCCCTGGGGGATCGGGCCATTGAGTGGCTTGGCCTTGCCTTTCAGGATGCCGTTGATGATGCCGTCGTAATCCAGGGATTCGACGATGGCCCGCCGCGCATCCGGGTTGTTCATCGGCGCTTTCTGGGTGTTGAGGTACAGCAGCGTCACCCGCAGCGACGGGTAATCGCCGACAACGATGCCCGATTTTTTCGCCAGCGCTTCGAGCTGGTCTTCGGGCATGTCTTCGATGATGTCCAGATCACCGTGTTCCAGCTGTAAACGCCGCACGGACGCCTCGCCGATGATCTTCACCACGACCTTTTTCAGGGTCGGCTTGGGGCCGGCGTAGTAGCTGTTCTGCTCCATGGTCAGGGCCTGGCCTTTCTGCCAGTTGACCAGCTTGAACGCCCCGGAACCTGCGGTGTGGTTGGACAGGTAGGCGTCCGCGCCTTCGGTTTTCTTCGCCACGTCCGGGTTGATGATCGCCGCGCCGTTGTGGGCCAGCGTGGAGAGGAACGGCGCGTACGGCGCTTTCAGGGTGAAGCGCACGGTCAGCGGATCGACCACCGACACGGCCATGTCCTCGGGGAAGGCGCCGGACGGGCCCTGCTTGAGCTTCATCACCCGGTCAAAGGAGAACTTCACCGCTTCGGCGTTGACCTCGGCACCGTCATCGAATTTGTTGCCAGGCTTGAGCTTGAATTCCCAGGTCAGGTTGTCCGCCGAGGTGGTCCAGCTGCTGGCCAGCTCCCCTGCCACTTCGGTGCTGCCCTTGCCGTTTTCGACCTTGTAGGTCACCAGCCGCTGGTACGCCGGGTAGGTCACGGTCCAGTCGTTGTTGTCGATGGTCACGGCCGGGTCGAGGGTCTGCGGGTCGGAGGGTTTGCCGATCATCAGGGTGTCCTGGGCCACGGCTGCGCTGGCAGATTGCCAGGCGCCGAGGCCCATCGCAGTGCAGAGGACTGCCATCGCCAGGGTGCGGGGGGTAACGATTGATTTCATGCCGGTTCCTTGATCGTTCGATGTTTGAAAGTTCGTCAGGTTTGTTATTGAAGCTATACCGGGCAGTTCAAGCTCACAGGCGTCAGGCCTGCGAAATGGCGCACCCTGCCCTTGCGAGGTCGGGTGGCGCCAGATTCAGCCGGGATTCGTGGTTGTCCCGGTCGGTTGTTCGTGTGTCCTGTCTTGTCTTGCGTCTTGCGTCTTGCGTCTCGCGTGTTCAGGTGGCGGGCTGGATTGAGCCGTCGTCGATCAGCGGGTAGTTCTCGGCGTCCGGCAGTTCGTAATGCCACCACTCGCTGTCGATGTAGGTAAAGCCTGCCGCCAGCATGATCCCCAGCAACAGCAGGCGATTGCGCTGTATGTCGGCGGGCAGGTCGGCGAAGAACTGATGGGACTGCTCGCGCATGTCATCGAAACTGGTGCCCATGTCGAGGGGCTGGCCGCTGGCATCGATCAGGGTCAGGTCCACTGCCACGCCTCGGGTGTGGTGGGAGCCCAGGCCGGGATCGCGCACGTATTCCGGATTGGGCAGCGCCTGCCAGAGCAGGTACTGCGCGTACCCCGGGCGATAGGCGTCGAAGATGCGCAGGCGCAACCCGGCCTGGCGCGCCAGGGCGCTGGCCTTGCGCAGACAGCGCTCGGCGTCGCGATGCAGCAGGCAGCGTGGGTCCTGGTAAATCCGCTTGCCGGCGAGGTTGTCGACACCGGCGTAGATCAAGTCGACCTCGACCTGCAGCGCGTGGGCGTCGACTTCGACGAGGGGGCTATTCACGTAACGACACTCCAGATCAGCGTGTTCATTCATCATGCGTTGAGGGGGTGGAGCTTCCCGGCTGAAGCCGGTCCTACTAAAAGCGCGAGTCATTTAGCGGGCCCGGCTTACTCCCGTAGAACCGGCTTCAGCCGGGAAGCTGTTGCCCTTGTGAAGCCGGCTTTAGCCGGGAGTCCTTATCTATTCAAACTGGCCAAACAGTTGTTGCAGCTCGCGGTTCTTCGCCAGCCTCTGGTCGAGGCGATCGCCATAGCGCTCGGCCACCGCCGACACCATCAAATTGAACAGGCACGTCAGCGGCGCGAGGGAATCCCAGAATTGCCCCACGTCGGCGTCCAGCTGCAGCAGGTCGCTCGGGTAATCCCGCGCCCACGGGCAGTGAAAATCGGTGATGAAGGCCAGCCCGACGTTCTGCTGATGGGCGACTTCGCAGAAGATCCGCGTGACGGCGGAATAGGTGCGAAAGTCGGCAATTACGGCGTAGGGGTTTTCAAATTGCGAGTTCAGTGATTCGGCGTAGGTGCCGGACAAGCCGTCGACGTAATAGACCTTGGGCCGGATGTACTCCAGATGACTGAAAAACGCGTTGAGGATGCCGCGGGTGGTCTGGATGCCGACGATGAATACGGCGTCGGCGCTGTGCAGCCGATCAACGATATGGGCGAAGGTTTCGCTCCGAGCCAGCGCGTAGACCCGCTGGATGGCTTCCAGCTCGCGGTTCATCGAACGTTCCAGTGCATCGCCCTGGGTGTTTTCTTCGCGAAAAGCGCCGAGTCGATCAGTGATCACCCACGGACTGGCGCTGTCACCGCGCAGGCTCTGTTTAACATCGTCAATGTTGCGATAGCCCAGCGAGCGCAGAAACCGCCCGACAGAAATGCCGGTGGTACCGGTCTGCTGGGCGATGCTGTCAGCGGTCTCGAACGGCAGCTTCTGCGGATTGGCCAGCAGGTACCCGGCGATGCGTTTGCCGGTGGGCGTCAGGTCGCTGAACCGCTGTTCCAGTGCATCGAGGAAGGGACGCTTTTCCATGGGAATTCCGCTGGTGGAGCCGGGTTGCGTGGACCGGGATAATGTTATCCGACGGTCATTTTGCAACAGGATGTTAGCAACATAACATCCTGTCTCGAGATGGCACAATGATTATTTTAAGAGATTTCTGGCGGGGGATTTTGGTGATTCAGGGTGGTGCGAGGGTGAGGGAAAATGCCCGATTGGGGGGCAAAAATGAGGCTATGGCGGGTTGAAAATATTGGGGGCAACAGCTGGCGTCTTCCCGGCTAAAGCCGGTCCTACAGGGGTAAACCGGTCAATTGGCAGGACCGGCTTAAGCCGGGAAGAGGCCAGCGTGAACACCCTCGATGTTCGGTGTATCGACTGACGCCTTCCCGGCTGAAGCCGGTCCTACAGGGCTATGCGTTCCCGCCATGGGTGCGATGTATCAGCGGCCCCATGACCTACATCGATCAGCGCAAATTGGTCTTCGCCAGTTCCAGCACCATGTCCGCTTTACCGTTCATTACCGCCTTAAGCATGAACAGGCTGAAGCCTTTCGCCTGGGCGAGTTTGATTTTCGGGGGCATACCCAGCTCCTGTTTCGCGGTCACCACATCCACCACCACCGGTCCCGGATGCTCGAAGGCTTTCTTCAGCGCATTCGGCAGGTCTGCCGAGTCCTCCACGCGAATCCCCAGAATGCCCGCGCCAATGGCGATGTTGGCAAAATTGGTGCTGTCGAAGTCAGTGTCGTGGGGCACGTAACCACCCGCCTGCATTTCCATCGCCACAAAACCCAACGAGCTGTTGTTGAACACCACCAGCTTGACCGGCAGGTTCAACTGACGGATCGACAGCAGGTCGCCCATCAGCATCGACAAGCCGCCGTCACCGCACAGCGCCACCACTTGCCGTTGCGGGAAGGCCGCTTTCGCGCCCAGGGCCTGGGGCATGGCGTTGGCCATGGAGCCGTGGTTGAAGGAGCCCAGCAGCGAGCGCTTGCCGTTCATGGTCAGGTAACGCGCGGCCCACAACGTCGGGGTGCCGACATCGACGGTGAAGATCGCGTCCGGATCGGCGTAGGCGTCGACCAAGCGTGTCAGGTACTGCGGGTGAATCGGCTCGCCATGGCCCGATGGCGTGGCCAGTTCGTCGAGTTCTTCGCGGGACTTGGCGTAGTGATCCAGCGCTTTGTCGAGGAATTTGCGGTCGATGTGGGGCTTGAGGCGCGGCAGTACGGCGTCGAGGGTCTCTGCAATGCCGCCGGCCAGACCGAGGGCCACCGGCACGCGACGGCCGATGGCGGTCGGGTCGATATCGATCTGAATGACCTTGGCTTTTTCCGGGTAGAAATTGCGGTACGGGAAGCTGCTGCCGAGGATCACCAGGGTGTCGCAGGCCATCATCGCGTGGTAGCCGGAGCTGAAGCCGATCAGCCCGGTCATGCCCACGTCGAAGGGGTTGGCGTATTCGATGTACTGCTTGCCGCGCAGGGCGTGAACCACCGGCGCCGAGAGTTTCTCGGCCAGCGCGACCACCTGATCGTGGGCCTCGGCACAGCCGGCGCCCGCGAGAATGGTCACGGCCTTGGATTTGTCCAGCAGGTCCACCAGACGTTGCAGGTCGGCTTCCGCCGGGATGACCCGCGCCGGGGCGTGATCGACCCATTCTGGCTTGATGTCCGGTGCTGCGCTCAGGGCGACGTCACCGGACACCACGATTACCGCGACGCCGCGCTGGCTGATGGCCGCGCGCATCGCCCGCTCCAGCACCCGCGGAAGCTGCTCAGGGGTGCTGACGGTTTCGACGAAGTGGCTGCACTCCTTGAACAAGTCGGTGGGGTGGGTTTCCTGGAAGTAGTTCAGGCCGATCTCGGAAGATGGAATCTGCGCGGCGATAGCGAGAACCGGCACACCGCTGCGGTGGCAGTCATACAGGCCGTTGATCAAATGCAGGTTGCCCGGACCGCAACTGCCCGCGCACACCGCCAGCTTGCCGGTGGACGCTGCTTCCGCACCGGCCGCGAACGCCGCGACTTCTTCGTGGCGGGTGTGCATCCACTTGATTTTGCCCAGGCGCTGGAGGCTGTCGGTCAGCCCGTTCAGGCTGTCGCCGCTGACGCCCCAGATCTTCGAGACGCCGGCTGCGGCGAGGGTTTGGGCGAGGTAGTCGGCGATGGTTCTGCTGGACATGGGGCAAATTCCTTGTCGAGTCGAATTGGCGCGCGAGGCCGAAACAGACCCCACGCGTGGTCTCAAATCGACCTGTTGCGCCGGGGACAGTTCAGTGCTTCTAAGGATTCGTGGGGCATGCTGTGCTTGCAGTGCCCGCGCCAAAGGCTTCGCGAGCAAGCTCGCTCCCACAGGTCAAGTGTCGCCCTTTCGATGGCGGAATGTCAGCCCACATCAAGGACATCGCAAACCTCCAGGGAGGGACCGGGGGGTGGCGCTCCTGCCGAACGGTACAGTGAGGACACCTCACACCGGCGGCTGGCCCGCAGGCTTGTTCGGCGCGGCGATCTGCACCTTCGGATTGATCGGCGTGACACTCGGCGTGGCGTATTGCTGTTTCAGATGGCCGTCCTGATCCAGCAGCCAGGCATCAAGGATTTCCCGCACCACGGGACCGGCCACGCGACCGCCCGCCTCGCCGTTCTCGATCATCACCGCGACGACGATCTTGGGACTGGCCGCCGGCGCAAAACCGACGAACAAAGCGTTGTCCCGGTGCCGTTCCAGGGTCTTGTTGCGGTTGTAGCGTTCGCCCTGCTTGATCGCCACCACCTGCGCGGTGCCGCTCTTGCCGGCGATGCGGTATTGCGCACCTTGCGCGGCCGCGCGGGCGATACCGCGCGGGTCGTGCATCACCGCTTGCATGCCAGTGTTGACCTGATCCCATTCGTGGGAATCACGCAGCACGATGTTCGGCATCGGATGCTCGTCCACCGGCGCCACGCCGCCGATCTCCTTGGCCAGGTGCGGGCGGTGCCACACACCTTTGCTGGCGATCAGCGTCGTTGCCTGCGCCAGTTGCAGCGGCGTGACCTGCATGTAGCCCTGGCCGATGCCGAGGATCACCGTTTCCCCCGGGAACCAGGCCTGACGGCGGGTGATGCGCTTCCATTCTTTCGACGGCATCAGGCCCGCCGATTCTTCGAACATGTCCAGGGAGACCTTCTGGCCGATGCCGAACATGGTCAGGTAATCGTGCAGTCGGTCGATGCCCAGCTTGTGCGCCAGGTCATAAAAGTAGGTGTCGTTGGAGCGCATGATTGCCGCGTAAAGGTCCACCCAGCCATCGCCGCTGTGGTTCCAGTTGCGGTACTTGTGATCGAAATCCGGCAGCTGGAAATAGCCCGGGTCAAATACCCGCGTCGACGGCGTGATCACGCCGCTGTCCAGGCCGGCAATCGCCACCTCCGGCTTGATCGTCGAGCCCGGCGCGTACAACCCGCGCAGCACGCGGTTGAACAGCGGCCGGTCGACGGAATCACGTAGCGCGGAATACTCCTTGAAGCTGATGCCGGTGACGAACAGGTTCGGGTCGAAACTCGGCTTGCTGACCATCGCCAGGACCTCGCCGGTGGCCGGATCAATGGCGACCACCGAGCCGCGACGATCCCCCAGCGCGTGTTCCGCCGCCTCTTGCAGCTTGATGTCCAGGCTCAAGGTGATGTTTTTGCCCGCCACCGGATCGGTGTGCTTGAGCACCCGCAACACGCGGCCCTGGGCGTTGGTTTCCACTTCTTCATAGCCGACATGGCCGTGCAGCTCGCTTTCGTAGAACCGCTCGACGCCGGTCTTGCCGATGGACTGTGTGCCGCGGTATTCGACCTGGTCGAGCTGGGTCGCTTCCTTCTCGTTGATTCGGCCGACGTAGCCGATGGAATGGGCGAAGTGTTCCGCCAGCGGGTAATGGCGAACGAACTGCGCCTCGACGTCCAGCCCCGGCAGGCGGAACTGGTTGACCGCCAGCAGCGCGATCTGCTCCTCGGTCAGCTCATAGAGCAGGGTTACCGGCACAAAGCGGTGGGGCGAGTTCTTCATCGCCTTGTCGAAGATGATCCGGTCCTCGTCTGGCAGGTTGAGGATCTGCATCAGCTCGTCGATTACCGCGTGCCAGTCCCCTGCGCGCTCGCGGGTCATGGTCAGGTTAAAGCTGGGCCGGTTGTCGGCGAGGATCACGCCGTTACGGTCGAAGATCAGCCCGCGCTCCGGCGGAATCGGTAGCACGTGGACGCGGTTGTTTTCGGAGATGGTGGAGTGGTAGGCGAATTCGGTGACTTGCAGGAAGTACATGCGGCACACCAGCGCGACGCTGAGCATGGCCACGAAAACGGCGCAGGCGATCAGGCGTTTGTTGACCAGCCGGGTTTCCTTCTCGTGGTCTTTTAAGGGTATGGGATCGGGCATTTCTGTCGCTACTCGGTGAAAAGATGAACGGCACAGTCAGCGCCCCGCGTGAAGATGCAGGACGCAAATGGCGTGCACCATACCAATAAGTGGCTCTGGGGACGGGCTCCCCTTCATGAAGATTCTGTCAGATTCACGCCGTTGCGCGATTACGCGCAGGCCAGGAACACGCGCGCCTCAGTTCTGGCGGGCCTGTTCAGATGACGCGGTTTAACGATACGAACGAGGCTCCGCGGAGGCCCATTGAAGGCCCATTGTTGCGTGAGCATGGCCTGACTGTTACGCAATCGGTAACAGTCATTTGCGCAAATCAGCCGTGGCAATAACTCGCAACACATCTACCATGGCAGGTGGCGTGAAAAGATGATGATCAGTTGCGGCAATTCCCCGCCTAGCGTGCGCCATTCGCGCGCTGGCCTGCCAGAGACCCAATGTCACACCCCGCCATGAGCCACTTGCCGTGCACATCGTATGCGCGGCAATACCCGTGATAAAGAACGCAGAGCATAGTCCCGGCACGGACCATTCCCCAATGGCCTGTGGGGGCGTGGTTTTGCAGGAGCCCTGAATGACAGAAAAATCCAAAGGCCTTACCCGTCGCCAGTTGCTGAAAGGTTCAGCCACCACACTGGCCGTGGGCGCCGCCGCTACGGCCCAGGCCGCCACGGTCATCGGCGTTCCCCAGTGGGTGCCCTTCGACCACAATGGTCCGATGCACTACGACACACCCGGCTGGCAGTTCTTCACCGACGCCGAAGCCACTGCGGTGGAAGCCATCGTCGCCCGGCTGATCCCCGCCGATGAACTCAGCGTCAGCGGCAAAGACGCGGGTTGCGCAGTGTTCATCGATCGCCAACTGGCCGGCGAGTACGGCACATTCAGCCGCCTTTACATGCAGGGCCCGTTCGTTCAGGGCACGCCGATGCAGGGTGACCAGTCGGAACTGGTGCCGCGCCAGCGTTATCGCCTTGGCCTGGCAGGCCTGGAAGGGTACTGCCAGAAACAGTTCCAGAAAAACTTCAGCGCCCTGACCGCGGAACAGCAGGACAAGGTCCTCACCGGCCTGGACAAGGGCGAGATCACGCTGGAGGGCATCGACGCCAAGCTGTTCTTCCAGCAAGTGCTCGGCAACACCATGGAAGGCTTCTTCGCCGACCCGGTGTACGGCGGCAACCGCGACATGGTGTCGTGGAAAATGATCGGCTTCCCTGGTGCCCGCTACGACTACCGCGAGTACATCGGCCTGCACAACCAGAAGCTCAATCTGGTGCCGCTCTCCATCATCGGCAGCTCCGCCTGGACCAAGAAGGGTTAATTCGACATGGCCAAAAAACTACCATCCACGGACGTCGTGGTTGTCGGGCTCGGCTGGGCCGGATCCATCATCGCCAATGAACTGGCTGACGAAAACCTGAAGATCATCGGCTTCGAACGCGGCCCATGGCGCGACACCGCTGCTGACTTCAACGTGGCCTCGGCCGCGGACGAACTGCGCTACAACCGCCGTCAGGACCTGATGCTGAGGACCCGGCAAAACACCACGACCATTCGTAACAGCGTGACCGAGACAGCGCTACCCATGCGCAGCTGGGGCTCGTTTCACCCGGGCAACGGCACCGGCGGCGCGGGCAACCACTGGGCCGGCATCACCTTCCGTTTCCAGCCCCACGAATTCCGGCTGCACAGCTACCTGACCGAGCGTTACGGCAAGGAGTTGTCGCCCGAACTGACCCTGCAGGACTGGGGCACCGACTGGGACGAGATGGAGCCCTTCTACGCCAAGTTCGATCGCCTGGCGGGCATCTCCGGCAAGGCCGGCAACATCAAGGGCGTGATCCAGGAAGGCGGCAACACCTTCGAAGGTCCGCGTTCCGAGGAATACCCGAACCCGCCGACGGCACAGACCTACGCCCCGACGCTGTTCGCCGAAGCCGCGAAAAACCTGGGCTACAAGCCGTTCCCGGTGCCGTCGGCCCTGCTTTCGCGCCCCTATGTGAACTCCCTGGGCGTGGCCATGGGCGCCTGCACGTTCTGCGGTTTCTGCACCAACTACGGCTGCGCCAACTACTCCAAGGCCAGCGCTATCACCACAGTGCTGCCGGTGCTGGTGCGCAAGCCGAACTTCACCGCGATGACCAACTGCGAAGTCCTGCGCGTAACCATGGACAGCAGCGGCAAGCGCGCCACCGGCATCGTCTACATGGATTCCAACGGCGAGGAATGGGAACAGCCCGCCGAACTGGTGGTGATCAGCGCGTTCATCTTCGAAAACGTGCGCCTGATGCTGTTGTCCGGCGTCGGCCAGCCGTACGACCCGGTGACCAACACCGGCACCACGGGCCGCAACTACGCCTACCAGACCGCCAACAGCGTGCGCATGTTCTTCGATGACAAGAACTTCAACCCGTTTATCGGCGGCGGCGCCATCGGCATGGGCATCGACGAGTTCAACAACGACAACTTCGACCACTCGGGTCTGGGCTTCGTTGGCGGCGGCAGCACCCGCGTCACCCCGATCGGCGCTGCGCCCATCGACTCCCGCCCTCTCCCGCCCGGCACCCCGGCCTGGGGTTCGGAATGGAAGAAAGCCACGGTGAAGAACTACGCCGCCACCATGTCCATCGGCTGCGAAGCGAGCAGTTACGCGACGCGCACCAATTACCTGTCGCTGGACCCGACCTATAAAGATCCGCTGGGTCGCCCGCTGCTGCGCATCACCTTCGACTTCCCGGAAAACGACCGCAAGATGGCCGCGTACGTCACCGGCAAGGTCGGCGAGATCGCCAAGAGCATGAACCCGCGGCAGATGGTTCCCAGCTCTCAGCAAGGGCACTGGAACAGCGCGCCATATCAGTCGTCGCACATCGTCGGCGGCTTCATCATGGGCGCTGATCCAAAAAACAGTTCGGTGAACAAGCACCTGCAAGTGTGGGGCGTGCCGAACCTGTTCGTGGTCGGCTCCTCCGCTTTCCCGCAAAACCCGGGCTACAACCCGACCGGCACCGTCGCGGCACTGGCCTTCAAAGCGGCGGATGCCATCCGCACCCGCTACCTCAAGCGTCCAGGGGAGATGATCAGCGTATGAAAACTCTTCTGACAGTCTGCGCAGGCGTGATCGGCCTGTCTGTTTCCCTTGCGCACGCAGCAACCGGCGCCGATTCCTACAACATCGTGGAAAAAGGCCGCTACCTCACCACCCTGGGCGACTGCACGGCGTGCCACACCATCCCGGGCAAACCGCTGTTTTCCGGCGGCGTGATCCTCGATACGCCGTTCGGCAAGCTGGCCGGCGCGAACATCACGCCTGACCCCGCGACCGGCATCGGCCGCTGGAGCTTCGAGGATTTCCAGAACGCCATGTCCAAGGGTCACGGCCTGGACGGCAAGCGCCTGTATGGCGCCATGCCGTTCACCGCGTACACCAAGGTGCTGCGTGAAGACAATCTGGCGATCTTCGCGTACCTGAAGACAGTGGATCCGGTGGAGAACAAGGTTGAAACCAACCAGCTGCCCTTCCCCTTCAACGTGCGCACCAGCCTGATCGGCTGGAACCTGATCAACTTCAAGGAGGGCGAGTTCAAGGCCGATCCGCAGAAGTCCGAGCAGTGGAACCGCGGCGCGTATCTGGTGGAGGGTCTGGGTCACTGCGGCACGTGCCACACCCCGAAGAACCTGATTGGCGGTGACAAGAACGATCAGTTCCTCACCGGGGCCAATCTGCAGAACTGGGTCGCGCCGAACATCACCTCCACAGGCCACGATGGCATCGGTGCGTGGAGCGAGGCCGACATCGTCAAATACCTGAAGACTGGCGCGAACCGTTTCGACATCGCGTCCGGGCCGATGGCCGAGGAAGTCGAACATTCTTCGCAGCACTGGAAGGATGAGGATTTGCTGGCGGTGGCGGTGTACTTGAAGGATGGCGCCAAGCCGGTGGAAGCGGCCAAGCCGATTGCTGCAGACGATGCGGCGATGGTGGCGGGCAAGGCGATTTACGCGGATCGTTGTTCGGCGTGTCATACGCCGACGGGTGAAGGCGCGCCCAACCTGTTCCCGAAACTGGCGATGGCGCCGTTGGTGAACAGCAACGACCCGTCGTCGCTGATTCGTGTGGTGCTGGCGGGCAGTCGTGCGGGCGCGACGGATGCGGCGCCTACGGCTCCGGCGATGCCGGCGTTTGGCTGGAATCTGTCGGATGAGAATGTCGCGGATGTGCTGACGTATGTGCGTAATACGTGGGGCAACGCGGCGCCGGCGGTGTCCGGTTCGGATGTGAAGGATGTGCGGGAGGGGTTGAGGGCGAAGTAGGTTTTTCGTTCTTTGCCTGGCCTGGGAGCGTGCCCGGCCTTGGGGAAGATCAAGGGCGTCTGCCTAAGGGCAGACATTTCGCCTCCGGCGAGTTACTTGGAAAAGCACCCCAAGTAACCAAGGGTGCTTGCTCCTGGTTTGGCCCGACTTCGTCGGGTTCCCTCACTCCGACGACCCTCCGTGGGCCCGCGCCGAACGGACATCCATGTCCTGACGGCGCTCTCGCCGCATCCATGCGGCTCGGCCCACTGCGCGTCGTCTACGTTCGGCCTGCACCCAAGTCGCGTTTTGTGGTGTCTGGACTACCGCGTAGAAGATCAAAAGCAGATCAAAAGCTACCCGGCTAAAGCCGGTCCCACTGGCTGCACGCGATGCTTTTAGTGGGGCCGGCTTCAGCCTGGAAGAGGCCCGTTTGGGCACCATCAATCTTGCAGCTCACGCTGATGATCGTGCCCACGTTCCGCGTTGGCGTGCATCCAGAACGCTCTGCGTCCATTCACGGCTAAGGCTGGTCCCACTGGCTGCACGCGTTGCTGTTAGTGGGACCGACTTAAGCCGGGAAGAGGCCCGTTTGGGCACCGATGCCCTCGAAGGTTGAGCTGGATGCCCACCCATCATTCACTTGTACGATGTCTTATCACGAGGTATTACTAGCGGCCCGTAAAAAAATAATAGAACGGAGATCGCTACATGGACCCATCCCTGTCCGCCTTGCCCGAGCACGCTGAAATCCCAGAACCGTCAAGCGGCAACACCCGCCGCAGCTTCCTGAAAAAATCCCTCGCCGTTTCCGCTACGCTGGCCACCGTCGGCAGCGCCGCTCTGCCCCGCCTCGCGTCTGCCGCCGAACCTTTGAGCCAGCGCTACCCGGATCCGCTCGTTCACATTCTCGACGACAGTTTTCTAGAGCTGCGCGTGTTCAACGCCAGCGTCGAAAAACTCGCCACGGGCATGCGTTGGGCCGAAGGACCGGTCTGGGTCGGTGACGGGCGTTACTTGCTGGTCAGCGACATCCCCAACAACCGCATCATGCGTTGGGACGAAATCACCGACACCTTCACGGTGTACCGCGAACATTCCAACTTCTCCAACGGCATGTGCCGCGATCGCCAGGGCCGCCTCATCGTCTGCGAGGGTTCCACCACCACCAGCGAAGGCCGGCGCATCACCCGCACTGAATACAACGGCACCCTTACCGTGCTGGCCGACAGCTTCGACGGCAAACCCTTTAACTCCCCCAACGACATCGTCTGCAAAAGCGACGGCTCGATCTGGTTCAGCGACCCGCCCTTCCAGACCAGCAATAACTACGAAGGCCACAAAATCACCCCAACCCAGCCCCACGCCGTCTATCGCATCGACGGCGAGAGCAGGAAAGTCACCCGGGTGATCGACGACCTCGCCGGCCCCAACGGCCTGTGTTTCTCGCCAGACGAAAAGACCCTGTACGTCGTCGAAGGTCGCGCCAAACCGAACCGCCTGATCTGGGCCATCGCAGTCAAGGACGACGGCACACTAGGCAAACGCCGCAAACACATCGAAGGCCTAGACTACGCCGCCATCGATGGCATCAAGTGCGACGAAGCCGGCAACCTGTGGTGCGGCTGGGGCGGCAATGGCGACCCGAAGGCTGACTTGGAGAAACTCGACGGCGTGCGGGTGTTCAACCCCCAGGGCAAGGCCATCGGGCACATCTCGCTACCTGAGCGCTGCCCGAACCTGTGCTTCGGCGGACGCGAAGGGAATCGGTTGTTCATGGCGAGCAGTCACTCGATTTATTCGCTGTTTGTGAATACGCGCGGGACGGGGTTTGCACTGTAGAGGTGTTCATTTGCTGCATCGACGGCCGAATGGCCGTCGACTTGGGTTGAGCCCTGGTTGAGGGGCCCGGCCCTTGGCCCCTTCATGTCGATACTAAATCGGTGGTTACCGTCTAGTACGCAAACAATGAACGGACGGACTCTAAAGGGGACTGATTTATTTACAGCGCTTCACCGTAAATTAATCGGTCCCCGCGAGTTGGGACTAAATTTCAAAGGGGTCCGTCCTCTTTAACCCAACGAGATTTTCTGCCCCCGAACGCAGGGCAGGTCTTTCATAGGGCACCGGTGCAAAAAATCGGTATCGCGCCTGGCGTTGTGAGTTGCGCCCGCTCACCGGTCTTACGCCCAAATATCAAGTTCTCCATGGCTTGAACAAAGTCCAGTCCCTCTATCCAAAGCCCGTCGTGGATGAGGCTCAAGAGGTAGCAGCAACCATTTTCGTCCATTAACAGTGCGCCATGGCCGTGATGGACCTCGGCGATGCTCACTAAGGTAGTGCCTAGGCGTTGCTCCCACTCAAGGAAATCTTCGCTTCCATGCAGATGCTCAAATGTGCCAAACGCGACATCACTGGTAGCACAATCCTCTCCTGCGCCGCAGGTGCCCACCTGCACCCCGGCAAGCTGTTCAAGGAGAGCAGCGGCAGGATGCTCAGGTGGAATGTAATGCGGTAGTGGTTCAGTGGAAATGCTGGGCCAGCCTGCAGCGAGAAACAGTGGGCTCAGGCTCTTAGGAAGTTTGATGAGCGGAGCTACGTTCAATGTGTCGGTCACGATTTTACCAAGCTGTTAGTGGGTGATATAACCCCGCATTCGCTTCGTGGTGCGTGAATGCCAATCCGGGGGCCACGGAGATATCAAGGCTTATGCCTCTATAAATTAGCCGAGCAAAATCAATAAGTTAAGAAAAGAGTTAAAGGGGTCCGCCCCCTCTAACTCACTCTGACTTTGGGCATAGTTATCGATTGATAAAGATATCGATATCATCAAGAGCATCCTGAGCTCTACCAGACAAGGTCCTGTGCTTAAGCTTTTCAAGTAGCACCGGCATGACTAAAGATTTGTCGATTACTTTGTGCATGCGGGCAACATGACCTATGCATGTCAGTGCCAGTCCTCTGACGTCCTCGTTGCGATGATTCTTTATTGCTTCTATGCACTTAAGCTGAATCCATTGCGGATCATCAATGTTAAAACACAGATACATAAGTGCATCCGTAGCTACCTCCGCATCTTCCGACCGCAACATAACATCGAGCTCCTCTTGGCTATATGGGGGGGTGGTAGCGCTCATTTTTTGATCTTCCCTTTGCCTGTTACCATGCCAGCTTTTCTGAATGCCCATTGTTGTTCGTTGTGCAAATCGCACCAGCAACGTACGTGCCCATGAAATTCTTCGTCACCATTTGGGTAAGTTTCGGTCTTATCCAGCACGACGAACTCCTTATTTTCTACATCTAGCCCGACTCGTCTATGGGAGGTTTCCTTAACTTGAACTGAATTATTCAGCGCTACTTGGCCGTTCGTTGGCGCACGGCTTTTAACTGCATTGTCTGAGGTTCCGTGATAAGGAGCATTCTTGAATATCCGAGCTAATCCTAGAGGATCGATCCAAGCGGTAGGATTCGGCACATATTGGTAGAGGTTCAGCCCACCACTGTAGCCAATCGGGTCCTTGCTGATGAACCGCCCGACCCTTGGATCATAGTACCGATGGCGGTTGTAGTGCAGGCCGGTTTCGTGGTCGTGGTATTGGCCCTGAAAGCGGATTGGGTTGGTTAGGCCGATCTGTTGGGCGAATTTAGAGCGCTGCTCTTGGGCCTCTCCCCACGCTTTGTATTCGGCGCTCCAGGCGGTGTTGCCGTTTTGATCGGTGATTTCCTGAGGCGTGCCGAGGTGGTCGCATTGGTACCAGGCGAGGGCGTCGATTGGCAGTGCGACAGGTTTGTAGTTCCAGAGCGGGTCTTCTTTGAAGTTATAGCGACCGGTGTAAGTTGGTTGGCTGACGAGACGGATCGTTTCGTGGCGGATGGCCTGGGCTACCGGGACGAAGGTGCCGGGCTCGTGGATGTAATGCACCGTGCGGCCGAGGGCGCCGACGTATGGCGGCGGGCTGCTTTCCCAAGCCAGGTTGTCGCCATCCCAGCCGTACAGCGTGAAGCCGCAGCCAAGCTCGTGTTCCTTGCGGGCGTGTTTGTTTTCATTCCAGCCGGTACCGGCTTCCGGGCGTGGGCGGTAGTGGGCTTTTGAGAGTTTGTAGAGGCGACGTCCGAGGGGGTCGTAGCCGAAGTCGACGGTGAGGCGCGGATCTCGGAAGTGCGCCAGACGATCGAAGAGGTCCCAGTGCAGTTCGCTGCGCAGTCCGTTGGTCCAGCGCGTTGTCTGGTTGCCGCGTTCGTCGTATTCGTAGTGGTTGCCGGCGTAGTCGCACAGCAGGTTGTCGATCAATTTGTGGCGGATTGGCTCGGGATCGAGGGGACGTCGTGTTGGTGCGGCGCTGTCGTCGAGCAGGTTGCTGGCCGGGTCGAAGGCGAAGGTTTCTGTGCCGAGGCGGCTCGTTGCGGCGAGCAGGCGGCTGACCGGGTCGTATTTATAAGCAAGGACCCCACGGCAGCTGTCGTTGATGTCGGTGAGTTGGCCGGCGGCGTCGTAGGTGTAGGCGCGTTTGATGAGCGTGGATTTGTCGTCTGCTCGGCCCAGTAGTTGCTCTTGCAGGCGTCCCGCCGGGTCCCAGCTTTGGGTTTGCAGCAGTTGGTTGCCCTGATGGCGGGCGACTTCGCGGTGCAGATCATCGCGCTCGTAACTGAGCAGTTCGTGCTCGTCGAGCTTCAGACCGAGCAGATGGCCACTGCCGTAGGTCAGCCAGCTGACGCGATGGCCGTCCGGGCGGATAGTTGCGACGCGGTTATTGAGCGCGTCGTACTCGTGCTGCCAGACGGCAACCAGTGGCTTATCCAGGTTCGAGTAATGCTGGTGCTCGCGCAGCAGGTTGCCCGCTGGATCGTGAAACCATTGCAGCTTGCTGATGGCGTTGGTCGCCATGACCAACTGGCCGTTGCCGTCGTAGGCAAAGGTTTCGCTCTGGGACTTTTCGCCGAGGGTTGCACGGCGTTCGGTGAGACGGCCCATGGGGTCGAAGGTCAGCGCAATCGTGCGCTGGCCATTCACCGTCTGAGCAAGCTTTCCTGTTTCGGGATCGTATTGATAGCGGCTAGAACGCCCATCGAACCCGCGCTCCTCCAGCAGCCTGCCCACAGGATCGTAGTGAAAATGCGCACGGCGCTCGTTTTCGTTTTCCAGCGCTACAAGGCGCCCCAGTTTGTCCCAGCGGTAACGCAAGGTTTGCTCGGCAGCGTCGACGCGTTCGGCGATGAAACCTGCAGCGGTGTAACGCCAGGTGGTGCAGCGTTCAAGGCCGTCCGAGTGGGCAAGTAAGCGGCCTTCGGCGTCGCGGCTAAAACGTTCTTCGGTTTTGTCCGGGTGTTTGATCAACACCAACTGGCCTGATTTATATTCGTAAGCGGTGCTATGCCCGGCCGGGTCGGTGAAGCGAACCATCTGGCCGCGATCGTCGTACTCCCAAACACTCAGCTTGCCGGAGCAGTCGGTGTACTTAACGAGTTGTCCGGCGTCGTTGTAGGCCAACGCCTTTGTATTGCCGTTAGCGTCCTTGATGGCCGTAGGAAGCCCGAACGTGTTGTAGGCGTATTCGGTTGTGTTCTCTAGCGGATCAATCGCTTCAACGAGATTTCCGCGAAGGTCATAGTCCCGTTTCCACAGCCCACCCTCGCCATCGCTGATCTTGATCAGGTGGCTTTTGTCGTCGTAGGCGTAATTCATCACGCTGTGATCAGCGCGGGTGTGCTCGGTCAGGTTGCTGAGTTTGTCGTAGCGATAGCGGTCGGTACTGCCGTCGGTATGAACGTGGCGGATGATGTTTTTCGCGGCGTCGCGGAAGAACCATTCGGAACGGCCATCGGCATGACAAATGCGGTAGGTGTAACCCAGGCTGTCGTAGTAATGCCGGGTTTCATGACCCAAAGCGTCAGTGACGTAGGTCAGACGGATGTTTTCATCCCACGCCAATCGCGTGTCAAAACTGCCGTCGTCCGCCCATTCGCGGATGGCTTTCGCGTCGGGGCCCGTGCCTTGCCACTGCAAATTCAGGCCGCGATTGGTGCGATCGGTGTAGCGGGTGATCAGGTGGTCTTGATACTGGTAACGCCAAGCGGCGCCGTTCTCATCCTGAGCCAGGACAAGATCGCCAGAATCGTCGTACTGATACGCACAGAGTTGGCGTTTGACGGCGCCGTCACGAACTTCCCAAAGGCCGGTCAGACGCCCCTGATCATCAATCAAAGTGCCCAGACGAAGATGGACTTTACTGACATCTTTCTCCGAGTACGTCACCAACTCGGAGAGCATCAAACGCCCATCATGTCGATGCTCGTAATGCAGCATCACCCCAGCGCCGTTGGGCAGCACTGTGTTAATCAGAACAAACCGCTGTCCACGCCGAACATAGGTCTCCCTGTGATCCAGGCCACGCATCAGCAATAACCGATCTTCGCTGAGGCGAACGACCGTCAGGTTTTCAATGGCGTTGAAGTGAAACAGCTTGACCTTGGGAAGAGGGAATTCATGGCTACGCCCATCGGAGTCATGAAACACCAAACCATCGCCGACGAGATCAAATCGCGTGGTAAACGGCGTGATCCAACGCGCACCGATGACATCCTGATCGTAGGCATCCAGACTCGAGCAATAAGTCCGAGTCCACTCAATGGGAAGCGGCCCTGGCAAACTAAAGTCGGTATGACTGACCGACTCAGAACCCATCGCAAAACTAATACTGTTGGCCGTAGAGGCGCAGGCACAATTCTTGAGCTCGTTAGGCCGCCCCTTGGCAGGCTTCTCGTGCTGAACAACCTCAAGCTTCCCTTCACCGGCCCTGCGCTTGGCCTGATTCACCACCCCGGGCTTGATGTTGAACGACTGCCCATGCCCGTTGCGCGCACGCCAACTGACGACCGCTCCCTCCAAGGTCACCAGCAACGCAGCGATAGAATGCTGAGCCCCGGGATCCGCAAGCCCCTTAATTTGCGTGCGAGCCTGAAGAGCCAGGTCACGCAATAACCTGGCCTGCCTGCCCACCTCCTTTTTAACCGCTTCAGGCACAAGGTGTTCGACGGCGCCATTCACCGCACCCTTGCCCGCCGCAACGCAAACCTCCGCAGCCGCCGCAAAAATATTCCCAATCGCCGCCTGAGGATCGTAGGCCCAAAGATCGCCTGCGGCCTGAACCAGCTGCTGCGCCTCAAGCAAATCACCCTTGGCATTCAGCTCCGGGTTAACCAGCTTCTCCAGACCGGCAGCAATCTGGAAGAGCACGCCTTCCCCGAGCTTCCCGGCGTTCTCAAGAATCCCCGGCAGCTTCCCCTGCGCCTGGGTCACAAAGTCATCAAGCGTCCCGACAATGGTGGCATTGAGGTGCCCGATCAGCACCTCGATCAGCGCATCGCCCAACAGCATCTTCCCCGCCTGACGCATCTCCTGACGCACCAGAAACAGCATTGGCCGTAGGCTCATACGTGCCGCCGCCATGCCCGGCGGGATGGGGACCATGCCGATCAGGTTGATGCCCAAACTGACCCAATCCAGCGGGTCGCGCTCGTCACTGGTCGCCAGCCGAGCGATGTCATTCAGCGCATCGACCAGCGCCATGATGTTGCCCACCACCGGCAGCCCGCCGGCCACGCTCTTGATCCGTTCAAGCGAAACGACCCCGCCGCTGATGCCCTGCAGCCAGGCATCGACATTGGCCGCACCCGCTCCCACGTCCTCAAGCTGAATCAGATCAAGTGGAACGATCGCCACCTGCGGCTTGTTTTTTGCGTCGCTGCTGGACGTAACTGCGGGGTTTGCCAACGGTGCTCTCCGTGCTCAAAAAAACCATCCGAAGAGGCGTGAATGCCAATCCGGGGGGCACGGAGATATCAAGGGCTGTGCCAACTATGAATTAGCCAAGCAAAATCAATAGCTTAAGAAGAAAAACAGGAGGATTTGGCGAACGCCAACCCAGACAACAAAGCAAAAGTGCGCAAGAAGTTGCGCACCCCTGCGCAACTTCTTGCGCAGTCGTCTGCAGGCCACGGACAACGTGGCCTCAAACGTATTAACCACACAAACTTCAACCATCGAGTGCGCAACTTTTTGCGCATCATGGCACTACAGCATTAACGCCCTAACCGGCCCCACCCGATCACTCAAGCACCACTCCTCTACCCTCCCGCGCGGCCAGAATGCGTGGCAGGTTTTCCTCGATCCAGGTCGTCAGCCCGTCCATCTGCAACGCGACCTCTTCACCCATTGCAGTCAGCCGATATTCGACATGGGGCGGCACCACGGGCAGTGCCTTGCGGTCAACAAACCCGTCCTGTTCCAGGCTTTGCAGCGTCTGCGAAAGCATCTTCTCGCTAACACCGCCGATCTTGCGCCGCAGTTCGCTGAACCGGTGCATGCCGTCCAGCAACACCACCAGCACCAGCACGCCCCAGCGGCTGCACACATGATTGAGGATCTCCCGCGACGGGCAATCCCTGGCCAACACCTCACCGGTACGGATGCGCTCCAGCAAGGAAACGCTGACTGCTGCGGGAATAGCACTGTCGTTCATCACGCTTACCTTTTTGTGCGTACTTACGAAAGGTTAGCACGGTGATTATGCTTGAGGCTCATTCAATCTCGTTCGGGACTCATCATGATCGTCATCACCGGTGCATCAGGTCAGCTAGGCCGCCTCGTCATCGCCCAATTGCTTGAAACCGTACCCGCCTCGCGTATTGTTGCGGCCGTCCGTGACCCGGCGAAAGTGGCCGATCTTGCCGCCAAGGGCGTCCAGGTCCGCCAGGCCGATTATTCACAGCCCGCCACGCTGGACCGCGCCTTCGAAGGTGCCGAGAAGGTCCTGCTGATCTCGTCCAGCGAAGTGGGCCAGCGTGTCACTCAGCATCAGGCGGTGATCGATGCGGCTAAACGCGCCGGGGTGAAACTGCTGGGTTACACCAGCGTGCTCCACGCCGACACCTCCGCGCTGGGGCTGGCCGAAGAACACAGGCAAACCGAGGCGGCGCTGGCGCAATCCGGCGTTCCGGCGGTGGTGCTGCGCAATGGCTTGTACCACGAAAACTACACCGCCGGCGTGACCCACGCGGTGGCGAACGGCGCGCACTTTGGCAGCGCGGGTGAAGGCCGAATCAGCTCTGCCGCGCGGGCCGACTACGCACGGGCGGCAGCCGTTGTGCTGACAGCGGCTGAGGATCAGGCGGGCAAGGTGTACGAGCTGGCCGGCGACGAGTCCTACACGCTGAAGGAATTCGCCGCTCAGATCGCGGAGCAATCCGGCAAGCCTGTTATCTACACCGATCTTCCAGAAGCCGATTACAAGGGTGCGTTGCTGCAGGCCGGGCTTCCGGAATTCGTCGCCGAGTTACTCGCCAACTCCGATACCGCCGCCGCCAAAGGTGCGCTGTTCGACGACAGTCGGCAGTTAAGCCGCCTGATGGGCCGGCCCACCACGCCGCTGGCCAGCAGCATTGCTGAAGCGCTACCCCGGTAAGCTCGTTGCCGCCCCCCGTCCCGAAACAGCAACCGCAAGCGCAAGCGCAGGCGGGCGGCGCGCCAGCACGGGCAGTGAATGATTTTCGCCCTGCACGGTCGGAACTAATGACAGCGCATCACGCGCTGGCCAAGGAGTTTCGAATGAACAGCAAATCGCTCATTGCCGGTCTGGCGATTCTGGGATGCATTTCCGTTGTGAGTTTCACGGTGCAAGCCGCCGACGCCACGGAGCCGACCATTCAACCTTCCAGAGACAACATGCGGGAGCTGGAAGTAGGCAGCCGTTCACCGCAGGAATTTCAGCGCCCGGCAGCGGCCATCAAGGACTGGAAAACCAAGGGTCTGGAAGAACCGGCCAAAATGAGTCAGTGGGTGCGCATCAACGACAAGTACGTCGAAGTGCAGACCACCAACGGCCAGATCACCAAGATTGTTCCGATTGAAAAATAAGCCGGGGCACTGACCCAGCGCGCCGGGTTTGCGTGGCGCGCGCCAACGCCAAGAAAGTATAAGAACGACCAGAGGAATTCCCATGAACATGAAAAAACTGATGGCCAGTGTGGCCGTGGTCACTTGTCTGGGTGGGGCCAGCGCCGCCGCCATGGCGCAAACCCCTGCGACCAAGAGCGTGCAGGCGGAACACACCAATGAGCAGTACAAGGTCGGCGACACCACCCACGACCTGTACAAAGACGAGCGTGTCGGCGTCAAGGACTGGGAGGGCAAAGGCCTGCACGCGCCGAAGGAAGGTACGCAATGGGTGCTGATCAGCGATAAATACGCGCTGATCAACATGGAAGACGGCAAGGTCCTCGACATCGCGCCGGGCAACCTCAAACCGCTGAAAAAGTAATTACCGCTATGCCCGTCACCGTCACCGTCACCGTGCCCGACGCCCGTCGGGCATCGCTTTGTCCGCCTCGCCATGCAAACGCCCGCCCCCTTCGCTTTTCGCTGACAAGAAAGGTTGCAGCCTAACGATCGCGCCCTCTACTCTGCCGCTCTCGTCTGTTGCGCCATAGGCCCGGGTTCGATGTCTTCCGTCTTGAATGTTTTGCTGCCCATTTTCGCCCTCATCCTGGTGGGCTACCTCTGTCGCCGTACCAACCGCCTCGGACCGACCGCCGCCTCTGAAATCAACCGTATGGTGGTCTGGCTGTGTTTGCCAGCACTGCTGTTCACCGCTACGGCACGCGCCACCTGGGAACAGATCTGGCACCCGGGCTTTGTGCTGACCTTTACCCTGTCGACCATGGCGATGTTCGTCATTACCTTGCTGCTGCGGCGCAGAAAGGCGGGTCATTTTGCCGATGCCAGCATCGATGCCCTCAGCGCTTCCTACGCCAACACGGGCTACATCGGCATTCCGTTGTGCGTCATGGTGCTGGGGCAGGAAGGCCTGGAACCTGCGCTCATCGCGTCGCTGCTGGTGGTCTGCGTGGTGTTCGGCATCGCCCTGGTGTGCATCGAAATCGGCCTGCAAAGCGAGGCCCGGGTTCACCGCATCGTGCTCAAAGTGCTGCTGGCGCTGGCAAAAAACCCGTTGGTGGTGTCGCCTATTCTTGGCGCCTGCTGGGCATCGACCGGCGTGGCATTGCCGGGTGCGCTGGACAAATTCCTGACCCTGCTGGGTGCCGCGACGACGCCCTGCGCGCTGATTTCCCTGGGCCTGTTTCTCGCTCAGAAACAACAAGGCCCCCGTGAGGGCACGACGCTGCTGGTGCTGATCAAGCTGATTGCCCACCCGCTGTTGACTTGGTTTCTGGCCTTTCGGGTGTTTCACCTGCCGCCGCTGTGGGCCAACTCGGCGCTGCTGCTGAGCGCCCTCCCCACCGGCACCGGGCCGTTCATGCTGGCCGAGTATTACAAGCGCGAAGCGTCGGTGGTGTCGAGCACGATCCTGATCTCGACGCTGGGCTCGCTGGTGACGCTGTCGCTGTGCATTTATTACATCAACGGTTGACGGGCTGGCGTCGGGCAAAAGCTCGGGCATAGAGGTGGGTGCGTCGCAATGAACAAGCTGGACTTGCTGAAAACCTTCGTCAGGGTCGCCGAGCTGGCGAGCTTCACCCTCGCGGGTGATGCCTTGGGCTTGCCGCGCTCCACGGTATCGGAGCACGTGCGCAGCCTCGAAGAACTGCTCGGCGCGCGCCTGCTGTTGCGCACCACGCGCAAGGTGCAGGTAACGCCCGACGGGCAGGCGCTGTATGAACGCAGCAAGGATCTGCTCGGCCAGATGGACGAACTTGAAGGTTTGTTCCGGCAGGACAGCTCGGCGCTCAGCGGGCGGCTGCGGGTGGACATGCCCACCGCCATCGCGCGACGGCTGGTGCTGCCACGGCTGGGTGATTTTCTTGAGCGGCACCCGCTGATCGAACTTGAAATCAGCAGCACGGACCGGCGCGTCGATCTGGTCCGCGAGGGCTTTGATTGCGTGCTGCGCATCGGCGCGTTGCCAGACACGCCGCTGGTCGCGCGCAGCGTTGGCCTGTTTCGAATGATCAACTGCGTGAGCCAGGGGTACGCCGACCGCTTCGGCATTCCGCGGAATCTGGAAGAGCTGCAGCAGCACCGGCTGGTCAACTATGCGCCGGCATTTGGCGCTGCCGATGCGCTGTTCGAATATTGTCGCGAGGGCAAGGATTTCCACGTGTCGATGCCCTGCAGCGTGACGGTGAACAACATCGAAGCCTATGAAGCGGCGTGTGTCGGCGGGCTGGGTATCATCCAGATTCCGCGCCTGGCTGCCCCTTACCAGCAGCAGCGCGGTGACTTGATCGAAATCCTCCCCGAGTACCGGCCGACGGCGATGCCGGTGTCGCTGTTGTACGCCCATCGCCGACACCTCCCCCAGCGGTGCCGTGTGTTCATGGATTGGATGGAGGCATTGCTCGCGGAATATGGGGTTGAGCCGAAGGGATCGCGGGACCGGCATTAACAGGGCATCAAATGTCACACCGTGAAATTGATAGCGCGTGAACTGGCCTCTTCCCGGCTAAAGCCGGTCCCACGGGGATCGCGTAAAGCCAGCGGACCGGTGGAACCTGTCATGCCTGGATTCACTTCAACGCCGCGACCACCGCATCGAAGAACGCCATCGGGTCGAGGGGCTCTTTGTCCACCGGCTTGGGTTGGGCGCCGAAGGTGACGATCACGACGTTATTGGCCGGGTTGACGTAAATGTTCTGGCCCTGAATGCCGACCGCCGAATAGGCGCCGTCCTTCACCGAGGGGGCGGTCCACGCGGTCCACCACATGTAGCCGTAATCCAGGCTCTTGCCGCCCTTGAGGGTGGTCGGCCGCGTCGCTTCACCGACCCAGCCGTCCGGCAGAATCGAGGTACCGTTGATCTTGCCGTCGTTCATGAAAAACAGCCCGAAGCGTCCGTAATCCCGCAGCGTCGCGCTGATACCGCTGCCGCCGATCTCCACGCCGTCAGGCGAGTCCAGCCACCACGTCGCGTCGCTTTCCATGCCGAACGGCTGCCAGATCTTCTTCGACAGGTACTCGGCCAGCGGCATCTTCACCGCACCCCGCACAATCTCGCCAAGGACCTGGGTTTCGCCGGTGCTGTAGTTGTTCACCGTGCCGGGCTCGGCAGCGCGCGGCAGGCTCGCCATCAGCGTCATGGCCGAGTGAGGCCGCTGGGAAATCTGCGCCTTGAGCAAGGCCCTGCGGTCCGACGCCGGATCGGTGTAGGTTTCGTTCCACTTCACCCCCGACGACATCATCAGCACGTTGCGCACGGTCACCCCTTCATAGGCGCTGCCTTTGAGGGCCGGCACGTAATCCACCACCTGGCCGTCGAGGCCCTTGATCAAGCCATCTCTGATCGCCGCCGCCGTCAGGGTCGAGGTGATGGATTTGGCCATCGACATCGACATCCAGCGGGTTTTCTCGGTGTTGCCGCGCTGATACGTCTCGAAGACGATCTTGCCGTCCTTGATCACCAGCATCGCGGTAATGCTGTCCAGCGCCACGAAGTCGTACAGGTCGTACTTTTTGCCCTCGACGGTGAAGCGCACGTTGGGCAGTTGACGGTCTGACTTGGGCAGCGCATAGGGGTGTTCGCCGGCCTTGATGGTGTGGGTGGGAAACAGCCGGCCGATATTGCGATAGGTGCTGACCGCCAGGTCCGGGAGCATGGCGCCGTCGTAGATCTGCTCGACCGTGCCGATGGGCTCCTGGGCGTGGGGATAGTCGTCGGCCCACACGGTGGACACGGACACGGCGGCCAGCAAACTGACGGACAGGGCCAGCGGCCGGCTGAAGGCGGCAGGACGAAAGACGGGTGAGTGCATGACGTATCCTTTTTTTGTCGTCGTTAAAGGACGCTGAATTCCCGGCTAAGCCGGTGCTGCTGAAAGCACGCGCCCGCTCCAACCATAGCCCACCCACCGGCGTTGCACCGGGCGATCAGTTCACTGATTTCATACCCTGACATCTGCGATGACGTACGTGAGCGAAGCGAGGGCGAAAAAAAACCACCGCACGAAAGCGGTGGTTTTCAGGCTTGCAGAACGCGTCGGATCAGACCTTGACGATCCAGCCCGCCGGGCCTTCGATGTCGCCGGACTGAATGCCGGTCAGCTCTTTGTACAGGCGCTGGGTCACGGGACCGACGTCGGTTTCGCTGTGGAACACGTGCAGTTTGTCTTTGTAGCTGATGCCGCCGATCGGGGTGATCACCGCCGCGGTGCCGCACGCGCCCGCTTCCTTGAACAGGTCGAGCTTGTCGATGAACACCTCGCCTTCGGTGACCTTCAGGCCCAGACGGCTTTGCGCCAGTTCAATCAGCGACAGGCGGGTGATGCCCGGCAGCACGGAGGGCGATTTCGGCGTGATGAACTGGTCGTCGTGGGTGATGCCGAAAAAGTTGGCCGAGCCGACTTCTTCGATCTTCGTGTGGGTCAACGGATCAAGGTAAATGGCGTCAGCGAAGTTGGCTTTCTTGGCCTCGGCGCCCGGCATCATGCTCGCCGCATAGTTGCCGCCGACTTTGGCAGCGCCGGTGCCTTGTGGCGCAGCGCGGTCATAGCTGGAGATGACGAAGTTGTGCGGTTTCATGCCGCCCTTGAAGTACGGGCCCACCGGGATGCAGAACACCGAGAAAATGAACTCGGGCGCAGCGCGCACGCCGATGTTGTCGCCGACACCGATCACGAACGGGCGCAGGTACAACGCGCCGCCGGTGCCATAAGGCGGGATGAAACGCTCGTTGGCGCGGACCACTTGCTTGCACGCTTCGATGAACTGCTCGGTGGGCACATGGGGCATCAGCAGGCGGCTGCAACTGCGCTGCATGCGCGCGGCGTTCTGGTAGGGGCGGAACAGGTTGATCGAGCCGTCTTTGGCGCGATAGGCCTTGAGGCCTTCAAAGCATTGCTGGCCGTAATGCAGCGCGGTGGAGCCTTCGCTGATGTGTAGCACGTTGTCTTCGGTCAGGGTGCCTTGGTCCCACGCGCCATCGCGCCAGTGAGCCAGGTAGCGTTTGTCGGTCTTGATGTAGTCGAAGCCGAGCTTGTCCCAGTTAATGCTTTCGTTACCCATGACACCCTCTATGTCCAGGCCAGCGCGGCCGGGAGTGTCCGGCGTCTGGCGTTTCATCGATAAGGCCCGGAGCAGGACGCGACCCGTTCCGGTGTGTCGCCATATTACTGATTTTTCTCCGCGCAAACCGCCTCGCCGGCAGATGAGCTGAAAAAGATCCGCCGGGGCCCGCCCCAAGCGTTGGTGTTTGTGCCGTCTGTAGCAAAACCGCTGGCGGACCCGTGCAGTTTCGCCAATGTTGCCTATGGTGTGTAAATCGTCCGAGACAGGAGCAGCACCCATGGGTATCGATCAGTTATTTGCCGATTTGAGCAGTCTTCCCAGCATTCCCAAGGTGGCGCAGGACCTGATCAAACAGTTCGACAGCCCGTCGTCGGACTTGGGCAGTATCGCTGGCAATATCGAAAAGGACCCGGTGATCGCGGCGAAAATCCTGCGGCTGGCCAACTCCGCGCGCTTTCGCGGGGCACGGGAATCGTCGAGCATCGAGGACGCAGCCATGCGCCTGGGCTTCAATACCCTGCGCACGCTGGTGCTGGCGTCGGCGGTGACCGGCGCCTTCAAGGCAGGACCCAGTTTTGATTTGAAGGGTTTCTGGCTGAAGAGCTTTCAAGTGGCAGGGATCTGCCGTTTGCTGGCGAAAAAGTCCGGCGCCGATGGGGAAATCGCCTTCACTTGCGGGGTTATGCACGACATCGGCGAGTTGTTGATCCAGACCGGTGCGCCCGCCGTTGCCGAGCGCATCAACAGCGTGACCAAGACCGGTACGACCGGGCGTGCGGCGATTGAAACGTTGCAGTTGGGTTTTGGTTACCCGGAAGTCGGCGCCGAACTGGCACGGCGCTGGGGACTGCCGGCGGTCATCCAGAACGCCATCGCCTATCAGGCGCGGCCGATGCAGGCGCCGGGGGACGCAACCCAGCCACGGATTGTTGCTCAGGCACTGACTATTTCTGCCGCGCTGGAAAACCACGGTGGCGCCACCGCGCAGGCGAAGCAGGAAGTGGATGGCCCGTTGCTGGAGGGGGTTGATCTGGATGCGGTGTTCGCGGAGCTGCCGAAGGTGCTCGAGGATGACAAGGCGTTTGCGGAGTTGTTGAGCTAGTTAAGGTCCGGGTTGGAGATTGATAGTGCTTACACCGGCCCCTTCCCGACTGAAGACGGTCCCACACATTGACCGCGGACCGACTGACACAACGCGGTCAACCTGCAGGACTGGCTTCAGCCGGGAAAGCGTCAGGCGTCACACTGCAAAACCGATGGTGCTCACTCAGGCCCCTTCCCCGCTGAAGCCGGTCCTACTAGTATCAGCGCACAGCCGCGCTTGAGGACCTGTGCATGCCTGATGTACCCGATACCCATGTCGACACCCTGCTGCACTGGATGCAAGACCGCTCCTTCGTCGTGCTGACCGGCGCCGGGATCAGCACGTCTTCCGGGATTCCGGATTACCGCGACAGCGAGGGCGTGCGTCGGGGTCGGCAGCCCATGATGTTTCAGGAATTCCTCAATGCGCCCGAGGCCAGGCGTCGTTACTGGGCCCGGGCGATGCTCGGCTGGCCCCGGGTTCGCGCCGCGCAACCCAACCCCGCCCACGAGGCGATTGCCCGCTTGCAGCAGCGCGATCTCATCAGCGGCGTCATCACCCAGAACGTCGACTCCTTGCACGATCAGGCCGGCAGTCATGACGTGGTGGAATTGCACGGCAGCCTGCATTGGGTGCTGTGCCTGGACTGCCGCCAGCGCACCGAGCGGGACATCGTTCAGCTGACCCTCGTCGAGCAAAACCCTTACCTGGCCGGCGTCGATGCGGTGCAGGCGCCTGATGGCGACACTTTGCTCGACCGCGCCTTCGAAGAACGCTTCCAGGTGCCCCACTGCCCCCACTGTGGCGGTGAGCGCCTGAAACCTGACGTGGTGTTTTTCGGTGAGAACGTGGCGCCACCCACTGCAGCCAAGGCCATGCAGCGCGTGGAAGACGCTCAGGGCCTGTTGGTGGTGGGGTCGTCGCTGATGGCGTTTTCGGCGTTTCGCCTGTGCCGCACGATCAAAGATCAGGGCAAACCGCTGATCGCCATCAATCTGGGGAAAACACGGGCCGATGATCTGCTGGATCTCAAGATCGAAGCATCGTGCGAGGTGCTACTGCCAGCCTTGGCGCAGCGGCTGTTGAGAGCCTGATGAGTCTTCCGTATCTCCGTGTGCAGAGAGGGCCCTTTCGCGAGCAAGCTCACTCCTACATGGCTCGATCTGTCATCGGGTAGCGCGAATACCCGGCAACGCCGCCAACGCCCTGTTCCACACCTGCCGCGTCCTGACCCACGCCACCTCCTGCCAGTCCGGGTCCGCCGGATAGAACTGCTCCAGCAGCCCTTGCTTGATCCGCCGCCCTGTCTCGTCCAGCGGATCGCCGTGCAGGTGCAGCCAGTGATCATCACGCAAATGCCCATGCACCGCCGCCCCCGGGTACGTGCCGCACTCGATGACAAACGGCATTAAGTGCACGCCCGGCAGCGCGTCGGGGAGCATCTGCGAGGTGTATCCGGTGGAGGTCGCCGCGACACCGGTTGCGCTGATCCGATTGGCGCCGGTGATCAGCGTGAACAACCAGGGCCCGAACAACGCCCTGGCGTCCTCCAGCGCGGGGTAGGCTGACTCGACGATGCTCATCAGCATCGGATGACCGTAATCCCCCGCGCCGGTGTGCAGGTCAAAGCAGGCCACCACCTCGGCATCCTGCAAGTACTCCCCGACGATGCTGCGCAGCGTGCGATTGGACCAGCTCGGCTCGCTGCCGCCGAAAAACAACCCATCGGGGAATGCGTACTGCCCCGCTTCCACTACGGACATCAACCCTGCCCAGCCCAGCGCATCGATCGCGGCCTGAAACTGCGCATCCGCCTGGTCGCGCTTTGGCCCGCGCAGCTCCTCGCAGGCATAAATGCGGTGGACGTCGCCATAGGCACGGTTGTCCGGCAATGGTCGGCTGAAGTCCAGGTAGTTGCGGTTCTGATCGAGGTTGTCCTCGTTGACCCGGCGCATCCACGCCGTTCCCCAGGGGTTGATCAGGTGAATCATCAGGATCGCCACGCCCTCGGGCAATGCGCGTGGATCAAAATCTTCCAGCCAGCGGCTCTGGCAATCGGAACCGTAATAGCCCTCGACGCCGTGGGTGCCGCTCAACGCCACCAACACCCGCCGCGCCTGCGGATCGCCGAGCCAGGCGACGTCCGTGGCCAGCGTCTCGCCAAAAGGCCCGGCCAGCGGATGGGCGTATTCGCTCAACCGCGCACCCGCAGTGGTCGCTGCCGCAATGAAGCGCTCGCGAAGCTGGCGATAGCCCGGACGATCAGGAAACAGGTGGCTCATGAATGCGCTCCAAAGGGGGTGACACCGCGCGTCCAGGCCCGTACCAGGCAGGCCGAACGCCACGAAGAAGAGACACTGCGTCAGAAATGTTACAACCGGACACGTTTTGGCACACTTCTTTCTAGTAATTCTTGAGTGGAACGTCAGTACCACGAAATGCCTAGCGTCCAGCCCAAGCTGCCGCAAGTCTATGCTGCCGAACGGTGCGAACCCCGCACCCGTGTGCAGGAACCGGACACTACCCCGTCCGAAACAGTGCAGGACGCCGACCAGAAGTCTGGCGTCCGTCGATAAGGAATTCGATTCGTGCCAGACATGCGCCCTTCATACCCCACACGCCAACGCCGCACCTTTCCTTTTCCGCTGCCCCCCTCTGTCAGCGAGCCTGCCGTCCGTCCCATCTCCCTTCAGCGTTCCGGCTGAAACCCAGCATTAATTTGCTGCAGTGCCCAACATTTTTTTCGTTTCAATGGCTGTCGCTTTTATAGTGATCCGGCCGCCACTTTTTATTGTCCTTTTTCGGCACAGATGCGCCCGCGCAAATAACGTTTTAAATAACGAGCAGGAGGAATTGCTGTTGATCCACACACACTAAAAACGATCAGTGATCATTTTCAGAAAGTGTGCGCCACTGTTAACAACCCTTCACCCTATGACTGACAAGTCACACTTTCAGGACTTACCACAATGATCACCTAAGCACTCACGCACCAACTTGCACCCACTTACTCAAGTTTGGTGCAACGCACATCTGATTGAATCGGAACAGGTCACCTTGCAAGCTCGCGGTGAACCTGAGTGGATAGGTTCGTCCCATGGTTCGGCAACTTACCCTGCTTCCATAGAGTGAACAGACCCACCCCTGACGAAATTCGCTAAAAAGTTACAGGAATGCGACATCGTCCCTGTACAAGCCAGAAACCGCTGGCTAGAGCCCTGCACTGGCATAGCGGTTGCAATAGCGATGTTCGTTAGCCAGTGACGCTGAAACAAAGACGCACTTCTTCGTACTCAACAAGCAATCAGGGAACTGCAATGTCGTCTCCATAGCTCACGCTGCCACAGCACTTATAAGAGTGGTTCTTTAGAGACCTGTTCTCCCAGGCCTCGTGCTTGCGACAGCACGGACGTCAACTTCAAACAGGGCAACTTGTTTGAACGGACCCTTATTGCCCTTCAACGACCCGAGGGAGCTTTAATGAATGACGCGGTAAAAGCGAAAGCCATACCTGACCCGGCGCCGGACGCACTGTCCATGGCCTGGCCGCGTATTCCTTTCAAGGAAAACACATCGCGTCCGGGTGAACTAAGCCGGACGCACGTGTTGATATTGATTGCCGCCTCGGTCCTTATTCACGGCGCTATCTGGTGGTATATGCAGACTGCAAAAGCCGACGTCCCGGAAGTTGCGCCGCAAGTGCCCGAGATGACCGTGGAATTGACCAGCCCGACACCGCCGACCCCGGAGCCGCCGCCACCGCCGCCTCCACCTGAACCGCCGCCACCGCCCCCGCCGCCCCCTGAACCGGAGCAACCGGTCGAGGACCCCGACGCGGTCAAGCCGCCGCCGAAACCGGTGGAGAAGCCTGTCGAGAAGCCGGTGGAAAAACCCAAGGTCGAGAAGCCCAAGCCGGTGAAGAAACCCGAACCGGTGAAAAAGCCGACACCGCCTGCGCCTGCTGCACCGGCTACGCCGAGCCCGCCTGCGCCCGCCACACCGTCGCCATCCCCCGCACCGCCAGCGCCTGCTGCGGCCCCGGCGGCACCGGTCAAGGAATCGGCGGCGATTTCCGGGCTCGCCAGCCTGGGCAACCCGCCACCGGAATACCCCGGCGCGGCGCTGCGCAAAGGCATGGAAGGCCGCGTGATCCTGCGCATCAAGGTGCTGCCCAACGGCCGTGCCGGCACGGTCGAGGTGACCAAATCCAGCGGCAAACAGGTGCTGGACGATGCGGCGGTAGAGACGGTGCGCAACTGGAAGTTTGTTCCGGCCAAGCGCGGTGACACCCCGATCGAAGGCTTCGCAACGCAAACCATCGACTTCAAGCTGCCCGAATGAACCCGGTCAGCCCATCAACAACAACTCTTTATATAGCGGGTGAGGTGTAACCATGAACGAATCGATCTCTTCGATGATTGTCCCCGGCGTACTCTGGGCGCTGGTGGTGTTTTCGGTGCTGAGCTGGGGGCTGCTGCTGATCAAATCCGCACAGTACTTGCGCTTAAAGACCCAGAACAAACAGTTCGCCAAAGCGTTCTGGGCAGCGCCGGATCTGCTCACCGCCGCCGAGCATTCCAGCCAGTACCCGGGATCACTGGCGCGGATCGCCAACAGCGGATTCGAAGCCATGGCGGTCGACGAAACACCGCGCAACACCCAGCAGCTCGCCCACACCATCAACCGCTCCGACCGCCTGGAACGCAACCTGCGCCAGCAGATCCAGAAAGAACGCCGCGCACTTGAAGCCGGTCAGGCCATCCTCGCCAGTATCGGCAGCACGGCGCCGTTCATCGGCCTGTTCGGGACGGTCTGGGGGATCATGGAAGCACTGCAAAGCATCGGCGCCAGCGGTTCGGCGAGCCTGGAAACCGTGGCCGGCCCCATCGGTCACGCCCTGATTGCCACCGGGGTCGGCATCGCCGTCGCGGTCCCGGCAGTGCTGATCTACAACTTCTTCCTACGCCGCCTCAAGCTCGCCGTCGCCGACATGGATGATTTCGCCCACGATTTCGACGCCCTCGCCCAGCGCAGCGCCTTTAGCATCAACCGTCAGGCCATCGCCAGCAAACACAGCCAGGCTGTGCGGGAGGCGAGCTGATGTCGTTCTCCACCCAAGACAGCGATGAAGTGCTCAGCGAAATGAACGTCACGCCGCTGGTGGACGTGATGCTCGTGCTGCTGGTGGTGTTCATCGTCACCGCGCCACTGATGACCAACGCGATCAAGGTCAACCTGCCGAAAACCGACGCCGTCGCCGCCGCTGACAAAAAAGACCCGGTGGTGGTCAGCGTCGACCAGGACGGCAAGTTCTACCTGGCCAAATCCGAAGTCGCGCCGGAATCCCTGGAGATCAGCCTCAAGGACGTCAAGGCCAAGGACCCGGAGGTGCGCGTGCAATTGCAGGCCGACACCAACGTCAACTACGGCCAGGTCGCCAAGGCGATGGCGTCGATCGAGCGCTCGGGCATCACCAAAATTTCAGTGATGACCTCGAAATGATTGGCCCATGACCCGCCGTTGATCTGCACTTGAAGCAGACGCCGCACCCGCTGCGGTGCTGCTCACCCTACTCCCGATTCACCGCCGTCCGGGTTTTTGCCCCGGAGGGGAGCGGCTTGCTTGAAATAAGGAAATTCCCGACCGCTACCACCGCGTCGGAGCAACGAGGGCTCACAAGGCCATTTCAATAACATCTGGACTAAGTCGGAAACTACCATGCTGATGAGCTTTCCCGGTTTTACCCTCAAGCCCCTTGTTGTTGCCGTACAACGCCACCCTCGTGCGCTGATTTGCGCACTGGCGGTCGGCATGAGCCCGGCCTATGGCGCCGACAGCACGGACAGCGCAGCCGAGGCCGCGACCGGCAGTGAAGCCGCTGTGCCCGCTGCAGCGGTGGCTGCCGCGCCGGCGACCACCCAGCTCAAACGGGTGGAAGTGACTGGTTCGGCGGTGCGCCGGGCCGATGCGGAAACCGCCGTGCCGGTGACCATCCTGCGCGCCGACGAGCTGAAGAAACAGGGCGTGACCACCACCGAACAGATGGTCCAGCGCATCACCGGCAGTCAGTCGATGATGAACAGCGCAGGCTCGGTCGGCGCCTCCACCGGCGGCGCGTCCTATGCCGACATGCGCGGCATCGGCGCCAACAAAACCCTGATCCTGCTCAACGGCCGCCGTCTGGCCAACAACGCCTTGTCCGGCGTCGGCACGCCCAACGGCAGCGCCATCGACCTGAACATGATTCCGTTCGCCGCCATCGACCGCATCGAAGTGCTGCGCGACGGTGCCTCGGCGCTGTACGGCACCGACGCCATCGGCGGGGTGATCAACTTCATCACCAAGAAGTCGCTGACCGACGGCACCCTGAGCCTCGGCGGCGACACCCCGACCGCCAGCGGCGGCGGCGCCAGCAAGGATGTCAGCGCCAGCTGGGGTTTCGGTGACCTGGACGAAGACCGTTTCAACGTCATGGGCGTGTTCAACTACAACAAGCAGCAGAACCTCGACGCCAACGACCGCTCTTTCGATAAGGATTACGTCCCGGGCCGTGGCCTCAATCAGACCTCCGGCACGGCGTACCCTGGCAACTACTATCAGGGCAACAACAGCAGCAACCCCCTCGCGCCGAACTGCGCCGGACCGGGCCTGGTGAGCGTGAACGGGCTGTGCCGGTTCAGCACCCGCGATTACATCGACCTGGTGCCGCAGACCGAGAAGACCTCGTTCTTCGGTCGCGCCACCGGCAAGCTGGCCGAAGACCACAACGTCAGCCTCGAATACTTCTTTGCGCGCAACAACAACGCCACCAGCATCGGCCCGGCGCCGTTGACCGGCCTGAGCATCGACCCGTCGTCGCCCTACTACCCGGGCAACGGCATCACACCCGGCCCGAACAATTTTGCCCTCGACCCGACCCAGCCGGTGGATACCGCCTGGCGTGAAACGGCCGCCGGCCCCCGTGGCAGCAAGGACCAGAACACCAACCAGCGCCTGCTGCTGACCTTCGACGGCACCGTCGGCGGCTGGGATTACAACCTCGGCGCCAACTACAACCAGAGCAAGGTCGTGTCCAGCGTGACCTCGGGCTATGTCAGTGACTCCGCCCTCAAGGCGGGCCTGGCCAGCGGTCTGCTCAACCCGTTCGGCCCGCAATCGGCGGCGGGTCAGCAGTTCATCGACGACGCCGCGTACCACGGCGAATACTCCACCGCCGTTGGCCGTGTCTACGGGGTGGATGGACGTATTAGCCGCGAGATCGGCAACTGGTTCGGTGCCGGCGAATCCGGCCTGGCCCTGGGCGGCGAATACCGCAAGGAAAAGCTGCACCAGAACTACGAAGACTTCGTCGACGACATCAACAGCCTGGGCCTCGATTCGGCAGGCTCGGTGTCCGGCGATCGCACCGTCAAGGCCGAATACGCCGAGCTCAACGTCCCCGTCATCGACAGCCTGGAACTGACGGCCGCCGTGCGGCACGACAAATACAGCGACTTCGGCAGCACCACCAATCCGAAATACTCGTTCCGCTTCCAGCCGTTCAAAGAGCTGGTCATGCGCGGTGCGTACAGCGAAGGCTTCCGCGCGCCGTCGCTGTATGAGCTGTATGCCCCGCAAAGCCTGGCCTACAGCCAGGGTTACTACGATGACCCGACGCTTTGCGCGGGCGGTACCGTACAACCGGGCGGTCAGGCCGGGCGGGACTGTAATCAGCAGTTCCTCAACCGCAGCGGCGGCAACGCGAGCCTGTCCCCGGAGAAAGCCCGCAACGTGACCCTGGGCTTCGTTTATCAACCGATGAACAACCTCTCCATGGGCCTGGATTTCTGGTGGATTCACATCTCCAACCAGATCCAGTCGTTTCCTGAATCCACTGTGTTCGACCAGTCGGATCTGTATGGCGACCGCATTATCCGCAACGCCGACGGCTCCATCGCCAACATCGTGACGGGCAACTCCAACCTGGGCATCGTCAAGACCAACGGTGTCGACGTGACCCTGGACTACCGCTTCCCGAACACGCCGTATGGCCAGTTCGGTCTGGGGCTGACCGGTACGTACGTCAATCGCTACGACTTCCAGAACATCATCGACGGTCCGTACACCGACAAGGTCGGCGACTTCCAGGGTGATGGCGTGATCGCGCGCTGGAAACACGTGCTGATCGGCAGCTGGACCCTCGGCGACAGCCGTGCCTCCCTGACCAACCGCTTCACCAGCGGCTACAACGACTACGACCGCAGCACCAACGGCACCGTACCGTCGTACTCGCTGTGGGACCTGTCGGTGGGCCACACCTTCGAGAAGGTGCTGGACGTCGATGCCGGCGTACGCAACCTGTTCGACCGCGACCCGCCGTTCACCAACCAGGCCTACAACTTCCAGTCCGGCTATGACCCTCGTTACGCCGATCCACTGGGCCGCACGCTGTTTGCGCGGGCGACGTATCACTTCTAAGCGCTAATGCCCGACGCGCCACTCCTGCGGCGCGTCGGGCTGCTCACAAGGATTGTCCGCATGTCTGCCACCCCCTTTTCCTTGCCACGCCGCTTGCCGGGCGTGGCACTGCTGTACACGGTGCTGTTTTTTACTTCGCTGCTGTCCGGCGCTCCTCAGGTTTTCGCCGCACCGGTGCACGCGCTGACCGTTTATGGTGAAGCGCCGAAATACGCCGCTGATTTCCAGCACTTTGATTACGTCGACCCCGACGCGCCCAAAGGCGGTTCAATGAGCCGCGCGTCCGAGGAGATCGGCCAGTTCAACTACCTCACGCCCTACGTAGACCAGGGGATTTCCGTGAGCCAGATCGATACGTGGGTGTATGCGCCACTGGCCTACCGCTCACTGGACGAGCCCTACACCGTGTACGGGCTGGTCGCCGAGAAGATGGAACGCGACCCCGACAACCTCTGGGTGCGCTTCTACCTGAACCCCAAGGCGCGCTTCGATGACGGCACGCCGATCACCGCCGAAGACGTGCGCTACACCTGGCAAACCCTGATCACCAAGGGCAGCTTCAGCTATCGACCGCTCTACGCCGACGTCAAGGACGCGGTCATCGAAGCGCCGGGGCAGATCCGCTTCGATTTCAAGACCGGCACCAACCGCACCCTCGCCCTGGACCTCGCCAGCCTTCGCATCCTGCCCGAGCACTGGTGGAAGACCCGCGACTTCACCAAGGGCGGCGGCTTCGAACCGCCGTTGGGCAGCGGGCCGTACCGGGTCTCGCGGGTCGACGCCGGGCGCAGCGTCAGCTTCGAGCGGGTCAAGGACTGGTGGGGCAAAGACCTGCCGGTCAGCCGTGGGCTCTACAACTTCGACGCGCTGACGGTGAATTTCTATGGCGATGTCGACGTGGCCCGTCAGTTGGTCCAGGCCGGCAACTTTGATTACAACCGCGAGTTCTCCTCGGCCGGCTATGTCGTCGGCTACACCGCGCCGAGCCTGCAGGACGGCCGTCTGCGAAAGACCATTCTGGCCAAGCGCCGCCCGGTGGCCGGTCAGGGCTTCGTGTTCAATCTCGACAAGCCGATGTTCCAGGACCGGCGCGTGCGGGAAGCCCTGGCGATGCTCTGGGATTTCGAATGGGTCAACGGCCAGATCATGCGCAACTTCTATGTGCGCGAACAAACCTACTTCCCGAAAAGCGAAATGGCTGCCACCGAGCTGCCCGACGCCCAGGAGCTGAGCATTCTCGAGCCCTTGCGCGGGCAGGTGCCGGACGAAGTCTTCAATCAGGTCTGGCGCGCACCGAAGACTGACGGCAGCGGCTACATCCGCGACAAGCAGCTCAAGGCCCTGAAGCTGTTGGCAGATGCCGGCTGGCACGCGAAAAACAACCGGCTGGTGAACGCCGCCGGTCAGCCGCTGGAGTTTTCCTTCCTCGACGGCCAGGGCGGTTTCGAACGGCTGGTGCTGCCGTACAAGCGCGTGCTCGCGCAGATCGGCATCACCCTGAATTTTCGTCGCGTGGACTCGGCGCAGTACATGAACCGATTGAACGCGCGGGACTACGACATGATCGTGGTCACCCTGCCCAGCAACGGCAATCCGATCCTCTCCCCCGGCCGCGAGCTGTACAACCTGTTCGGCTCGCAGAGCGCCCGGCAAGTCGGCAGCTCCAACGCCATGGTGCTGCGCAACCCCGCGATCGACCGCCTGATCGACGGCCTGGTCGCGTCCAATAACCGCAACGACATGCTGCATTACGCGCGGGCGCTGGATCGGGTCCTGCTCTGGGGTTTCTACATGATTCCGAACTACTACTCCCAGGGCACACCGGTGGTCTATGCCAACCGCTTTGGCAAGCCGGCGATCGAGCCGATCTACGACGTCGGCCTGGAAAGCTGGTGGGAAGTCAGCCGGGTGCCGCTGACCGACGTGCAAATGGCCGCGCGTCCGGCGCCGCAGAGCAGCGTCGCGAATACCCATGCTGCACCGATAGCGGAGGGCCAGTGACATGCTCGCCTACACCCTGCGTCGCCTGTTGCTGATCATCCCCACGCTGCTGTGCATTCTGGTGGTCAATTTCCTCATCGTGCAGGCCGCACCGGGCGGCCCCGTCGAACAAGCCATCGCCCGCGTCCAAGGCATGGGCCCAACGGGCGGGTTGGGTGGCGGTGGGGGCGAAGTCGCGGCCACCGGCGGGATCAGTCGGGGCGCCCAAGGCCTGGACCCTGAACTGGTGGAAGCGATCAAGCATCAATACGGTTTCGACAAGCCGCTGCACGAGCGGCTGTGGCTGATGCTGACCCATTACGCCCAGCTGGATTTCGGCAGCAGTTTCTTCCGCGGCGCGACGGTGACCGGGCTGATTGTGCAAAAACTGCCGGTGACGATCTCCCTGGGGCTGTGGGCGACACTCATCACGTACCTGATCTCGATTCCGCTGGGCATCCGCAAGGCCGTGCTGCATGGCAGCCGTTTCGACGTCTGGAGCAGCACGGTGATCATCATCGGCTACGCCATCCCGGCGTTTCTGTTCGCCATTCTGCTGATCGTGGTGTTTGCCGGCGGCAGCTACTGGAGCTGGTTTCCGGCCCAGGGGCTGTTCTCCGACGACTTCGACAGTCTCTCGCCGCTGGGCAAGCTGCGCGATTACCTCTGGCATCTGGTGCTCCCGGTCAGCGCGCTGGTCATCGGCGGCTTCGCGACCCTGACCATCCTCACCAAAAACAGCTTCCTCAACGAGATCGGCCGCCAGTACGTGGTCACCGCCCGGGCCAAGGGCCTCAGCGAGCAGCGCGTGCTCTACGGCCATGTGTTCCGCAACGCCATGCTGCTGGTGGTGGCGGGCATTCCTCAGGCGCTGATCGAGGTGTTCTTCGCCGGCTCGCTGCTGATCGAAACCATCTTCGGCCTCGATGGCATCGGCCGCATGAGCTACGAAGCGGCGGTGTCCAGGGATTACCCGGTGGTCTTCGGCACGCTGTTCCTGTTCACGCTGTTCGGCCTGTTGATCAAGCTGGTGGGCGACCTGTGCTACACGCTGGTCGACCCGCGCATCGACTTTTCCGCGAGGAGCGCCTGATGTTCGAGTTTTCCCCGCAAAACCAGCGCCGCCTGGCCAATTTCAAGGCCAACCGGCGAGGCTGGTGGTCGCTGTGGCTGTTCGTGGCGCTGTTGGTCATCTGCCTGTGTGGCGAACTGATCGCCAACGACAAGCCGTTGATCGTCCGCTATCAGGGCGAGCTGTACTTCCCGGCCGTGCATCAATACCTGGAAACCGACTTCGGCGGCGAGCTGCCTTTCGAGCCGGACTATTCCAGCGACTACGTGCGCAAACTGATCGCCGACAAGGGCGGCTGGATGCTCTTCGCGCCCATCCCGTTCAGCTACGACACGGTCAATTACGAACTCCGCGAGCCTTCGCCCAGCCCGCCCAGCGCGCGCAACTGGCTGGGCACCGACGACCAGGCCCGGGACGTGATGGCGCGGGTGCTGTTCGGCACCCGCGTGTCGATCCTCTTTGCCTTGGCGCTGACCGCCATCAGCACGGTCATCGGCGTGTTCGCCGGGGCGTTTCAGGGCTATTACGGCGGGCTGGCGGATTTGATTGGCCAGCGCCTGCAGGAAGTCTGGTCCGGGCTGCCGGTGCTGTACTTGCTGATCATTCTGTCGGGCTTTGTCGAGCCGGACTTCTGGTGGCTGCTGGGGATCATGTCGCTGTTTTCCTGGCTGGCGCTGGTGGACGTAGTGCGCGCCGAGTTCCTGCGCGGGCGCAATCTGGAGTACGTCAAAGCCGCCCGCGCCCTGGGACTGAGCGACGGCGCGCTGATGTGGCGGCACATTCTGCCCAATGCCATGACCAGCACCCTCACCTACCTGCCATTCATTGTCACCGGCGCCATCGCCACACTGACCGCGCTGGATTTCCTCGGCTTCGGCATGCCCGCCGAAAGCGCGTCCCTGGGCGAACTGATCGGCCAGGCCAAACGCAACTTGCAGGCGCCGTGGCTGGGCGTCACGGCGTTCTGTGCCCTGGCGCTGATCCTCACGCTACTGGTGTTCATCGGCGAAGCCTGCCGTGACGCTTTCGATCCCCGAACTTGAGCGCTGCCATGACTGACCCTCTGATCCAGATCCGCAACCTGCGCGTGGCCTTCAACGGCGCCGAAGTCGTGCACGGCATCGACCTCGACATCCAGCCCGGCGAATGCCTGGCACTGGTCGGCGAGTCCGGGTCGGGCAAATCGGTGACGGCGCATTCGATCCTGCGCCTGTTGCCGGCCAAGTCTGTGAGCACCCAAGGCAGCATTCGCTACAAGGGCGTCGATCTGCTTAAAGCCAGCGACAAAGAACTGCGGGGGCTACGCGGCAACCGCATCGCGATGATCTTCCAGGAGCCGATGACCTCGCTGAACCCGCTGCACAGCGTGGAGAAACAGATCGGCGAAATCCTCGCCCTGCACAAGGGCCTCAAGGGCAATGCCGCCCGCGAGCGCACCCTGGAATTGCTCGGTCTGGTGGGCATTCAAAACCCGCCGCAGCGGCTTAAGGCCCTGCCCCATCAACTGTCCGGCGGCCAGCGCCAGCGGGTGATGATCGCCATGGCCCTGGCCAACGAACCCGAGCTGCTGATCGCCGACGAGCCCACGACTGCGCTGGACGTCACGGTGCAGTTGAAGATTCTGGAGCTGCTCAAATCCCTGCAACAACGGCTGGGTATGTCACTACTGCTGATCAGCCATGACCTTAATCTGGTCAGGCGCGTCGCCCAGCGGGTCTGCGTGATGCGCGCCGGCGAAATCGTCGAGCAGGCTGAGTGCCAGACGCTGTTCGCCGATCCGCAACACCCCTACAGCCGCCTGCTGATCAACGCCGAACCGGACGGCGAACCGGTGCCCGGCGAGCACACCCAGACGCTGCTGTCGGTGAACGCGTTGAAGGTCTGGTTTCCATTGCCCAAACCGTTGTTGCGGCGCGAGCCGCAGTACATCAAGGCGGTGGATGGGGTGAGTTTCGAGCTGTTGAAGGGCCAGACCCTGGGCATTGTCGGCGAGTCCGGGTCGGGCAAATCGACCCTGGGCCAGGCGATCCTGCGGCTGATCGATTCCGAAGGCAGCATCCGCTTCGGCAACAAGGAGCTGAACCTGCGCAGCCAGCAACTGATGCGGCCCTTGCGCAAGCGCATTCAGGTGGTGTTTCAGGACCCGTTCGGCAGCCTGAGTCCGCGCATGACGGTGCAGCAGATCATCGCCGAAGGGCTGCTGACCCACAGCATCGGCACCCCGGCCCAGCGTGAAGAGACAGTGATTCGCGTGCTCGGCGAAGTCGGTCTCGACCCGGGCAGCCGCCATCGTTACCCCCACGAATTCTCCGGCGGTCAGCGCCAGCGCGTGGCCATTGCCCGGGCGCTGGTGCTGGAACCGGAGCTGATCCTCCTCGACGAGCCCACTTCTGCGCTGGACCGCACGGTGCAAAAGCAGATCATCGCGCTGCTGCGGGATCTGCAGATTCGCCACGGCCTCAGTTATCTGTTCATCAGCCACGACCTGGCCGTGGTTCACGCCCTGGCCCACGACGTGCTGGTGATCAAAGACGGCAAGGTGGTCGAGCAAGGCGCGGCGCGGGAGATCTTCGGCAACCCGCGCCAGCCCTACACCCAGGAACTGTTGCGCGCCTCCGGGCTGGATTTCGGCGGACGGGCGTGAGCCGACACACTTTGCGACACCTACTATAATGCCCGGCCACGGCGTATCATCCCGCCCCCTCGATTTCCTGCTCTGGTGCCTGTCATGACTGCCCTCCCGCTCACTTCCGAACGCCGCGGCTGGTCGTTCTGGTGGAAACCCCTGGCCTTCCTGCTGGTGGCCGCCATCGGCTTGTACTACGTCAAGTGGTCGCCGTATTACCTGAAGTCCTTCATCGCCGCCGACACCCACACCATCGGCGGCTCGATCATCAACGACAACCCGGCCACGCCGTGGGCCGCCGCGCTGGCCTACGCCCAGGTCTATTTTCTGGCCATCTGGAAGGCCGCCGTGCTGGCAGTCATCCTCGGCTCGCTGCTGCAGGTGCTGATCCCCCGGGACTGGCTGCTGAAAATGTTCGGCCGCGCCGGGCTGGGTTCGACGATTCGCGGCGGCCTGTTCGCCCTGCCGGGCATGATGTGCAGCTGCTGCGCAGCGCCCGTGGCTGCGGGCTTGCGCAAGCAGAACGTCTCGGTGGGCGCGGCATTGGCCTTCTGGATCGCCAACCCGGTACTCAATCCGGCCACGCTGGTGTTCATGGGCTTCGTGCTGGGCTGGGGTTTTACGGCCCTGCGACTGGTGGCGGGCCTGGTGCTGGTGATCGGTGTTTCCCTGATTGCGCAACGCATTTCTCGCCCGGAAGTGGTGCCAGAGCAGGCGCTGGAGGCCGTGGCCAATGCCGAAATGCCGGACGAAGGCAGCCTGCTGGTGCGTTGGGGCAAGACGATTTGGCAGTTGTTCTGGACCACCATCCCGATTTACGTCATTGCCGTGCTGATTCTGGGCGCCGCGCGGGTCTGGCTATTCCCTCACGTGGACGGCGCGATGGGCAACAGCCTGTTGTGGCTGGTGCCGCTGGCGATCGTCGGCACGCTGTTTGTGATCCCGACGGCGGCGGAAATTCCGATCGTGCAAACGCTGCTGGCTTTGGGGCTGGGCACTGCGCCGGCGGTGGCGTTGCTGATGACGCTGCCGAGCGTGAGCCTGCCGTCGCTGCTGATGCTGCGTAAATCCTTCGACGCCAAGGTGCTGGTGGTCGTTGGGGTGTTGACCATGCTGGTCGGCGTGGTAAGTGGGTTGGTAGGCGCCGCTTTGTTGTAAGGCTGAGATCAAGATCACAAGCGTCTGCCTGGGGGCAGACTGTTTCGCCTTCGGCGACTTACTTTTGAAAAGTCGAAAGTCGCACCATCCAAAAGTAAGCAAAAGTGCCTGCTCTCGGTTGGGCCCTTCCTTCGTCAGGGTTCCCTCACTCCGGTCTCGCTCCGTGGGCCCGCTGCCATCCGCCATCCATGGCGGGGGGCAGCTCTCGCCGCATCCATGCGGCTCGGCCCACTCCGCGAAACCTGCGTTCAGCCTGCACCAAAGTCGCGATGGGAGTCGTCTGGGCTAGCTGTGTATGAAGATCAAGATCAATAGCAGATCAAGATCAACGGCTTCCCGGCTAAAGCCGGTCCTACAGTCGGCGCCCATCCCGCTGGATGCATGCGATTTCTTAGCAGGACCGGCTTTAGCCGGGAAGAGGCCAGCCCAGACACCAACAATTTTGCTGATAACACCCCTACCTGTGGAAGCGAGCTTGCTCGCGAATGCTTTACCTCAGAGATCAGATATCCGCTGGATGTACTGACCCTTTCGTGAGCAAGCTCATTCCCACAAGTCCGTCGCCCCTGACCTGCAGCTGCGGCTTCCCGGCCGAAGCCAGTCCTACAGGCGTACGCGGTCTATTAGTGGGACCGGCTTTAGCCGGGAAGAGGCCAGCCCATACACCAACAATTTTGCTGATAACACCCCTACCTGTGGAAGCGAGCTTGCTCGCGAATGCTTTACCTCAGAGATCAGATATCCGCTGGATGTACTGACCCTTTCGTGAGCAAACTCACTCCCACAAGTCCGTTCCCCGTGACGTGCCTTTGATCTGCTTTTGATCTGCTTTTGATCTGCTTTTGATCTGCTTTTGATCTTCATGCGCAAAAAGCCCAGTCACCGCCAATCGCGACTTGGGTGCAGGCTGAACGCAGGTCTCGCGCAGTGGGCCGAGCCGCAGGGATGCGGCGAGAGCGCCGTCAGGACATGGATGTTCGTTCGGCGCGGGCCCACGGAGCGAGACCGGAGTGAGGGTACTCCGACGCAGGAGGAGCCAAGCCAGGAGCAGGCACTTTTGCTTACTTTTGGTGCTTTTCAAAAGTAAGTCGCCGAAGGCGAAATAGTCTGCCCCCAGGCAGACGCTCTTGATCTTGAGGATCTTGATCTTGATCTTGATCTGGTTTCAGCTGCAACGCCTTAATAGCCCGCCAAACCCCCTCTCAAATCGCACCACATATGCACCTTTGAAACATACCCCTCGCCCACCGCCACCGCATACGGCTCCACACCGAACACCTCAAACCCCATCCGCTCATAAAGGCCCTGGGCGCTGCGATTGCCCTGCGTAACCGTCAACTGAACAAGCAACAGCTGCGACTGGCCCCGTGCATGATCAAGAACGCCTGCAACCAAATCCCGCCCGAGACCCTTGCCGCGATGGGCGTGCGGAACGTACATCCCGAACAGCGTGGATTTATGACGGGCCTTCTTTCTGCTTTCAACAGAAAGACCGGCAACCCCCAACAGATGGCCCCCATCAACAGCGCCAAACACCACATCCGCCACCTCAGAGCCCACTCCCAGCCGCTTCTCCCACCAGCCGATCGGCAACGCTTCGCGCTCGCTGACATCGGAGGTAAACGCGTCCGGGTGCAGACGGTAAGCGTCGAGCATCAGTGCTCGATAAGCCGCCGCATATTCAGGGGTCAGTCGCTTGATCGTCGTGGTCATCTCGGTTTCACTCCCGTAATCCCTTCGCTGCCGTCAATAACCCGCGAAACCTCTGATAACGCACCTGCAGCGCACCCTGCACCTCCGGCATCGGCTGATAGCGCGCCTTCACCGGCATTCCCCGTTTCAACAGCTCAGCCCCTTCCCCGATCGACAAAAACCCAAGCTTTGCCGCGCCGATGCACGCGCTGAGTTCACTGCCGTGCAGGGTGTACACCTCGCGATCCAGAATATTGGCCAGCAACTGCGCCCAGTATTCGCTGCGAGCGCCGCCGCCCACCAGGGCGCAGGCGTTGACCGTAGCGCCGGCCGACAGCGTAGCGTTCATCGCGTCCAGCAGCCCGAAACCGACGCCTTCAAGCACCGCGTAACCCAACATTGCGGGCGTGCTGTCATGGCCCAGGCTCATGAACCCACCGCGCAACAGCGGGTCGTTGTGGGGCGTGCGCTCACCGGCGAGGTACGGCAGAAACAGCGGATTTGAAATCGCCACCGGCTGATCGACCGGCAACGCAGCGTGAACCTGATCGAGCAAGGCTTGCTCACTGGTCTGACCCAACAATCGGGTAACCCAGCGCAGGCAACTCGCTCCGGCCAGCATCGCCCCCATCGTGTACCAGCGCTGCGGCAGTGCGTGGCAAAAGCTGTGCACGGCGCTGGCCGGATTGCCCGCCGGATGATCGGTGATTGCGACGATGGCCGCGCTGGTGCCGAGGGTGACGAACGCATCGCCGGCGTTGATCGCGCCGATGCCTACCGCGGAAACCGGGTTGTCACCCCCGCCTGCGGCCACGGGCAGACCCTGCGGCAAACCCAGTGCCTGCGCCGCGTCGGCGCCGAGCACGGCGGACAATTGATCGGCTTCCAGCAACCGGGGCATCTGCTCCAGGTTCAGCCCGGTGGCGCGGAGCATCGGCGCGTACCATTGGCGCTTCGCCACATCCAGCCACAAGGTGCCGGCGGCGTCGGACATGTCACTGACCTGCTCACCGGTCAGCAGCAAGCGCAGGTAATCCTTCGGCGACAACACGCTGGCGATGCGCGCGAACACCTGCGGTTCGTTCTGCTGCATCCACAACAGCTTCGGCGCGGTAAGCCCGGCCATGGCCAGGCTGCCGGTGACCTCGGCGTACTCCGGGAAATCTCCGTTAAGCTGCGACGCCTGCTGCACGGCGCGGGAGTCGTCCCAGAGAATCGCCGGATACAGCACCTGCTCGGCCGCATCCAGCAGAACCGCGCCGTGCATCTGCCCCGACAAACCGATGCAGCCGATCCGCGCCCATGCCTGAGGATCGCTTGTCCGCAACTGCCCGAGGGCTGACAGGCAGGCCTGCCACCAATCATCGGGGTTCTGCTCCGACCAGCCCGACTGCCGCCGACTGACTTCCACGCGCGCACCGGCCTGGGCCAGCACCTCGCCGTCGGCATCCAGCAAAATGGCCTTGAGTTCGGACGTGCCGAGGTCGATGCCCAGGGAAACAAGCTGATTCATGAAAGTCCGGTTCCTGAAATATTCGGTGCCTGGCAGCGGCCCCTCAAGGGCATCCACACGAATTGCGAATGCGTAGCGTCGGCGCCAGTCGCTCCGACACTCGTTGACCCTCGGGTGCATCGATGCGCTGCAGCAGCAACTGCACCGCGCGCGCGCCCAGGGCCTGTACCGGTTGGGCAATGACGCTCAAGCGTGGCAAGAAAAAATCCGCCCAGTCAAAATCATCGAAACCCACCAGCGCCATCTGCCCCGGCACCTCGATATTGGCGTCGCGCAGCGCGTGCATGGCGCCGATGGTCATCAGGTTGTTCGCCGCCAGAATCGCCGTGGGCGGCGGGTTCAGGCGCAACAGTGCTGAAGTGGCGACCCGCGCGGATTCGCTGTTCGACTCACCGTCGATCAACAACTGCGGATCCCACGGCACATCAGCTTCAACGAGCGCCTGCCGGTAACCCTCGATGCGCTCCTCCGTCGTGCTCAGCCCACGATGGCCGGCGATCATGCCGATGCGCCGATGACCATGGCCGATCAAGTGCGTCACCAACTCAGCGGTGGACTGGCGATTCTCGACGCCGACCTGATCGAAACCCTCGACCGCCATGCGGTCCACCAGCACGCTGGGAATGGCGTTGCTGCGCAAGTAAGTCAACGCTGCCTGCTGCGGATCGCTCGACGGCGCAAGCAGAATGCCGTCCACTCGCCGATGGTGCAGCGCCTGAACCACCTGCAGTTCCTGGGCGGGATCGTCGTGGGTGTCAACGAACAACATCATGATGCCGTGGCGCGCGCATTCCGTTTCGATGGCGTGCACCGTCTCGCTGAAATAGTGGTTCGACAGCGCCGAGATCGCCACGCCGATGGTGTGGGTGCGCGAACGGGCCAGCGAGCGCGCCAGGGTATTGGGGATGTAGCCCAATTCCTGAACCGCTCGCTGCACCGCTTCAATCGTTTTGGCGCTGACCTTGCGCGTGCCGTTGAGCACATGCGAGACGGTCGACGTCGATACCCGCGCCCGCTTCGCCACGTCTTCCATCTTGATCACTGCGCCGACTCCTTAAAGCCTGCGTCTCAGTGCTTGCTGGACCAGCCGCTGTAGGCACCAACGTTGTCGCGGGTGATCAGTTTCGGCGTCAGCTGGGTGACCGGTTCAGCCGGCTTTTTGTCGTTGAGCAGGTCGTTGCCGATGACCACCGCCTGCTGCGCCATCGCCCACGGATCCTGGCTGGCCGAGGCCTGAATCGAGGTGTCGGCCTTGAGGGCCTGCTCGATGTCCGGCGCGCCGTCCACCGACGTAATGATGATGCCGCTGCGTTTCAGTTGCTTGGCGGCCAGGTCACTGCCGATCGCCTGAGGGTCGTTGATCGCGAACAGACCGTCGATTTTCGGGAAGCGAGTCAGGTAACCCTGCATCGCATTCAGGCCACCTTCGCGAGAGCCTTTGGCGTCCTGATCGTCGGAGAGAATCTTGATGTCCGGCGCAGCGGCGAAGGCCGATTTGCAACCGGCGACGCGGTCGGTCACGGCGGTGACTTGCGGGCCGTTCTGGATGATCACGTTGCCCTTGCCCGACAGCTTGTCGACGATGAACTGGCAGGCGAGTTTGCCCGCTTCGACGTTGTCGGTCTGCACGGTGGCGTCGACGCCGGCGGCGCTCACGTCCACGGCCACGACCTTGATGCCGGCGGCCTGGGCCTTCTTGATCGCTGAAGCAATGGCTTTCGGGTCCACGGCGTTGATCAGGATCAGATCGACGCCGGACGCAATGAAGTTATCAATCTGCGAAAACTGCTTGCTCAGGTCGTAATCGGCGGAGACGGAGGTCACTTTGACAGCGGGGTTGAGCTCCATGGCCTTGGCCTTGGCGCCGTCGGCCAGGGTGACGAAATACGGGTTGCCCAGGGAACCCAAGGTGATCCCGACGGATTTCAGCTCGCGGGCTTCGACGCCCTGAGACAGCAATGCCGCCAGGCACAGGGACACGACAGCGGGGAATTTGCGTTTGACGTTCATGGGTTCTCTCTTGTGATTATTGTCGGAGTCTTGGTTGAAACGCATGGAGCAAAACAGCGGTTGATCAGGTCCGCGCACCGGACTGGCGATAGCGATCCAGCGCCACCGCACCGATGATCACGATGCCTTTGATGATGTATTGCCAGATATCGGAGACGCCCAGCAGCACCAGGCCATTGGTCAGCACCGCGATGATCAGCGCACCGATCAGCGTGCCACCGATGGTGCCGACGCCGCCGGTGAAACTGGTGCCACCGAGGATGACCGCTGCAATGGCGTCCAGCTCGTAGGACTGGCCCAGCTGCAGCCCGTTGGCGGCGAACAGGCGCGAGGCACTCATCACTGCGCCGAGCCCGGCCAGCGCACCGGACACCGCGTAGACGAACAGCAACACCTTCCACACCTTGATCCCGGACAGCCGCGCCGCTTCGGGGTTGCCGCCCACCGAGTAGATCTGCACGCCCATCACCGTGCGGCGCAGGATGAACCACGAGACCGCGATGACCGCCACAGCGATGATCACCAGCCACGGCACGCCGAGCACCGAGTCGTTGCCGATGAAGGCAAACGGCAGGTCGGGATTGAACACGGTTTTGTCGTCGGCGAGCAGACGCGCCAGGCCGCGCATGGCCGTGAGCGCGCCGAGGGTAACGATGAACGGCGGCAGGCGCATGAACGCAATGAGCCCGCCGTTGACGAGCCCCAGCAGCAGGCCGAAACCCACGCCGGCGGCGATGCCAAACATGCCGAACTGCGGCGACATCGAGGCTTGCAGGGCAACCACCGCTGAAGCCGCGAGAATCGCGCCCACCGACAGGTCGATGCCGGCGGTCAGGATCACAAAGGTCATCCCCGCTGCCAACACGACGTTGACCGAGGCTTGCTGGGTGATGATCGAGAGGTTCTGCCAGCTCATGAAGGTGTCGGTCATCAGCGAAAAGCCGATCAACAACAGAATCAGCACCGGCAGCATGCCAACGGTGCGCATCAGTTCGCGCACGCGTTCACGCTTGCTGATGGCGGCAACGGTGGGCGAGTTTTCCAGGGGCAGACTCATGGCCTGGTTTCCTTTTTATTGTTGTTGAATGGGGTGGTCGGAAGTATCGCGGGCGCCGTGGGCCGCGGCGACTGCAGCGTTCTCGCTGCCTGTCGCCAGATCGATGATCCGTTCCTGAGATATCTCCTGCCCTGAGTGACCGCCGACTTCGGCCACCAGCTCGCCTTCACGCATGATCAGCACGCGGTCGCAGGTGCCGATGATTTCCGGCAGCTCGCTGGAGATCACTACAATGCCGACGCCGGCCTTGGCCAGTTCGTTGATGATTCGGTAGATCTCGGACTTCGAGCCGATGTCCACGCCGCGGGTGGGCTCGTCGAGAATCAGCACGTGAGGCTTGACCTCCAGCAGCCGCGCCAGCAGCACCTTCTGCTGATTGCCGCCGGACAGCGCGCCGACATTGACCTTGCCCGACGCCACGCGGATCGACAGCGAACGAATCGCCTCGATTGCCCGCTGTGCGCCACGGCCGCGATCCAGCACGCCACCGGCATGGGCGTCGGGCACGCAGGCGCAGACATTGATGTTGTCGCGCACGCTCATGTCGAGAAACAGGCCCTGGGCCTTGCGATCTTCGGTCAGGTAAACCACGCCGGCTCGGATGGCGTCAGCGGGGTTGCGTAAATCAGTGATCGCCTTGCCAGCAACTTCGAGGGTGCCGGAGGTGCGTGGGTCGGCGGCGAAAATCAATCGCGCCAGTTCCGTGCGCCCTGCCCCGACCAGTCCGGCAATGCCCAACACCTCGCCGGCGTGCAGGTCAAAACTGCACGGCTTGACGCGCTTGCCGTCGGCCATATCCCGCACGCGCATCACCACCGCGCCGGGGTCGTAAGCGGCGTGCTCTTTCTTGTAGAAACCGGACAGGTCGCGGCCGACCATCATCTTCACCAGCGCCTCGGCCGACAGCGCGTCACGCTCCAGCATGCCCACGTACTCGCCGTCGCGCAGCACCGAGACCCGGTCAGACAGCTCGTAGATTTCGGCCATGCGATGGCTGATGTAAATGATTGCCAGGCCCTGATCACGCAGCTGTTTGATCAGCGCGAACAGGCGGTCGGTCTCCCGGGACGACAGCGGCGTGGTCGGCTCGTCCATCACCAGGATCTTCGCGTTCGCGTGCAGCGCCCGGGCAATCTCGACCAGTTGCCGCTCGGCAATGGACAGCACGCTGACGGTGGTCGACGGTTTGAAATCGGCGCCCAGTCGCACCAGTACGTCAACGCAGCCGGCTTCCATCGCCTTGCGGTCGATGCTCCAGCCACGGCGCAATTCGCGGCCCAGGTAAATGTTCTCGGCGACGCTGAGGTTCGGGCAGAGGCTCAGTTCCTGATAAATCACGGCGATGCCGCGCGCTTTGGCAGACAACGGGTCGAATGCGCTCAGGGCCTGGCCGTCGATACGGATCTCGCCGCCGGCGTCGGCCTGGTAAGCGCCGGACAGGATCTTCATCAGCGTCGACTTACCCGCGCCGTTCTCGCCCATCAGCGCATGAACTTCACCGGCGTAAACCTTCAGGGCCACATCTTTCAGCACGCGCAGGCCGTTGAAGGTCTTGGAAATGGCGGTCATTTCCAGCACGGGCTGGGGAGTCAGAGAGAGGACGGCGCTCATGGCCGGACGGCCGATGATTCCGAGGGGACAAACGCGGACAGCACACGCGGCAATCGAGCAGACGAGCTGATCATGTGAATCTCCGAGGCTTCTTGTTTTTATGTCTGGGCCACCTCTTCGCGGGTGGCACTCGGGTGCTTTGAAATATTTCGGAACAGCTGAATCCTAAAACAGCTGAATCGATTCACGCAAGCGCTTGCTTCGGTATTTACCGTTTGGGGTTTGCAGCGGAAGGTCTGGCCCCTTCGCGGCTGAAGCGGTCCTACCAGTCGCGGCAGAGGTCAGCCCTGCGCTTGATCGTCCCCACGCTCGGCGTGGGGATGCAGCCTGTGACGCTCCGCGTCACCTCCCGTTCTCGAATGCGCGTCTTCTGCTGGACGCGGAGCGTCCGGGGCGGCGTTACCACACAGAGCGTGGGAACGATCGGTCGACGATACCAGCGCTCAGGCCAGAACCTCGAGTCCATGCTTTTGAACGATGCTCAGCAGCTTCAACCCCATGCCACCGGGACGCTTCGACCCCGCTTCCCACTGTTTGATCGTGGAGGTACTGGTGTTCAGATAGCGGGCAAACACCGGCTGGCTGACATGACTTCCCTCGCGAATGGCTTTGATCTGTGCCGGGTCTATCGCAGCCGGGACCTCGGCGATGCAGTGCTGATCAAACTCGCGCATTGTGGCCTTGTCGATGGCACCGATACCCAGCAGAGCAGTGGCGGACTCATGCACCGAGGCCAGCGCGTCGCTCTTAATTCTTTTCTTCATGACAGATCTCCGTGAAATCCTGTCGATCCAGGAGCAGTTGCAGTGCCGGAAATACTACCACTTAGTGGTATATGACGTATTCAGTGGGACCGGCTTCAGCCGGGAAGAGGCCGGAGTGTTCACCCTCAACTCTCGGTGTAATGCAAACGCCTTCCCGGCTGAAGCCGGTCCCGCCGTGGGCTCCGTAGGTCAGTTACATCGGGGTGCAATGGCAAATCAAAGCACGTCGCTCGTCGAGGTGAGACGTTTCAGCCTGAATTTGCGGTAGCATTGCTGGCATTTCGATGACGGCCTGAATCAGGAAGCCTTATGTCCAGAATTTCCCACTCCGCTTTGCGTCGCAAATTCCGTGAGCAGCTGGCTTCGCAGCACTGCGTCGAGACAGCTTCAGTTTTCGATCCCATGTCGGCGCGCATTGCGGCGGATCTGGGGTTTGAGGTCGGGATTCTGGGGGGGTCGGTGGCGTCGCTGCAGGTGTTGGCAGCGCCGGATTTCGCACTGATTACCCTGAGCGAGTTCGTCGAGCAGGCCACCCGGATCGGTCGTGTCGCGCAGTTGCCTTTTATCGCCGACGCCGACCATGGCTACGGCAACGCCCTGAACGTCATGCGCACCGTGGAAGAACTGGAGCGCGCCGGTGTGGCGGCGCTGACCATCGAAGACACCTTGCTGCCCGCGCAATTCGGGCGCAAATCCACGGACCTGGTGTCCATCGAAGAAGGCATCGGCAAGGTCAAGGCCGCCCTTGAAGCCCGCGTCGACCCGGAACTGACGATCGTCGCCCGGACCAACGCGGGCGTGCTGCCGGTCCAGGACATCATCGAGCGCACCCTGGCCTACGAAAAGGCCGGCGCCGACGGCATCTGCATCGTGGGCATCAAGGACTTCAAGCATTTGGAACAGATTTCGGAAAAGCTCAGCGTGCCACTGATGCTGGTGACCTACGGCAATCCCGAGCTCAATGACCCTCAGCGCCTGGCCGATCTGGGCGTACGCGTGGTGGTCGCGGGTCACGCGGCCTACTTCGCTGCGATCAAGGCCACCTACGACAGCCTCCGCGCCCAGCGCCAGGTCACCCACAGCACCTCGAACCACAGCGCCACCGAGCTGACCCACACCTACACCTTCCCGGAAAACTACGTGGCCTGGGCCAAGGATTTCATGGATGTGAAAGAGTGAGGCTGCGGCGTGGCGCATGATTGCGTCACGCCTCCTGCGCGCTTCATGCAGTTCCCGCTGCGGTCCGCGACACCTTCCACGCCAACAGCGCGGCGATCAGCAGGAACACCCCGCTCGCGATAAACGTCGCCCGCCAGCCCCTCAGTCTTTTTTAACCGGCCCGGCCAGGTACGTCTGCTCGGTCACCGGCTCCAGCCAGTCCACCGGCTTGCCGTCCAGCGCTTCATTGACCGCGACGTGTTGCATGGCGGTGGTGTCGGTCGCGCCGTGCCAGTGACGGCGGCCGCAGTTGCACCAGATCAGATCGCCCGGGCGGATTTCGGTTTTCGGCCGGCCTTCGCACTGGGTCCAGCCGACGCCGTCGGTGACCAGCAGGATCTGGCCCAGGGGGTGGGTGTGCCAGTTTGTCCGCGCGCCGGGCTGGAAATTCACGATGGCCAGGCCGACCCGCGCCGGTGCCGGCGCGTTGAAAATCCGGTCGATGCGCACGTCGCCGGTGAACCAGTCTGCCGGGCCCTTGATGGCCTTGGCCGAGCCGGCGCGGTGGATTTGCATGTCTTCAGCAGATAGATCAGTTGAGCTCATAGCGGCCTCCAGAAAGTGTTCAGGCAGCGTAACAAGGGCGCATTACCGACAGTATCCGTAGAATGCTTCGATCAACATGAAGGAGCGCTTCGCAATGGCGGATTACAAACTCGATGACCTGGCGGTGTTCGTTGCAGTGGGCCGCGAAGGCAATTTCACCCGCGCCGCCGCCGCGCTGGGCATCTCACCCTCCGCGGTCGGCCAGACCATGCGCTTGCTCGAAGAGCGTCTTGGCGTTCGCTTGCTCACCCGCACCACCCGCAGCGTGACCCGCACCGAGGCCGGCGAGCAGTTATTCAAGGGCCTGGCGCCGCTGCTCGACAGCATCGAGGAACAGGTCGACGCCGCCATCGACCACAGCGGCCGCCCGTCCGGCACGGTGCGCATCACCGCCGACGAGTTCGCTGCGCGTTACGTGCTGTGGCCACGCCTCAAACCCCTGCTCGATCAATACCCTGACATGACCATCGAGCTGGTCACCGACTACGGCCTGACCGACATCGTTGCCCAGCGCATGGACGCCGGCGTGCGCCTGGGAGACACCCTTGCGGCGGACATGATCGCCGCGCCCATTGCCCCGCCGTTGCGGCTGATGACCGTGGCGTCCCCCGAGTACCTCGCGCGGCACGCCATGCCGCGGGTGCCGGAGGACTTGCCCCGCCATCGCTGTATCAACCTGCGCCTGCCCACCCATGGCGCGCTGTATCAATGGGAGTACGCCAAAGACGGCCGCGACATCCGCGTGCGTGTCGACGGCCCGTTGATCATGAACAGCGTGTTTCAGATTCTTCAGGGGTGCCTGGACGGCGTCGGTCTGGCGCAGCTTCCCGAGGGGCTGGTGGACGGGCACATCAAGCAGGGCGAACTGGTGGAAGTGCTCGCCGATTGGTGCGAGCCGTTCGAGGGCTATCACCTGTACTACCCCAGCCGGCGCCAGCACACGGCAGCGTTTCGTGTGGTGCTGGAGGCGCTGCGAATCAATCCGCTGGCGTGAAAATGCGGATCAAAAGTCGAAGCTGAACTGGTCCTGGGAACTGAGATCGATGGTCCGCGAGATCACGAACGGCAGGATCGCGTCGGCAATCGGCTGCAGCTGTTTGCTGATGTAGTGGTCGTAGTCGATCGCCGCCGTCCGCACTTCCAGCGGCTCGGGTCCGGCCACCGTGATGACGTAGCTGATCCAGCCGCCGTTCTGGTACTGCAACGGCCGACCCTGCTGGCGGTTGTACTCATCGGCCAGCCGCGCGGCGCGCACATGGGGGGGCACGTTGCGCTCGTAATCGTCGAGGGCCCGGCGCAGACGCTTGCGGTAGATCAGTTGGCCGTCGAGCTCGCCGGCGAGGGTTCGGCCCACGTACTCGCGAATGTATTCCTGAAACGGCTGACGCTGAAAAATCCGCAGGTACAGCTCTTGCTGGAAGGTCCGGGCCAGCGGCGACCAATCGGTGCGCACCACCTCCAGCCCCTTGTAGACCATTTCGTCTTTGCCATCGGCGCGGGTGACCAATCCCGCATAGCGCTTCTTGCTGCCCTCCTCCGCGCCGCGAATGGTCGGCATGAGAAAGCGCTTGAAGTGGGTTTCGAATTGCAGCTCGAGCGCACTCTCCAGCCCGTAAGCCTCTTTCACATGAGCGCGCCACCAGTCGTTGACCTGCCGGACCAGCGCGGTACCGATCTGCGCGGCATCGTCTTGCGCGTGGGCTTTTTTCAGCCAGACGAACGTCGAGTCGGTGTCGCCGTAAATCACTTCATAACCCTGGGCTTCGATCAGCAGCCGGGTCTGGTGCATGATCTCGTGCCCCCGCAGGGTGATGGACGACGCCAGTCGTGTGTCGAAAAAACGGCAACCGCTGGAACCCAGCACACCGTAGAAGGCGTTCATGATGATTTTCAGCGCCTGGGACAGCGGCGCATTGCGCTCGCGCTTGGCGACCTCGCGCCCTTCGGCCACCCGCGAGACGATGGCCGGCAGACAGTGCCGGGTCCGGGAAAAACGCGCGCCGCGGAAGCCTTCCACCGACTCACTGTCGTCGGGATGCTTGAGGCCTTCGATCAAGCCCACGGGGTCAATCAGGAACGTGCGGATGATCGACGGATACAGGCTTTTGTAATCAAGGACCAACACCGATTCGTACAGCCCGGGACGTGAATCCATGACGAAACCGCCGGGGCTCGCCTCCGGCATGCGCTCGCCCAGGTTCGGCGCGACGAAGCCCTGGCGGTGCATCAGCGGGATGTACAAATGCTCGAATGCGGCCACCGAACCGCCGTTTCGATCCACCGGCAGGCCGGTCACCGTGGCGCGCTCGAGGAGAAAGGTCAGCAGCTCGGTTTTGGCGAAAATCTGCGTGACCAGTTCGCAGTCCTTGAGGTTGTACCGCGCCAGCGCGGGCTTGTCCTCGGCGAACATGCGGTTGATCTCGTCCATGCGCTGATACGGATTGTTGATGGCTTTGCCTTCTCCCAGCAGCGTCTGCGACACGTTTTCCAGGCTGAACGAGGGAAAGCTCCAGGTCGCCGAACGCAGCGCCTCGATGCCGTCGATGATCAGCCGCCCGGCCGCCGCCGCGAAGAAGTGATTGTTGCGTGCGCCATGTTCGCGCCAGGTCATCACCTCGCCGCCCCGGCCCAGCCGCAGCGGCACATTCAGGCGCCGCGAGTGCTCGTGCAGCACACGCAGATCGAACTGCACGACGTTCCAGCCGATGATCCCGTCCGGGTCATGGCGGGCCATCCATTCGTTGAGTTTTTCCAGCAGGGCGACCCGGGTGTCGCAGTATTCGAGCTTGAAATTCACCTGGGCGTCATCGCCGTTGGCCGGGCCAAGCATGTACACCTGACGCTCGCCGCAGCCGTGCAGGCCGATGCAATACAGCTCGCCGCGCTCGGTGGTTTCGATGTCCAGCGACACCAGTTTCAGGGTCGGTCGGTAACCCGGATCAGGCTTGAGTTGCGCGTCCAGCAACAGGCCATTGGCGTCCGGCCGCCCGCCGAACTGCACCGGCGCGGTGATGAAACGCTCCATCAGGTAGCGCTCGGGCGGACGCACGTCGGCTTCGTAGACGTCGACGCTGGCTTTGCGCAAATCACTTTCGAGGTTCATCAACTGGCGATGCTGACGGGTGTAGAGCCCCATCACCGGACGATGGCGAAAATCACACAGCGCCAGCGGCTTGAGCTCGACATGGCGCTCGCTGCGCAACACGGCTTCGGCGCGCTCGCGGTGCTGCGCCGGGATAAACGCGACGGAGGTCTGATACGGCAGGCGCACCTGGCGCGGACCCTCATCGGTGGCCAGCCAGAATTCCACCTCGGTGCCGGCGTCCGTGTCGCGCCAATGCCGGGTCAGGACGAAGCCCTGCTGTAAATCCACCGCTGCAACCTCGTCGCTGTTTATTTCAGACGAGGATTCTACGGTGAATGCTGCAGGAAAGCGCGGCGGTTCCGGGAAAGCGCCATGCCCGGCCGATGGCCTGTCAGCCAGAAGCGGCTCTCCCGGAAAATCCGCCCCACGGGCAGTGCATGACGACCTATGCTGCGGGAACGATGTGGGTCCCTGGACATCACAACAACTCGACCATCATCTGAGGGATCCAGCATGCACGTTCGACGTACCGCCCTGAGCGCTTCCATCCTCGCCGCCCTGTTTGCCTGCGGCGCCTATGCCGCCGACGTCACCCCCGAGCCATTGTTAAAGAAGGCCGAGGCCGAGCAGATACCTTATCTGGCCACGGTCAAGCAACTGGTCAACATCGACACCGGAACCGGTCAGGCGGCGGGCCTGAAAATGGTCAGCGCGGTGCTGGTCGAGCGGCTCAAAGCCCTGGGCGCAACAGTCGAGACCACACCGGCGACGCCTTCGGCGGGGGATAACATCGTCGGCACCCTCAAGGGCACGGGCAGCAAGTCCTTTCTGCTGATGATCCATTACGACACCGTGTTCGGCCCGGGCACCGCCGCCAAGCGGCCGTTCCGCGTCGATGGTGACCACGCCTACGGCCCCGGCGTCGCCGACGCCAAAGGTGGCGTGGCCATGGTGCTGCATACCTTGAAGCTGCTCGAGGACGAGAAATTCAAGGACTTCGCCACGATCACCGTGCTGTTCAACCCTGACGAAGAAACGGGCTCCGCCGGCTCGAAAACCCTCATCGCCGAACTGGCGCGCAAGCACGACTACGTGTTCTCGTTCGAGCCACCGGACAAGGACGCCGTGACGGTCGCGACCAATGGCATCAACGGCGTGTTCGTCGACGTCAAAGGCAAGTCCTCCCACGCCGGCTCCGCCCCGGAAGCCGGCCGCAATGCCGCCATGGAACTGGCCCACCAACTGGTGCAGCTCAAAGACCTGGGCGACCCGGCCAAGGGCACCACGGTCAACTGGACGCTGATCAAAGGCGGCGAGAAGCGCAACATCATCCCCTCCAGCGCTACGGCCGAAGGCGACATGCGCTACTCCGATCTGAGCGAATCCGACCGCGTGCTGGCTGACGGACTACGCATCGTGCAAGGCAAAATGATCGACGGCACCGACGTCACCTTCCGCCTCGACAAAGGCCGCCCGCCGCTGGCGAAAAACCCCGCCACCGACGACCTCGCCAAAATCGCGCAGGCAATCTACGCCAAAACCGGCCGCACCCTCGAACCCATCGCCATGCGCTTCGGCACCGACGCCGGTTACGCCTACGTACCCGACAGCCAGAAACCTGCCGTCCTCGAAACCATGGGCGTCGTCGGCGCCGGCCTCCACGCCGACGACGAATACATGGACCTCAGCAGCATTGCCCCCAGGCTGTACCTGACCGCGGCGATGATCATGGAATTGTCCGGGGAATAACGCAGGGCTCAAGACCGCAACTTTGATGCCCTGCGGGCCTTTCGCGAGCAAGGTGGAGCGCCACCCCGGTCGCTCCCACATTTGTTTAAACGTGCCATGGCCTGATAGACCGAGTTGCCAGCTTTTGGGCAACATCGGAAATTGGGCGGGGCCAAACAAGGCGGGCATTGAACGCAGGGCTGTAGACCGCAACTTTGATGCCCTGCGGGCCTTTCGCGAGCAAGCTCGCTCCCACATTTGTTTAAACGTGCCATGGCCTGATAGACCGAGTTGTCAGCTTTTGAGCAACATCGAAAATTGGGCGGGACCATACAAGACGGGCCTTGCAGGTGTTCCAGACTGCGGCGCTCAAGCCAGTCCCACGGAATAAACGCGTTAGCTCCGTAGGACCGGCTTCAGCCGGGAAGCTTTTGATCTGCTTCAGATCTGCTCTTGATCCGCTTTTGATTTTCCTACGAAGAAAGTCCAGACACCGCAGAACGCGACTTGGGTGCAGGAACCCTGACGAAAGAAGGGCCAAACCAGGAGCAGGCACCCTTGGCTGCTCTTTAAAATCGAGAGCGGGGCTTTATCAAGTAACTCGCCGAAGGCGAAACACGAGGCCGTTAGGCCGATGCCCTTGATCTGTTCCGCTGTTTCAGATATTCGACAACCGCCCCCTGATCCCCGGAAAACTCAACCCGCGCGTCCTTGCTGTCCCGCTGAAACGCATACATCGGATCGTAATACTCACTCAACATCCCGCTGATCCAGCCACGGTGCGAATCTACCGCCCCAGTGCGCGCCTGCTCGGCCAGCGCGCTGTCCATAATCGCCGCCAGCCGCTGATAACGCTCCCCGCCCAACCGCCGAACAATGCTCGACAGACTCTGTTTCAGCCGCTCGGCGTACGCCGCAAAACCCGTTTCAACGCCCTGCACGGCGATGAACTCCGCACACAGATCCGTCACGTAATCCTTCAGAATCCGCTCGACGCGGCTGTCAAAACTGTCCTCCAGCCACACCAGCGGCGCGTCCTGCATCGTCCGGTACAGCTCAAGGGGCACAGCGCGACTGCCCACGATGCGCCCCTCATCCTCGACCACAAACTGGTCGAGCTGCCGGGCGCGCTTCTTGAGAATGTCGACCGCCAGCAGGTTCTCGAAATCGATCTGTCCCGGTTGCGGCGTCGCGTGTTTGCCGAAGCTCGAACCGCGATGATTCGCATGCCCTTCCAGATCCAGGCCGTTGTCGAGCTGCTGCAGCACTTCGGTCTTGCCGCTGCCGGTCAAGCCGCCGATCAGCACGAAATCGCACTCGGCCACCGCCTGTTCGGTCACTTCGATCAAAAAGCTGCGCATTGCCTTGTAACCACCGATGACCCGGGGGTACTCGATGCCCGCTTCGCTCTTGAGCCACTGCTGAGTGATCTGCGAACGCAGGCCGCCGCGAAAGCAATAGAGAAACCCCTCCGGGTGGTTGCGGGTAAAACTCGCCCACGCGTCGATTCGCGCCTGTTTCAGCTCGCCAGCCACCAGCTTGTGGCCCAATTCGATCGCCGCCTGCTGACCGTCCTGCTTATAGCTGGTGCCGACCTTCTGCCGCTCGACGTCATTCATCAGCGGCAGATTGACCACGCCAGGGAACGCGCCCTTGGTGAATTCCACTGGTGCGCGGACGTCCATCATCGGCACGTCGCGGAGGAAAATCTCGCGCAGGTCGGCGCTGTTGTCGCGCATCAGAACACCTCGACCGCGAGTGGCTGTCGCTCGATCAGTTCGCCGATCGGCGCAAGGCTCAGGCCCAGTTCTTCTGCCATGGCGAGGAACGCCGCTTCTTCGGCAGGCTCGACGGCAATCAGCAGGCCGCCGCTGGTTTGCGGATCGCAGAGCAGCAATTTTTGTGCCTCGGTCAACGGGCCGATGCGCTCGCCATAACTGTCGTAATTGCGGTGGGTACCGCCGGGGACGCAGTCCTGCTCGATGTAGAAATCGACGCTGCCCAGACGCGGCACGGCGGCAGCGTTCAGTCGTGCAGTGACCTGACTGCCGTCGGCCATTTCGACCAAATGGCCGAGCAAGCCGAAGCCGGTGACGTCGGTCATGGCCGTCACGCCGGCCAGTCGGGAAAAACGGCTGCCGGGCTTGTTCAGTGTGCACATCACGTCGCGGGCCAGGCCGATGTCTTCGTCGCGCAGCAGGCCTTTTTTCTCGGCCGTGGTCAGGATGCCAATGCCCAAGGGCTTGGTCAGGAACAGCTTGCAGCCGACGGTGGCGGTGTCGTTGCGCTTCATGAAGCGCTTTTCAACGAGGCCCGTGACAGCCAGACCGAAAATCGGCTCTGGCGCATCGATGGAGTGACCGCCCGCCAACGGGATGCCCGCTGCATCGCATACGGCACGCCCGCCGCGGATGACTTCGCGGGCGACTTCCGGGGCCAGCACGTTGACCGGCCAGCCGAGAATGGCGATGGCCATCAACGGATCGCCGCCCATGGCGTAGATGTCGCTGATGGCGTTGGTCGCGGCAATGCGGCCGAAGTCGAACGGGTCGTCGACGATGGGCATGAAGAAATCGGTGGTGGACACCACGCCCTTTTCGTCGTCGATAGCATAGACCGCCGCGTCATCGCGGGAGGCGTTGCCGACCCACAGGCGCGGGTCGAGGTTCTGCGCGCCGCTGCCGGCGAGAATGGTTTCCAGCACCTTGGGCGAGATCTTGCAGCCGCAGCCGGCGCCGTGACTGTATTGGGTAAGACGAATCGGGTCGGTCATGGGGAGCCCCTGAGTTTCAAGGCGCCGAAGTCTAACAGAGGCGCCAGTGGGTTGAAGGGTTGCTGGATGGCTGGAGCGCTGGATGTCGGGACACGCGATTTTCGTAGGACCGGCTTTAGCCGGGAAGGCGCCAGATGCCACACCGCAGAATTGATGGCGTGCGCACCTGCCTCTTCCCCGCTGAAGCCGGTCCCACTAAGAGAATCGAGTTCATACAATGAGCTCGGCGTGGCCCTTTTCAGCCGCGAGCCATGCGCCTCGCGGTCAGCACTTGCGCGAGCATGAGGGTGCCGACACACAGCAGCGCCTCCCGCAAACCGATGACATGCGCCGCGAAACCAATCAACGCCGGCCCCAGCAAAATCCCGCAATAGCCAATGCCGGTAATCACCGCAATCGCCAGCCCCGCCGGCATTTTGGTCTGTGCGCCAACGACCGAGCAATACACCGGAAAGGTGTTGGACAGCCCCAGACCGATCAGCGCGAAGCCCAGCAGGAATAGCGGCCACGGTTCCAGCAGGATCGCCATGGCAAACCCGACCATCACCAGCAGCCCGCCGCCAATCAGCAGGTTTACAGCGCCCAGGCGATCCCTCAACCAATCACCGGAAAACCGTCCCGCTGCCATGGTCAGCGAAAACACCGCATAGGCACCGCCGGCCACCGACAAATCAATCTGGTGCATGCGGTTCAGGAACACCGCGCTCCAGTCGAGCATCGCGCCCTCCACCAAGAGCGCGATGAAGCAGAGAACCCCGACGATCACCACTTTGGTGGTCGGCCGGGCGAAGGGTGCGGACGGATCGTCTGCGCCATGGGGCACGAGGTAGCGCGCGTGCCAGAGCAGCATTCCTGCAATCAGCGCCACCACCACGGCCACCGCCAGTAACGGCGACGCCCCCAGCCACAGAAGCCATGTCATCAGCAGCGCACTGCTGATGCCGCCCAGGCTGAACAGCCCGTGAAACCCCGACATCATCGGACGCCCGTGATCGCGCTCGACCATCAAGCCTTGCACGTTCATTGCCACGTCGATGCTGCCCAGCCCGGCGCCGAACACCGCCAGGGCCACTGCCAGCGCCGGCAGTGAGGACAGCGTGGCGAGCAACGGCAGCATGCAGCAGATCAAGGCGCCGCCAATCAACGAGACAAAACGGCAGCCCTTGCGGGTGGTCAGCATCCCCGCCAGCGGCATCGCCAACATCGAACCGAGGCCGAAGCACAACAGCAGCAGGCCAAGCTGGGCTTCTTCAAGTCCGGCCCGGTCGCGGGCGAATGGCACCAGTGGCGCCCACGCGCCCAGGGACATCCCGGACAGCAGAAACGTCAGGCGATAACTCCAGAGGTGAACGAAGACGGGGGCACGAACGGATTGGGCAACTGACACAGAAAACGACCTGAACAGGTCTGCGCGAGCGGCAGACGGTGAATAAAAAAAGCGATCCTTCGCTGAACGTATTCCTTCGCAGGATCGGCTTCAGCCGGAGAGAGGCCAGTATCAAGACCCTGATTTCTGCAGCGTGACACCTGGCGCCTTCCCGGCTAAAGCCGGTCCCACTAACAGCAGCACGTGCACTCAATGGGACCGGCCCAGCCCTGCAGATGTGCACTATCTCCCGTAGGACCGGCTTCAGCCGGGAAGAGGCCAGTTTGAGCACCCTCATTTCAGGGTGTGACCACCGACGCCTTCCCGGCTAAAGCCGGTCCTACCTAGAGAAGAAGCCAGCTCCGCAACCAATCACATCATCGGTGCTGCCATGCTGACCACGCGCAGCGCGAGGCCTTCGTAGGCGTCCAGCGTGATGGTGAATTCACCCTCTTCGGTCAGGTCGCCTTCGACCCGTTCGTTGATGATGTCCACCACCGGCCCCGGGGCGATGCCCGGCAGGTGCAGGGTCTCGACGATGGCTTCTGCGCTAAAGTTCAGCGCCGTGATCTGGGTGCCCTTCCCGGCCGGCAGTTCGTGCACCATGATCAGCAGACCCGGGTGTTCGACGTCGGGAATCAGAATCTGCCGGCTGGCGGCGATGTCATAGGCGCGGCGCACGGCCAGCAGTTTCTTCAGCTGCGAGGCGAACGAGTCCGGCCGCTTCAATTGCTCGACCAGGCTGCCATACAGCGCGCGAGCCCGTGGCATACCGCCCTCCGAGATCTCGCAGTCCGGGTCCATGTCGACCAGATCATAGCCACCGCGATGGATCCAGCGTGTGTCGCCGTCCCCCATCAGGTGCTCAACCTGCTCGACCGGCAGCGGCAAGGCGCCCACCAGGTCCCAGCCCGACAGCGCGAACACGCCCGGTTGCATGGCGTTGAACATCACCAGCAGCAAATGGATGTGCTGGATCTTGTCGATGTCGGCGGCGGTCATGCTGTCCAGTTCACGAATGCCCAGGGCCGCGGTGATGATGCTCGCCGTGGTGCACGACACGCCGTTGGTGACGAACTTCAGGTTGTAGGGCGCATGCTCGCCCGCCAGACGCTCGTACATCTCCTCGCGAATGTGCTCGCGCAGGATATTCCCCGGGAAGGTCTGACCCTGATACAGGTATTGATCGTGGCCATGCAGCGTCCAGAAATGCACCAGCTCCAGGGTCAGTTCATCGTGGTTCTGCAGGGCGTGAATCAGCGACGCAGGGTCGATGCCGAACTCATGGACCTGACGCAACATCAGGCGCAGGAACTCCGTGCGGCCGGTCAGCAGCGCGTGCTGATACGCCGGGCGGGTGATGAAGTCATAGGACAGGTCAGCGCCGCCGTGGGACATCGCCGCGATGTCATCGATGGTCAGGTTCAGCTCCTGAAAGCTGAAGCCGCCGGCCTTGCGAATGGCGCCGGCCAGCAACTGATTGCCGGTGATCGACAGCGGATGGCTCTCCGACCACGCCGTGCCGTCGGCCTTGCGTTCGACGCCGAGGAAGCCGTTGGCGTCCAGTCGCAACACCCGCGCGCCCATGACGTCGATGGCGTGCAAGGCATCGCCGATGATCATCTGCTGCGCGGCGAAACTTGGGTCCAGCCAGTTCAGCGACGGCTGGCCTTCTTTGAAGTAGTGCAGATAGACCCAGCGGCGGTCCTTGCCGTCGACGCCGGTGACGATGGGCGTGGCGCTCCAGTCGGTTTCCTTGACGCCGGGTTCGAAGAAAATCACCCGCTGCAACTGACCGACGATGTAATGCTTGTCGCGCAGCGCATCAACGGTGGCAGGCTGAAGGTTGACGGCGTCGCGGCCGGCCGGGACTTCCGGGAGCAGCGACCAGTCCTCTTCCTTGATCTCCACCATGTGGTAGAGGCCCGGGTACTCTTCGTAGGCCATCTCGGCCAGGCGGAAATCCGCGCCTTTGCCGGTGTGGGAAGGGATCACGTCATCGACGACGATCGCGTTGTGCGCGGCGGCGATGCGGCTGAGGTTGAGAAACTGCGCGTCGGTGCCCAGTGACGAATCCACCTCAAAGCTGATGCGGTCGAAGTTGCCGTCGATGCTCGGCGTGCGCTCGCGCCCTTTCAAACCGCCGGAGGCTTTCAACGGGCCGTTGTGAATGCCCTGAATGCCGACTTCCGACAGCGCGTGCCAGAGGGTTTCATCGGCGAGCGCTTCGAGCACCGAACCGCCTTCGCGGGTGATGATCGACGCCGGATACGCCGTGAACCAGACCGAGCCGATGGCCGAGGCATCCCTCGGACGGGCCTGGGCGTAAGGCCGCTGCCAGAGACGGCCCTGGCCGCCATACAGTTTTGCGCGTTGCTTCGCGGCGTTGAGCATCGATTGCTCAACCAGCCATTCGACGTACTGCTTGTCCGGGGTGGTCATGTATTCGGGGTTCCATCTTCAAGTGGATGGGAGCGGCGGTCCAACGGCTCTGCGAGCGCTGTCCGGACCGTCCTGCCTGGGCGTGTCAGGTTTATGCCTAACTCTAAGAGCACCTTGGCGCGTAAACGTTGCATCCGTTGCTGTGACGCGCGCCATGCACTGGCTAAAATCCCCGGGGTGCATGTGCACCGTTGGCGCTGTTCAGGGGTTTGCGTGGAATTACACATCGTTATCGAGGGCCGCAAGGACCTTGCCCGTCAGGTCTATGAACAGCTGCGCGACAGTATCGTGTGCGGCCGCTTGGCGGCGGGCGTGCAATTGCCGCCCAGTCGGCTGCTGGCCGCGCAGCTGGGGCTGTCGCGCAAAACCATCTCCGACACCTACAGCCGACTGACCTATGAAAATTACCTGGTAGGCAAGGTGGGCAGCGGCACGTTCGTCAACGCCCTGAACGCCCACAGCCCGTCTCGGCCTGCGCCATCGAAACTGGCCAGCGCCCACATCGTGGCGAAATGGGAGCGGATCTCCCTGCCCCTGCGCCACCCGACCCGCGCGGGCACCCTGCGCTACGATTTTCTCGGCGGCGCGACCGCGAAAACCCAGTTTCCCCACGACGAATGGCGGCGCTGTGTGCACCACGCAGTGCGACAGATGTCCACCGAACGCGGTTTCTATAGCCAGCCGGAGGGCCTGCCCGCCCTGCGGGCCGCGATTGCCGGGCACATCGCCTTCGCGCGCGGCGTCCGCTGCGGGGCCGATGACGTGGTGGTGTGCAATGGCGCGCAACAGGCCCTGGACCTGATCGCCCGCGTGCTGATCGAACCGGGCAGCCGCGTGGCCATGGAAGACCCGGGCTACACGCCGGCACGCCTGCTGTTTGCCGCCCAGGGCGCTGAGGTCGCCAGTGTGCCGGTCGACCGCGAGGGCATCATCGTCGAACAGATTCCCGACGACGCCTGCGCCATTTATGTGACCCCCTCCCACCAGATGCCGCTGGGCATGCCCATGAGCCTGGCGCGCCGCCACGCCCTGCTGGAGAAGGCGCGACGAATCGGCGCGATCATCATCGAAGACGACTACGACAGCGAATTCCGCTACGAAGGCCGCCCGACTGACTCGTTGCAGAGCATGGACGAGCACGGCGTCGTGGCCTACGTCGGCACCTTTTCAAAAACCCTGCTGCCGGAACTGCGCCTGGGCTACGTCGTGCTGCCGGCGGCGATCCTCGAAGCGGTGATCAAAGCCAAGCAGCTGACCGACTGGCACACCTCGACGCTGCCGCAATGGGCCCTGAGCAAATTCATCAGCGAAGGCCTGCTCAACAAACACATCCGCCGGTGCCACAGCACCTACGCCGGTCGCCGCGAACGAATCCTGTCCCGCATCGCCGGCGACCTGTCGCCCTGGCTGGAAACCATCCCGTGCACGGCGGGCTTTCACATGGCGGTGATGCTCAAGCCCTCGCTCCAGCCGGCGATCGACCTGCACCTGCTGGTCGATCGCGCGCGGGACAAGGCCTTAGGCCTTTATCCCCTCCACGGCTTCTACAGCGACGCGACACCGCGCGATGGACTGATGCTGGGATTCGGCGCCATCGACCTGCTCGACATCGACCCGGCACTGGACAGGTTGCGGGATTTGCTGATGGTGTTTGATTAACAGGGAAAATTGAGGGGGCACACACCGGCCCCTTCCCGGCTGAAGCCGGTCCCACTAACAGCGCGCGCTGCATCAGTGAGACCGCTGACGCGGAGCGTCATGGGATGCATTCCCACGCGGAGCGCGGGCACGATCATAAAATTGATGGCGCCTGCACCGGCCTCTTCCCGGCTAAAGCCGGTCCCACTAAAAGCAGACCGCGTACCCCCCCGTGGGACCGGCTTCAGCCGGGAAGCTTTTGATTTGCTTTTGATCTTGATCTTCATACGCAAGACGTCCGGACGACGCCAATCGCGACTTGGGTGCAGGCTGAACGCAGGTCTCGCGGAGTGGGCCGAGCCGCAGGGATGCGGCGAGAGCGCCGTCAGGACATGGATGTCCGTTCGGCGCGGGCCCACGGAGCGAGACCGGAGTGAAGGAACCCTGACGAAGGAAGGGCCCAACCAGGAGCACAAGCCCTTGGTTACTTGGGGCTTTATCAAGTAACTCGCCGAAGGCGAAACAGTCTGCCCCAGGCAGACGCTGTTGATCTTGCGGCACCAAGCCACGCCACAGATCCACCTGACACAATCCGATGGAACTTCTAACCCCGGAACCTGCCGACTACAGAGCTGCCGGACACACCGTCCGCTGAGAAATGGAGGCTTATACATGCCAGACGCAAACGGCAAAATCCGCTACGCAGTGGTCGCTGGAGGCTGGATCTCCCAAGGCGCATTCATGCCGGGACTTGAACAGACCGACAACTCCGTCATGACCGCCCTGGTCACCGGCGACCCCGTCAAAGCCGACCAACTGGCCGCACTTTACGACCTCAAAAGCTACCACTACGACGAATTCGACACCCTGCTGAAATCTGGCGAAATCGACGCCATTTACCTGGCAACCCCCAACTTCCGCCACCGCGAATTCGCTGTGCCCGCACTCGAAGCCGGCATCCACGTACTGCTTGAAAAGCCCATGGCTGCCAATGAACAAGACTGCCTGGCCATTGCCGAAGCCGCCAAACGCTCGGGCGCCAAACTGATGGTCGCCTACCGCCTGCACTTCGAGCCAGGCACCGTCGAAATGGTCCACCGCGTGCGTGCCGGCGACCTCGGCGACCTGCGCCTGTTCACCGCGACCTTCGCCCAGACCACCGACCCGGCCAACCACCGCATGCAGAGCGGCTTCGATGCAGGTCCCGTGGCCGACATGGGCCCCTACCCCATCAACGCCGTGCGCAACCTGTTCGCCGCCGAACCGATCGAAGTCCACGCCGTCGGCATCAAAACGCCAGGGCGCGAAATCAACACCTTCGACACGGTCAACGTGACACTCCGCTTTGCCGAAGAACGCCTGGCCACCTTCACCGTGAGTTACAGCCTGCCATCCACCGAGCGTTTCCAGCTGATCGGCACCAAGGGTGAGTTCGAAGCATCGCCGTGCTTCGGTTTCGGCGAAGGCGTGGCCATCGGGTACCGGGCGATTATCGACCGCCAGACCACCGAACACACCCATCCGGTGGTCGATCAGTTTGGCGGTGAGACCCAGTACTTCTCCGACTGCATCCTTCAGGACCGCGAACCCGAGCCTGACGGCGACGAGGGCTGGCGCGATGTGCGTGTGGTCGAGGCCATTGAACGTGCGCTGACCACCGGGCAGCCGCAGAAGCTTGAGCCATTGCCGGAGCGCCCGGGCATCAGCATCGAGCAGGCCCGTCGCCTGCCGCTGGCCAAGGTGCCGGAGTACATCAATACCGATGAGCCGAATGCCTGACCGTCTTGTTGATCAGGTATGACGGCGTACACACGTTGATCGCAATCCAGAGCCCGGCTATTTTGTTCGCCGGGCTTTGGACATTGCCTCTGCGAGGCGCGCCTTGCGGCTGAAAAAATGCAGTTGTATGATGACTGTCGACTTTTCGATGGGCCTTTGCGCTCATCACCGCTACGCTTCATACGATTCGAATTCCTCCATCAGGCTCCACGCCTGATCGATTCGCCCCAAAAATAACAGGAGAAGCAGATGCCTACCGTTCTCGGTCAGAACTTCATCGGCGGCGCCCGCAGTGGCCTCGGCGAAGCACGCCATAAAAGCCTCGACGCCACTACTGGCGAAGCACTGCCTTACACCTTTCATCAGGCTACCGACGCGGAAATCGATGCCGCCGCCTCGGCTGCCAAAGACGCCTTCCTCGAATTCCGTCAGTTGAGCCCGGCCCGTCGCGCTGAATTCCTTGACGCCATCGCTGACGAACTCGACGCCCTGGGCGATGACTTCGTTGCCCTCGTCTGCCAGGAAACCGCGCTGCCGGCCGGTCGAATCCAGGGTGAGCGTGGCCGTACTTCCGGCCAGATGCGCCTGTTCGCCAAAGTCCTGCGTCGCGGTGACTTCCTCGGTGCGCGTATCGATCAAGCCCTTCCTGACCGCAAGCCACTGCCACGTGTCGACCTGCGCCAGCAGCGCATCGGCGTTGGCCCGGTGGCCGTGTTCGGCGCCAGCAATTTCCCGCTGGCCTTCTCCACTGCCGGCGGCGACACCGCCTCGGCACTGGCTGCCGGTTGCCCGGTTGTGGTGAAAGCCCACAGCGGCCACATGGCGACGGCTGATCTGGTCGGTAACGCCATCGTCCGCGCCGCCGAGAAGACCGGCATGCCTAAAGGCGTGTTCAACATGATCTTCGGCAGCGGCGTTGGCGAAGGTCTGGTCAAGCACCCGGCCATTCAGGCCGTCGGCTTCACTGGTTCTCTGCATGGCGGTAACGCCCTGTGCAAACTGGCGTCCGAGCGTCCGCAGCCAATCCCGGTGTTCGCCGAGATGTCGAGCATTAACCCGGTGGTCCTCCTGCCCGGCGCACTGACAGCGCGCGGCACCGCCATCGCGGGCGAACTCGCGGCCTCCGTGGTCATGGGCGCAGGCCAGTTCTGCACCAACCCAGGCGTTGTAATCGGCATTCGCTCCCCCGCCCTGACGGCGTTCACCGAGCAACTGACCGAGCACATGGGCGGTCAGGCACCACAGACCATGCTCAACGAAGGCGGCCTGCGCAGCTACAGCAAAGGCGTCGAGAAGCTGCTGGCACACCCAAGCGTCACGCACCTGGCCGGCAAGCCGCAGGAAGGCAAGCAGGCCCAGGCTCAGCTGTTCAAGGCGGACGTCAGCATGTTGCTCAACGGCGACGAGTTGCTCCAGGAAGAAGTCTTCGGCCCAACTACGCTGCTCATCGAAGTGGCTGACGACGCTGAACTGAAAGCCGCACTGCTGGCCCTGCGCGGCCAACTGACCGCGACGCTGATCGGCGAAACCGCCGACCTGCAGAAGTACCAGTGGCTGGTACCGGTGCTGGAAGAGAAAGTCGGCCGCATTCTGGTCAATGGCTACCCGACCGGCGTCGAAGTCTCTGACGCGATGGTGCACGGCGGTCCTTACCCGGCGACCTCCGATGCCCGCGGTACCTCGGTGGGCACCCTGGCCATCGATCGTTTCCTGCGCCCGGTCTGCTACCAGAACTACCCGGACAGCCTGCTGCCGGCCGCTCTGCAAAACGCCAACCCGCTGGGCCTCAAGCGCCTGGTGAACGGCGAGTGGAGCACTGACGTCATCGCCTGATGAAGGGGCCTGATTCGTCAGGTATTGTTCATCAGATCCGATGCTTCACACCAACGAGAAACGGCGCGACCCTGTGAGGGGCCGTGCCGTTTTTTTTGCCCTGGGATCGGCGTGAAGCGTTGCCAGCGGCCGACCGAATGACTAGCCTCTGGCGCTATCTCGCTGCGGAAACCTGAGCATGAATGAAGAACTGATCATCATCGATCTAACGGAAGGCACCGGCAAAGCCGCCGTAAAAGGCGCGCTGATCACCACCCAATACACTGGCACCCTGGAAGACGGCACGGTGTTTGATTCCTCATGGGAGCGCGGCAAGCCGTTTCAGTGCGTGATCGGCACCGGTCGGGTCATCAAGGGCTGGGACATCGGGCTGATGGGCATGAAAGTAGGCGGCAAACGCAAGCTGCTGGTGCCTGCGACGCTGGCCTACGGTGAGCGGTCGATGGGCGCGCACATCACACCCCATTCAAACCTCGTGTTTGAGATTGAATTGCTGGAAGTCCTTACGCGGGAGGATTGAGGCCGGGTGCCGTCACCCTCGATCACTGCCATTCGCGTTGAAGAACAAGCCTTAGATTCAAATTATCAACGTGATCAAACCCGCTGCGCCACGTCGCAAAACCACTGGCGAAGGCGTTGTGCTGCCTCACCCAGCACCACATCTTTGGCCTGCACAAGATAATAGCCCTTGCCAGTTTTCAATGCGGAGGCAACGACAGGGACGAGCAAGCCCCTTTGGACATCTTCTTCAACCAGCCAGGGGCTCGTGAGCACCAGACCTTGATCGCGGCGCGCCGCGTCGATTGCCAGCTCCGACTGATCGAACCTGAGGCTGCTGGAGAAGCTATCAGGGTACATGCCGACCGATGACAGCCATTGAGACCAGTGAGCATGTGAGGTCGTATAGAGCAAGGTTGCTCCCGGCAAGGAGTCAAGGCTATGCAGCTGGAGCCGTTCACGGTAAGCCGGGCTGCAATAGACCCTTACCTCGTCTGGCAAGAGCAGTTCTGCGTTGACGTCACCGCCATATCCATCGAAATGCCGCACCGCCAGGTCGCAGGTACCGTCATTGAAATCCACGGTATCGCTGGACGCGCTAAGGTGCAGTTGCACCTCCGGGTATCGCTCCGTGAACAATGGCATCCGCTTCGCAAACCAGGAATTGGCAAACGCCGGCGGCAGGCTTAGCCGTACCTGCCTGTCTCTAAGACCTCGAACCGCGAGATTGGCGGTTTCCAACTGGCGCAGAGCCGGCTTCACCTGCTCCCAATAGCCCAGCGCTTCAGCCGTTGGCTCCAGCCTGCGCACACTGCGCACAAACAAAGACGTTCCTAACCAACCTTCCAGCTTGCGAATCTGTTGCCCGACCGCTCCCGGCGTGACGAACAGCTGGCTTGCAGCAAGGGTCACGCTGCCGGTGCGCATGACTGCGTCAAAGCAAGCAATGGCCCTGAGGGGCGTATCCGCTCTCATGGCGTAGTTTTTCTCTTCTATAGACCGAAAACACATGATTTGTAGCGGCTTGCGAACGTTCCCACAATCGAATTTCGCCACAGCGCTGCAACTCAATCCGATTTGCAAAGGGGAAACGCCAGTGCCAAATGGCCGAGTCACCGGGGTGAGGAACAAATTGATGACCAGATCAGTGACAAAAGGTGCCGATAAGTGAGGAAGTCAGTAGATGGAACTGCCACGGCGGTCATGGTGCTGCTGTGTGTCGTTTGGGGGGCGCAGCAGGTGGCAATGAAGGCAGTTGCCGGTGACATAGCACCCATCATGCAGGTCGCCGTTCGCTCCGGAATCGCTGCCGCCCTGGTGTGGATAATCGGAAAATGGATCATGCGCGAGGTGTGGTTACCCGGCGTCTGGTGCCGCTCGGGATTAGTCGTCGCGGTTCTGTTTGCGGGTGAATTTCTGTTCGTCGCAGAAGGGTTACGCCGGACAAGTGCCTCGCACATGGCGGTGTTCCTTTATACGGCCCCCTTATTCGCCGCCATTGGTCTGCACCTGCGCTTGCCGGAGGAGCGTCTTGGTGCGATTCAGTGGTTGGGTATGTCGCTGGCCTTCGCAGGGATTGCAACCACCTTTCTCATGCCGCGGGATGGGACAGCCATTCAAACCGTCAACGCGAACAGTCTGCCGGGTGACCTGCTGGGCTTGTGCGCGGGCGCTACCTGGGGATTCACGACAGTAGCGGTGCGGACCAGTCGCTTAAGTGAAGCAAGCGCAACCCAGACCCTGTTTTACCAACTGGCGGGTGCTTTTGTCCTTTTGCTGCCGTTGAGCCTGCTTGCAGGCCAAAGCTTGATGAGCTTTTCAACGGGTGCGGTGGCCAGCCTGGTTTTCCAGACATTAATCGTGTCGGTGGCAAGCTACTTGATCTGGTTCTGGATGCTTCGTCGCTACCTCGCGGCTCGCCTGGGCGTGCTGGCCTTCATGAGTCCGCTGTTTGGCGTAATGATGGGTTATCTGTGGCTAGGTGAGCAGACAAGCTTCGGTTTTTTGCTGGGCGCAAGCCTGACTATTGCCGGCCTGCTCGTGGTGAACCTCAGCAAAGTGGCGGCACAGAATCGACGCGATACAAGTGGCCCTGCACCGAAACATCCCAAGGAGAAGATCCCGCTATGAAGACATTAATCGTATTGGCGCACCCGGAACCACGCTCCTTTAACGGCGCCTTAAAGGACGTTGCTGTCGAAACCCTGCGCGAACTCGGTCACCAGGTTCAGGTGAGCGATCTCTACGCGATGAATTGGAAGGCTGAGCTGGGGATTGATGACTTCATGGATAATCGTGCCGATCCTGACTATTTTGATCTTCCCCGCGAGCAAGAACATGCGTTTGCAAACGGGTCCCACACCGGCGACGTCAAGACTGAGCAATCGAAGGTCATGTGGGCTGACCTCGTGATTTTTCAGTTTCCTGTGTGGTGGTTTTCGATGCCCGCCATATTGAAAGGCTGGGTAGACCGGGTATTGAGCCGGGGATTCGCATACTCATCAGGGCACAAGTATGGATCGGGGCTCCTCAAAGGAAAGAAGGCCATGCTTTGTCTCACCACGGGCACTGCAAACAGCCTTTACACACCCGCCGGGATTGACGGCGATTTGCATCACGTCCTCTGGCCTATCCATAACGGCATTCTGGCCTATACCGGCTTCACCGTTTTCCCCCCGTTTGCTGCATGGATGCCAGCGCAGCTCAGCGATGACGAACGTCAGCAGTGTCTGAATGCATATGCCGACTACTTGCGGCGCCTTGAAACGCTGGAGCCGCTGTTTTTTCACCCCCGTGAGGACTACGACGACAACCAGCAGCTGAAACCGGGAATTAAAGCCCGCTCAGGCGTGCAGTGGAATCCTCGTGCCGGGCAATCTTTTGAACAGGCTGCTTCGTACTTTGCAGAGCATTCAAATGACAAAGTCTGACCTTGTCAGGGGAAAAGCCATGGCCGTCATCATGCTGGCCGGCACCGGAAAAACATCCAGTGCAATAGCTGAAGCCCTGGCCTGACGGCAAGAGGATCCGATGCAGCGGTTTATCACCCGGCCGATACCTTCATCAACACATCGGCCAGTTTCTTCGCCAGCTCTTCTTCCTTGTACGGCTTCTGCACGATCAGCTTTGGGTCGACATCGAGGATGTCGATGTCGGCGAAACCGGTGATGAACATGATCGGCAGCTGCGGGTGGTCGCGGCGGACGATTTCGGCCAGTTCGCCGCCGGTCATGTTGGGCATGGCGAAGTCGGTGAGGAGCAGTTCGATGCTCGGGTCGAGTTTCTTCAGCGCCTCGTCGCCGCTGTCCGCTTCGACCACCGAATAACCCAGTGAGACCAGCATCATCGCCGTCACCGAGCGTACGTCCGGGTCATCGTCGACCAGCAGAATCGTGCGGTCCTTGTCGTCAGCGTCGGCACGGCCGGGCATGTCGGAGGCGCTGATCACCGGAACTGCGGTGCGCGCAACACTCGGCAGGTAAACCCGCAGCGTGGTGCCGGCGTTTTCGGCGGTGTCGATGCTGACGCCGCCCCCCGATTGCTTGGCGAAACCGAACACCTGCGCCAGACCCAGTCCCGAACCCTTGCCCACTGCCTTGGTGGTGAAGAACGGCTCGAAGGCCTTGGCCAGCACTTCGGGGCTCATGCCACAGCCGGAGTCACTCACCGACAACACCACGTAGGCGCCGGGCTCAGGGTCTTCAGGCCGTAGCGGCAGGCGATAGACCATCTCGTTCCAGGTGCTCAGGCGCAGTTGCCCGCCCTGAGGCATGGCGTCCCGGGCGTTGATTGCCAGGTTGAGAATGATCATCTCGGTCTGCGTCGGGTCGACCAGCGCACTCCACAGGTCTTCGGCCAGTTCGGTCTCCACCCACACACTGCCGCCCAGCGCGCGGCCGAGCAGTTCGCGCATGCCGGCAATCGTGTCGTTGAGGTTCAGCGCCACAGGCTCCAGACGCTGGCGACGGGAGAACGACAAGAGCTGACTGGTCAGCTTGGCGCCCCGCTCGCCCGCTTCGCGGATGTTTTGCAGGCGCTGGGGAGACTTGGTGAACACCCCTTTTTCCAGATCCCGGCTGAGGAAGTTCGCGCTGGTCAGAATCACGGTCAGCAGGTTGTTGAAGTCGTGGGCAACGCCGGCGGTCAACTGGCCGACCACCTCCAGCCGCTGCATTTGCTGCAGGGCGGCCTCGACGCGCTCGCGCTCCTTGATCTGATCGCGCAGGCGCTTGTTGGTCGCCGCCAGCTCGTCCACCACCGCACGCTCGCCGGTGATGTCGCGGACTGCGGCGTACATCAGGCCGTCGTCCGGCACGATGGTCCAGGACAACCAGCGGTAGCCACTGTCGGTATGGCGCATGCGATTGACGAAACGCGTCGAGACATGGCCTTCGGCCACGCTGGCGGTTTCGCGCAACGTGGCTTCGAGATCATCCGGATGAATCAACTCGCTCAAACGCTGCCGGCCGACCTCATCGCGCGCCCAGCCCAGCGTCGATTCCCATGCCGGGTTGAGGGCGATCGGCGTCATGTCGAAATGCAGCACGCCGAGCAATTCCCGGGACAGCTCCCAGGTTCGGTCGCGTTCACGGGTTCGCTGCACGACACGTTCGCCGAGGATGTCGTTGAGCTGATGGAGCGCCTGAGTGGCGTGCTTGCGCTCGGTAATGTCCTGCATGACGCCGGTGAAGCGCACGCATCGGCCCTCTTCAAACACCGAGCGACCGTTGGAGAACACCCACCGTTCCTCGCCTTCATTAGTGATCAGTCGGTGCTCGATCTGGAAGGAAGTGTCCACCGTCAGCGCGGCCATGACCTTGCTGTGCAGCTGATCGCGGTCGTCCGGGTGGCAGAGCAGAAACATCAGGACCAGACTGACGGAAGCGTCGGCGTCAACGCCGTAAAGCGCCTTACAGCGCTCGTCCCACAGCAGCGTGTCGGTGCGTGGATCGTACGTCCAGACCCCCATGTCCGCGGCCTCGATCGCCAGCTGCGCGCGCACTTCCGCCACTTGCAGCGTCTTCTCGGCGTACAGTCGCTTTTCCCGCTCCTGCACTTCGGACACCGCGCGCATGACCGCCTTGGGCAGCATCTTCATGTTCTGCTTGAGGACGTAATCGATGGCGCCCATGCGCATCATTTCGACGGCATGCTGCTCGCCGAAAATCCCGGACAAAAAGATGAAAGGCGTCTGCGGCGCCAGACGCAATGCGCTGTTGAGCACATCCGCCCCGGAAGAGCCCGGCAGCAGAAAATCGCTGAGAATGAGGTCAAAACGCGCGGCCAGCAGCTCACGCTCGACGTCCTGGTGGTTGTAGACCAGCGTGGCGTCGATCTTCAGCCCGCTGTTTTCGAGGGTGAGCAGGATCAGTTCGGCATCCAGCGAACTGTCTTCGACCATAAGCAATTTAAGCTGCGATAACGGCATGAATAAAAGTCATTGTTCCAGAAGGGACTGGTTCGGCGGTTATAAGTGCCGGTCCGAGAGCCCCGGAGTCAGGAGCCTGGACGGCGCGCGAGTCGCAGGGAGCCCGGTGGTGGCTCGTTCAATACGGCCCAAAACACGCCGAGGTCCGAGATCGCCGAGACGAATTCCTTGAATTCGACCGGCTTGACCACGTAAGCGTTCACACCCAGCGAGTAGGCGCGGTTCAAATCGGGCTCCTCGCGGGAGGACGTCAGCATTACCACGGGAATGCTGCGCAGTTCCTCGGTTTCACGGATGACCTTGAGCACTTCAAGGCCATCCACTTTCGGCAGCTTCAGGTCCAGCAGCATCACTGCCGGATTACCGGCGACACGGTCGTGGTGATGGTTGCGGCGCAGCAGGTAATCAAGCGCCTCGGCACCGTCACGCAGCACGATCACTTCATTGGCCAACTGGCTACGTTCAAGGGCGACAAGGGTCAGCTCCAGATCGTTTGGATTGTCTTCCACCAGAAGAATGGGTTTGAGCACTGGGCGTCTCCTTCGACACTCAAAGAGTAACGGTCAACCGCGCTTGGGCAGCGCAAAGTAAAAAGTGGCGCCATGGCCCAACTGGCTATGGGCCCATACGGTGCCGTCATGGCGTTCGATGATCCGTCGGACACTCGCCAGGCCAATGCCGGTGCCTTCGAATTCTTCCATGCGGTGCAGGCGCTGGAATACGCCAAACAGCTTGCCGGCGTAGGCCATGTCGAAGCCTACGCCGTTGTCGCGGATGTACACCACGACCTTGCCGTCTTCCTCGTAACTGCCCACCTCGATCACTGCCGGGTTCTCGTTGCGGGTGTACTTGATCGCGTTGGACAGCAGGTTGCGCATCGCCAGGTGCAGGAACGCCGCGTCGGCAATGACCACTGGCAACGGCTGGGAGACTTTCCACTCCAGCGTGCGGCTTTCGTAATCGGGCAGCATCTCCCGGCGGATCGATTCGACCATGGCGTTGAGGTCAACATCAGAGAAACGCATCGCCGAACGGCCCATCTGCGAGAAACTCAGCAGGTTGTCGACCAGCGTGCCGGCAAAGCGCGCCGACTCGCTGATGTTTTCCAGGAAGCGCACCCCTCGGTCGGACAACTTGCTGCCTTCAATGTCGCTCAACAACTCGGCGTAGCCGGCGATGTGTCGCAACGGCGCGCGCAGATCGTGGGACACGCTGTAGGAAAATGCTTCAAGTTCTTTGTTGGATTTCTTCAATTCATCGGCCAGTGCGGCCATTTCTTCAGCCTTGCGCAGGACGATGCCCAGCACGGCCGCACGCAGCTCGGTCACCGCTTCGCAGTCCATGTCGTCCCAGGGTCTGGAGAACCCGCGCACGGTCTGCTGCCATAAGGCGAAGCTGTTGCGCGGGCTCAGCGAGCCGCTCGGGCTGACACTTTTCTCGGGTTTGCCGGCCCAGTTGACCACGCGGGCCTGCTCGGGCCGGAACCAGATGATGAAGTTGGAATGCAGCTCGGAGATCGCCGTCGCCAGCACGCCGCTGACCGAGCTGGCCAGCACGGGCAGCTCGGGGATGTCGCGACTGATGTTGTCGGAGCGAAAGACCTCGTGGGGGTCGCGGCCGCTCAACCAGTCGGCGAGCTTGACGATCTCCTCGCGCTCGGGGGTTTCGCCGTAGACATCGACGCTGGCGCCGGAAATCACCGCCGCGCCAGTGGCACCGACAAAACCCAGCAACGCATCGGGCATCGTGCGCAGGCCGCCGGTGACGCTGTCGAGGTCAGCCATGGCTGCGAGCATCTGCACGATCTGCCGGCGCAGGCTCAGCATGCGCTGGTTGGCGGCATGGGCTTCCTTGCTCTCGATCTGCAGAGACAGGACGCTGCCCAACAGTTCACAGGCAGTGCGGGTCTGGAAACTGACCCGCCGGGGCGTGGCGTGGTGACAGGAAATCAGGCCCCATAACTGCCCGCGCACCACGATGGAGATCGACATCGAGGCCAGCGTCCGCATGTTGCGCATGTACTGCAGGTGCACGGGCGACACGCTGCGCAAGGTGGCAAAAGTGAGGTCCAGGGGCGCGCCGGTCATGGGGTTGTTGCCGGGTACCAGCGGCGATGGCTGGTAGTTGGCGTTTTCGATGACGCGAATGCGGTTGGCCAGGTACAGCGCCCGGGCCTGGGCAGGCACGTCAGAAGCCGGAAAGCTCAGGCCGAGCAGGCTTTCGTAATCTTCATCCAGCGCTTCGGCGCTGACGAGCCCGTTGCCATCGGCATCGAAGTGATAAGCCTTGACCCGGCCGAAACCGGTGATGCGCTTGACCTCGGCCACCGAGCGCTGACACAGCGCTTCGATGCTCTCTTCCACATTCATCTGGCTGATGAAGCCGCGCATCAGTGGATAGACGTTGCCGTACGCGCCACTCATGTCCCCGGCCGGCTCGAACTCGGCGATCAGCACCTGATCGTGACGATGGACCATCATGGTCATCGGCTGGCCGGCACTCGAACCTGGCAGGAAACGCACTTCCCCAATGTGAAAAGGATTTTGTTCTTCATCAGGCAGAGCGTGCAGGCGCTGGAGCAGGCGCTCAGGCTCGGCGAACACACTGGACAGGGATGCGCCGATCAACGACTGCGGATCCAGCCCAAGCCAGTCGCTGACGTTGGCGCTGACTTGAATGACCGTAGAAGCGGCTTCGTCGATGACCAGCAGAAATCCCTGGGGCTGAATGCTACCGGGGATCTGAATCGGTTCACGCGCGCAGTGCTCGATCGCGCCCTTGAGGGCGTCGTCGCTAAGGGTCAAGGTCTGGCTCCTTTACCTTCAACGTTTGGGTAAACGGCGTCGGCAATGTGTACCGGAAAGGCGGCACGGATGGGAATGCCGCACACGTTAACAAAAACCGTCCGGCTCAAATACTCCGAACTCACTGATTGGCGAGAAAAAAACCATCCATTCGCATTAGCTGTCGAGCATGGCCCTCACCTTCGACAGAAATTCAACCAACTGGAAGGGCTTCAGGATCATGTCCATCCGTTCGCCCAGAAAATCCTGTCGGTTGAGCGCGTTCTCCGCGTAGCCGGTCATGAACAGCACTGGCAGGTCGGGCCGCCACCCTCGGCCGCGCTGGGCCACTTCGCGGCCGTTCATTTCCGGCATGCCCACGTCGGTGAGCAAAAGGTCGATGGTGCCGTCATGCTCCAGGCACGACAGCGCCGTGCCGACATCGGCCGCCTGGGTGCAGCGGTAACCGGCATCGGTGAGGACTTCATTGACAAACATGCGCACCGACGCCGTGTCTTCGACGATCAACACGTGCTCCCCCGCGCCCTGCGCGGCGACGGCGGAAGGCTGCTGCGGCTCGACGCTCTGCTCGTCCGCCGCCGGCAACAGCAGCGTGACCTCGGTGCCGTGACCGACCACGCTGCGAATCTGCACGTCGCCGCCCGACTGCCGGGCGAAACCGTAGATCGTCGACAGGCCCAGGCCGGTGCCCTGGCCGATCGGCTTGGTGGTGAAGAACGGGTCGAATACCTTGTCGATCAAATGGTGTTCGATGCCGACGCCGTCATCGCGCACGGTCAGGGCGATGTACGCGCCATCTGCCATGCGTGAGTGGCCCTGGGAGTAGGTCTCGAAGGTGCTGATCCAGATATTGCCGCCCGACGGCAATGCGTCCCGGGCATTGATCACCAGGTTGAGCACGGCGCTTTCGAGCTGGCCGGCGTCGACCATCGCCACGGCGCTACGTGAAGTCAGCTCCAGCGTCAGGCAAATGCCTTTGCCGATGGTGCGACCCAGCAGGTCCTCGAGGGAACGCACGTATTGATTGACGTCAGATGCGCGGGTATCGAGGGGCTGCTGGCGGGCGAAGGCCAACAGACGATGGGTCAGTGCCGACGCGCTCTTCGCCGACGCCAACGCGGCATCGGCATACACCATGACTTTTTCGGGGCGGCCGTCTTCGGTGCGTTTCTTGACCAGCTCAAGCCCGGTGACGATACCCGTCAGCAGGTTGTTGAAATCGTGGGCGATGCCGCCGGTGAGCTTGCCGATAGCGTCCATCTTCTGCGCTTGCAACAGTTGTTCTTCGGTCCGGGCGCGCTCGGCGACTTCATGGGCGAGCCGGCTGTTGACCGAGTCCAGTTGCTGCAGATGCGACTGTTCGCGACGGCGGTGCTCGGTGACGTCTTCGATGAACACCAGGCTCATGCCGCTCTCCCGGTACGGCGAAACCTGCCATTCAGTCTCGCGCAATTCACCCTTGACCCGCATGCTCAGCGTGCCCATCCAGCGCTCCCCTGCGTCCAGCGCTTCGCGCAGGCCGTCGAGGGCCGAGCCCTGATCTTCGCTGAAGCTGCGCAGCACCGCCCCCTCATCGGCGCCTTGACCCAGCAGTTGGGCAAAGGCGTGGTTGGCTTCGTGGACGTTCAGGCTGCCGTCCATGACCGCAATCGGCGCCGAGACGTTGGCAAAAATCTCGCGGAAGCGCTCTTCGCTGTCACGCAATGCGTATTCGGTATCACGCACCCGCAACAGCGTGCGCAGCGTGGCAAGCAGCACGTCGGGGTCGACCGGGTGCACCAGATAGGCGTCCGCACCTGCTTCCAGGCCGGTGACGATGTCGCCGGTCTGGATCGACGCCGCCGACACGTGCACCACTGGCAACAGCGCCGTACGGGGCGCAGCGCGCAGCTGACGAACGATGTCAAAGCCGCTCATGTCGGGCAGATTGACGTCGAGAATCAGCGCGTCAGGCAAGCGCTCGGCGATCAGCGCCAGACCTTCGGTGCCGGTGCCGGCCTCCGCCACCTTGAACCCCTGGCGCTCCATCCGACGCCGCAAGGCGTAGCGGGTGGCGGCATTGTCATCGACGATCAGCAGCCGGGTTTCAGGCTTCATTGGCAGGCTCCTGGGCCAGCGCCAACGGGATCACCACGTAGAACGTCGAGCCCACACCGGGCTCGCTCTCCACGCCGACACGCCCGCCCAGCAATTCGGCAAAACGCTTGCACAGTGACAGGCCCAGACCGGTGCCGCGCAGGCGTTTCTGCAGGGGCGAATCGACCTGAGTGAAGTCTTCGAACAGGGCACCATGAAGCTCCTGGGGAATGCCAATACCGGTGTCGGTCACGGCAAAGCGAACCGAGTCCTCGGCTTCCAGCCGTGCCGAGACGCGCACTTCACCGCGCTGGGTGAACTTCAGCGAGTTGGAGATAAAGTTGCGCAGAATCTGCCCCAGTTTTTGATCGTCGGTGTACAGCCTGGGCAAGCCCACGGGCGCTTCGAAGATCAGGTCCACGGCGGAGGCGTCGACGATGGGACGGAACATGCCACGCAGTGCCGAAAACAGATCGAACATGTCAAACCACGCCGGCGAGATGCTGATGCGGCCGGCTTCGATCTTCGCCAGGTCCAGCAGGTCGTCGACCATGTCGCTCAACTCCCGCGCGGCGGTGCTGACAAATGCGACCTGCTTGTGCTGTTCCTCGCTCAGGGGACCGTCCAGTTCATCGGTCAACAGACTGGCAATGCTGAGGATCGACCCGAGCGGCGTGCGAAACTCATGGCTCATGTAGGACAGGAAACGGCTCTTGAGGTCGGAAGCCTGACGCAATTGGTCGGCTTGATTCTCAAGTTCGGCGTACAGCGCGAGAACCCCCTGGTTGGTCTCGTCAAGCTCGGTGCGCAGGGCAACGGCTTCGGCGCGCGAGCGTTCCAGCTCAAGTTCGATAGACCCCTGAGGCGTCACACGGGCGTTGTGGTCAGTCATCGAGCGTCTCCAGAGCCATCACCAATACCGTTACATCGTCCCTGCCCCGGCAATAATCGCGATGCAAGACCGCTGCGATGATTGCCGGATGTCGGTACACCAGGCCTGGATAATCGCGAAGATTCCATCGCGATTGCAGGCCGTCGCTGAACATGATCAACAGCTGCCCGGTGCAATCGTCATAGTCCATCGGCGGTATTTTGCGGTACTGCAGGCCGACGATGCCGGGGTGCGAGGGAATACCGCGGGTTTTCTCGTCGCCAATCAGCGTCGCGCCGATGTTACCGATGCCGATAAAACGCAGCTTGCCTGTCGCGCCGTCGAACCGCACCAGTGCTGCCGCGCCGCCACGGCTGCCTTGCATGTCGACGTGCAGGTCCTCCAGCAGCACGCCCGGATCGGCGAACGGAGTGCGAATGAACGCACGTGCGCCGGCCATTCCCGCCGCTTCGGCTTCAGGGCCGTGACCGAGGCCGTCGATCATCATGATCGACATCTGCTGCCCCTTGACCGCGACCTCCCACACATCGCCGCAGGCCGGGTCATCGTGCAGCGAATGCTGGGTGATGCCCATGCGCAGGTCTTTGACCGTGGCTTTGCGCGGGAAGAAACGCGCCAGCAACACACTGCCACGCGCGTCGCTGTGCACATCGAAGACTTGCGCCTGGCGCAGCACGGCGCCCAGGCCGATGCCTTGGGTACCGCGGGTGGAAAAACCATCGGCCATGCAGTTTTGCACGTCGAACCCCTTGCCCCGGTCGATCGCGATGATCTCGACGCCCGGCGCTGAACGCGAGGCATCGCCCGAGGCATCACCCGGCAGCGCGCGCACATGCAACTCGCCGCTTTGCGCATGTTTGAGAATATTGCTGGCCAGTTCGGTGACGACCAAGGCCACACGGCCGCAATCGGCTTCGTCAAACCCCGCCTGTTCGGCCAGTCGTTGCACCGTGCGCCGTGCGTGCCCGACCTGACTGATGTCTTCGATCGACAACACCTGGGTCAGATGACTGTGCAGGTTCACGTCCATTTGCAGATCATCACGCGCGTACCTGCGCCGGGTGCGGTGTCCAGCTCGAAGTCGTCCACCAGGCGCTTGGCGCCCGTCAGGCCAAGACCGAGGCCGCCTCCGGACGTCCAGCCGTCGGTCATCGCCAGCTTGAGGTCGGGAATGCCGGGGCCTTCGTCGCGAAAGGTCAGGCGCACACCGACGCGCAGGCCGTCTTCGACAATCTGCCAGTCCATGTCACCGCCGCCGCCATAGACCATCGTGTTGCGCGCCAGCTCGCTGACCGCCGTGACCAGCTTGGTCAGGTCGATCAGGCGCATGCCGCAGTCCTGCGCCAGCTTGCGCGCGGTCTGCCGCGCCAGCACGACATCTTGCTCGATGCGAATGGGCTGAGTGCCGCTGCTGCGCTCGTTCATTGAGAATAGGCCCGCTCGCGCAGCAGCTTCATGCCGCGCTCAACGTTCAGCGCGGTGCTCACGCCGGGCAGGGTCATGCCCAGCTCCACCAGGGTAATGGCGACGGCAGGCTGCATGCCGACCAACACGGTTTCGGCGTCCATGATTCGCGACAGGCCGGAGATCATGCCAATCATCCGACCGATGAACGAATCGACCATGTCCAGCGCGGAGATGTCGATCAGCACGCCGCGCGCCGAAGTGCGGCTGATGCGTTCGGACAGGTCATCCTGCAGCGTCAGCGCCAGTTGGTCGTGCATGTCTACCTGAATGGTCACGAGCAGAAAGTCGCCCATCTGCAGAATCGGGATGCGCTCCATGGGCTCATACCGCCTTGGTGATGGTGACGCCGAGACGGCGCAGGGCCAGCGCGAGGGCATCGGCCAGATTGGCTTTGGTCACGACGCCTTGCAGGTCCAGACCCAGGTGCACGATGGTCTGGGCAATCTGCGGACGCACGCCGCTGATAATGCAGTCGGCGCCCATCAGGCGAATCGCCGTGACGGTTTTGAGCAAGTGCTGGGCCACCAGGGTGTCAACGGTGGGCACGCCGGTGATGTCGATGATGGCGATTTCCGCGCCGGTGTCGACGATGCGCTGCAACAGGGATTCCATGACCACTTGGGTGCGTTGCGAATCCAGCGTGCCGATCATCGGCAGCGCCAGCACGCCATCCCACAGTTTCACCACCGGGGTGGACAGCTCGAGCAGTTCTTCCTGCTGACGCTTGATCACCGCTTCGCGGGACTTCTGATAGGTACGGATGGTGTGCAGGCCCAGGCCGTCGAGCAGTTCGGAGACCTGCATCACTTGCTCGGCAACCAGCGCGGGCTGGTCGGCAAAGTCGCGCTGCAGTTGCGCGAACAGGGGGCCTTTGAGGGCGAAGATAAAGCTGGCGGTTTGTTGGGAGTCCTGACCGGCCAACGCGCGCTGGCTGGAGAGTTTTTCCAGGAAGTGGCGAACGTCATCCCACTCGCCTGTGGTGATGTTGACCGAGCCACCCTTCTCAAGGGTCGAGGTCAGCAGACGCAGGAAGTCGGCGACCTGCTGGCGGATTTCCTCGGGCTTGAGATTGCGCGTTGCGCCGCTGGCTTCCAGATCGGCGTGCCATTGGACAGCCAGTTGCGATTCAGAGCGCTTAAGGGCGTCAACGGTGAGTTGTTGTAATGCTGCCATGAGGTGGCTCCAGTGAGTGCAAGTCGAGAATTGGAATGGGTCGACGTAAGCAGGCCTGTGAAATATGCGAAAGGGTCAAAAAAACAGCGCAGAGAGTCGCGCGGCAGGTTGTTGCAATGTGCGGACCAGGAAGCTACCTGAGCCACGAGCGTACAGCGGCTGCAACCTGCGCGAGCCGCGCACACGAAATACGCGTGCCGCCGGTAGGTGTCAAGGTAACATCACCCTGTTTTCAATGTTTATTTATCAGTGGAGTCGTCACTGGCTTAAAACACGCTGTCGACCAATTGAACATAGATGGAAAACGCGCCCAGCAAAAACCAGAACGCCGTAAACAGCCACGGTGTGCGCATCGAAAACATCAGCGACTTGCGGTAGCCCTTTTCGCTGGATTCGTGCTCGCTGAACAACGGCGAATCGTCATAGGCCAAGCCCATGGCCGGCTGACTGCTCAGCAATTGGGCCTGTTTGAAATGCCAGTGGTCGATGATTTCGTACGCCGCGCGGATGCCCGGCCAGGCGTGCATGGAGCTGATCAATCCGAGCAATGTCAGAAAGGGCGGCACCACCAGCGTGAACATCTTGCCCCATTCGGGATTGAGGTTGGCCATCGACGAGGCGAAGGCGATCACCAGAAAAGACTGCGCGGACAGATAGGCGTTGGTGCGGTTGGACAGGATCGCTGTCTCGTACTGGATCTCCTTACGGTAGAAATCCAGCCGGTCCTTCGGCGACCCGAACAGCATGGCGTCTGCCACTTGAGCGTTAGCGGACTGCTCCGCGGCGATCGGGTTGCTGCTGGTAATGATGGTCGGTGTTTCCATGTCACGGCTCACAAGCGGGGCTCCTGCCTATAAAACGGCGGCGCAGTCGATCCTGCGTCACCCATCGATATTTGATTGAAGGATCTGGGTCGGGTGCCCGCAAGCGGACGAACGGCGTTCAGTTTCAGCAGGAAGGAAGGAAGGCAGCGGCGAAGACACCCTCACTTCAGTGAACCCGACGCCCGCGACATGCAGCGTACACGCCGCTCTTCCACTCGCTGGGCAAACCAGGCGGTGGTCAGCTTGCGGGTGATTTTCGGACTTTCCAGCACGATGCCCGGCAGGATTGCCCTCGGCAGCGGTTTACCGGCGGCCTTGTCGGCCATGGCGAAGATCTTCGCGTACAGCTCGGTGTCTTCGAAGGCCAGCGTTTCGCCCTTCTCCAGCTGGCTGCGGATGGTCGTATTACGCATGTCCAGCTGAGGGTAGAGGCTGCGCACGGCCAGTTCGGTCCGCCCCAGCGCCGGGCCGAAACCGTAGCTGATGAGGTCGCCGTCCAACGCCAGACGCTTGCCGGACACCCGCGCCACTGCGCTCTGAAATGCTGCATTGCGGCTGGCGTACCAGCCGGCGTTGAAGTCGGCGAAGCGGTACAGCGGTTTGTCGTAGCTCACCGGATAACCGAGCAGATGGGCGATGCCGAAGTACATGCCGCCACGGCGGCCGAACACCTCATGGCGAATCGAACCCTCGACCGGATACGGATAATCCCGGGCCTGCCGCTCGGCGAACTCAATACTGACCTGCATGGGCCCGGCGGTGTGCACCGGATTAAAGTTGCCGAACAACGTGCGGCCCAGGGGGACCATGCCGATGAAGTCATCGAAAATCGCGCTCAGGTCTTTTTCAGTCCGGGCGGCGCTGAGGCGTTCGCTGTAGGTCTTGCCGGTCGAAGAGCGGATGTCCAGCGCGCTGCGCACCAGCAGGTTGGGAATGTGCGCCTTGCTGGCTCGACGGTCGATTTCGTCCTGGGCGATCTTGCTCATGCCGGGAACGGCCGGGTCGACCTGAAAGTTGGATTCCTGCTCGGTCACCGCCAGCACGGAACAGAGGTTTTCCAGGCTGGGGTCGATTTTCTGCACTTCGAACGCGCGTTGAATGTCCTGGGCCCAACCCTGGCCGTCGGCGACATTGGCAGGCAACAACCGCACAATCTCACTGCGGACCACTGAGGGTTCCGGCGCGGGTTCCTGGCTGCGTTGCGAACTGCAACCCGCGAGCAGCGTCAGCAGGATGAGGCTGGCCAGGGTGTGCAGGTGGCGACTGATTCCATTCACGGGCATGACTTCTCGCTGGTTACTTCAAACGGGGTGGCGGGCTATGGACAGCGGAGGACGCAGCTGATTCAAAAAGCGCCGGATACGGTCTTCATAGTGGGATTGGCTTTAGCCGGGAAAGCGTCGGACGTCACGCCGCAAAATCGATGTTGTACGCACTGGCCCCTTCCCGGCTGAAGCCGGTCCTACAAAACGCATCGCGTTGAACCTGTGTAGCGGGAGTGGCCCTACGCTCGGGCAGGCATTACTCTGACCCACCCTACCCATTCAACAAGGAAGCCCGAATGCCCACCACAGCGCTCATCGTAGTCGATATTCAGAACGACTATTTCCCCGGCGGCAAATGGCCCCTCGCAGGTGCGGATGCCGCCGCTGACAACGCCGCCAGGGTGATTCAGGCCGCTCGGGACGCCGGGGATCTGGTCGTGTTTATCCGCCATGAATCAGGCGCCGATGCCCCCTTCTTCACCCCCGGTTCCGATGGCGCCAAATTGCATCCCAAGGTCCTGAACCTGGAAAGCGAACCGGTGGTGCTCAAGCACTTCCCCAACTCGTTTCGCGAAACCGGGCTGCAGGCGCTGCTTGAAGACAAGGGCATCAAACACTTGGTGATCATCGGTTCCATGAGCCACATGTGCATCGACGCCACCACCCGGGCTGCGGCGGACATGGGCTACACCGTCAAAGTCATCCACGACGCCTGCGCCAGCCGCGACCTGGAATTCGAAGGCACCGTGGTACCTGCCGCTCAGGTCCACGCCGCCTTCATGTCAGCCTTGGGCTTTGCCTATGCCGAGGTGCTGAGTACCGACACCTATCTGGTTTGAACAAGGAGAAAACAATGAGCGAGCAAAAAACCGACATTCTGGTCTGGGGCCCGATGCACGCCTCGCTGATGCAAAACCTCGAGCGCGATTACAGCGTGCACAAACTCGCCGACATCAACGACATTGATGCCTGGGCCGACCAGCACGGGACCCAGGTGCGCGGCGTCGTCACCAGCGGTGTGTTCGGCACCGACAACGCCATTCTTGACCGCCTGCCGAATCTGGAAGTGGTCAACAGCTTCGGCGTCGGCTACGACGCGGTCGACACCCAATACCTGTCGCGCAGGGGCATCAAACTGAGCAACACCCCAGACGTGCTCAACAACGCCGTCGCGGAAACCGCCATGGCGCTGATGCTGTGCGTCTCCCGACGCATCAGCGAAGCCGAACGCTTCGTGCGTGCGGGCCAGTGGCCCAACGGCAAATTCCCCCTCGGCAACGACCTGTGCGGCAAGACCTGCGGCATCGTCGGCCTGGGCAAGATCGGCAAGACCATCGCCAAACGCGCCGCCGCGTTCGAGATGAACATCGCCTACTTCCGCCGTGGCCGCCCCTACGACGATGTGTCCTACCGGCATTACGGTGACCTTCGGGAACTGGCGCAGGACTCGGACTACCTGATCGTCATCGTCCCCGGTGGCCCGGACACCCAGCACCTGATCGACGCCGACGTGCTTCGGGCCCTCGGACCCAAGTCATTTCTGATCAACGTTGCGCGCGGCACCGTTGTCGATGAAAAGGCACTGGTGGCCTCGTTGCTGGCCTCGGAAATTGCCGGCGCAGGTCTTGATGTGTTCGACGACGAGCCCAATGTGCCCGCCGAACTGTTGAAGCTGGACAACGTGGTACTCACGCCGCACATCGGCTCGGGGACCTACGAAACGCGCCAGGCCATGGCCGACCTGGTCTTCGCCAACGTCAAGGGATACTTCGATAAGGGTACGCTGGTCACGCCGGTCGAGTTGTAACCGGCGCTTCACGTGCAGGTCTGACGATTAAGCCGTCGGCCTGCTCGCAATGACGTTCAAACGCCTGTCGGCCGGAGCATGGACTGAAGAGGCCGTACCGTAAGTCAGTGCTCGAACATTGATGCCAACTTTTCAGGATAATGCCGGTCGAAGTGCCCCTACCCGGATTCCAGACATCTGCACATGCATTCCGATCAAGCAACCTGATCGAGAAAAGAAGGAGAACCCTGTTTGAATATTGCCGGCGTCATTTTTGACTGCGACGGAACCCTGGTTGACAGCGAACGGCTGGCCGCCGGGTTGCTGCGAGAGATCCTTCACCAGCATCAGGTGTTGCTGAGCGTCGAGGAGGTGCTGCAACGCTTTCGTGGCGTGCAGTTTGCGCTATGCCTGGAAGGCCTCTGCCGCGATTATCCATGGCTGCCGAGCGACGAGATCGAAACCGAATTCCGAGCGCGCACTCTGCCGCTGCTGCGGGAGCGACTGGAAGAAATGCCCGGCGCGGTCGACTTCGTGCGCAATCTGGCGCTGCCCAAGTGCGTAGCGTCCAACGGCCCGCGCAGCAAGATCGAAACGTGCCTGAGCACAGTCGGCCTGCTGGACGTGTTCCACGGCCTGATCGTCAGCGCTTATGAAGTGCAGTCGTGGAAACCGTCCCCGGTGCTGATCGAACACGCCGCAGAATTGCTGGGCCTGCCGCCCACTCAGTGTCTGCTGGTGGAAGACAGCGTTCCGGGCGTTGAAGCCGGGCTCGGTGCCGGTGCGCAAGTGGCGGGCTACGGCGACACCGATTTCTCGGCGTTCATGGGCAATGCCAACTTCCATCGCGTCAAGGATTTCGGCGAATTGAGGGAATTGGTACAGCGCATCAGTTGATCCACCGGCCATCCATCCGATCGGCCCTTGTTCATCTCCGACCAACTCGATACTGTACATAAAAACAGTATCGAGAAAATCCATGCAGCTGATCGACAAGCTGAGCATCCTCGCCGACGCCGCCAAGTACGACGCCTCCTGCGCCAGCAGCGCCGCCCCCAAACGCAGTTCCGAAGGCAAATCCGGCCTTGGTTCGAGCACCGGCATGGGCATCTGCCACAGCTACACCCCCGATGGGCGCTGTGTCTCGCTGCTGAAAATTCTCCTGACCAACTTCTGTCTGTACGACTGCCAGTACTGTGTGAATCGCCGGTCCAGCGACGTGCCCCGCGCACGTTTCAGTCCGGAGGAAGTGGTGACGTTGACCATGGATTTCTACCGTCGCAACTGCGTCAGCGGCCTGTTTCTCAGCTCCGGGATCATCCGCTCGGCGGACTACACCATGGAACAGTTGATTCGCGTGGCCAAATTGCTCCGTGAAGACCACGAATTCCGTGGCTACATCCACCTCAAGACCATTCCCGAAGCGGATCCCGCGCTGATCGAAGAGGCTGGCCGTTACGCCGATCGCCTGAGCGTCAATATCGAATTGCCGACCCAGCTGGGCCTGCAGACCCTGGCCCCGGAAAAGGAAATGGGCTCGATCAAGCAGGCCATGCAGACCATCTACACCGGTCAGCAAACCGTACTGAATGAACCGCGGGCGCCAAAATTCACCCCGGCCGGGCAAAGCACGCAGATGATTGTCGGTGCTGACGAAACCGATGACAGCACCATCCTGCACACCGCCGAATCGTTGTACGGCGATTTCCGCCTCAAGCGTGTCTACTACTCGGCGTTCAGCCCGATTCCCAACAGCCCGAAAAGCGTGCCCCATGCCGCGCCGCCGCTGATGCGCGAGCACCGCTTATACCAGGCAGACTTTCTGCTGCGCAGTTACGGCTACAGTGCCAACGAATTGCTACAAGGCCCGGGGCATCTGGCCCTGGACATCGACCCCAAGCTGGCCTGGGCGCTGGAGCATCGCGACATCTTCCCGCTGGACCTCAACCGCGCGGAGCCGGCCATGATCGCGCGGATCCCCGGCATCGGCATTCGCACCACCAAGCGCCTGGTCGAACTGCGCCGCCAGCGCCGCATTCGTTATGAAGACCTGACCCGTCTGCGCTGCGTACTGGCCAAGGCCAAGCCGTTCATCATTACCAGCGACTACCATCCGCGCCAGGCTGACAGCTCGAGCATCGATCTGCGCGAGCAACTGCGCGACAAACCGCAGCCGCAGCAAATGGCGCTGTGGGGATGATCATTCTCGATTGCGCCGACGCCTTCGATACCTGGCGGCAGCAGGCGCGCTGGCTGCTGAGCCATCAGATCAACCCGGATCAGGTGAGCTGGAGCGTGCAGCAGGACGCTGACCTGTTTGCCAGCGACACCGACTACCCGGACGAGCCCGGTCCGTTCCGCGCGCGCATACCCCTCGAATTGCTGGAACTGCTGCAGAACGCCGCGCAATTCTGCGGCGATCAGCGCTGGACGCTGTTGTACGAAGTGCTCTGGCGCGTGAGCCATGGTGATCGCACGGCGATGCTGGCCGGCGACAAACTGGGCAGCGAACTGCACCGGCGCCTGAAACAGGTCAGCCGCGAAGCTCATCACCTGCATGCGTTTCTGCGCTTCGTGGCGTTGCCGGTGCTCGACAATGCCGAAGACGTCGCCGCCAAAGCAGCGTTACTGGAGATGTCCTGCCTGCCGGAATACGTTGCGTGGCACGAGCCAGCCCACGACATTCTGCGCACCGCCAGCGAGCACTTCATCGGGCGCATGGGCCGTCATCGCTGGATGATCGCGACGCCCAAAGACGGCGTGTTTTATGACGGCAAGCAATTGATTCATCAGCCGGTGTGCCCGGAGGCGTGGCAATCACTGGCACGCAATGCCGACGATCCCCATGGCAATTTGTGGTTGACTTATTACAGCCACATCTTCAATCCGGCCCGGCTGAATCCGAAAGTCATGCAGGGTCATCTGCCGGCGCGGTTCTGGAAGAACCTGCCAGAGGGGCCGTTGATTCCGGCATTGATCAGCGAGGCCCGTACCGGTGGCCAGCGTGATGGTCAGGCGCGAGAGATCGCCGAGCGCCGCGGCAAAGTGATCCGTGGCAAACCGGCGGTGCCCTCACCCGCAGCGGACACAAACCAGGCTCCGTAGGAGCACCAGAAGTTTCTGTGCTCCGCTACTGATCGAGGCTGCCGACTGGATCAAATTCATGGTGGGCGGCGGTCTGCATGCCGGCAGTGCTGATGGGCGTGCCGAGTGCAGTACCGAAAAAGCGCACGGCCTCGCTGCTCAGGTCGCGGTGAATGCTTTCACGGTTGACGCCAATGGCGTCGGTGCACAGGCCAGGCTGGGTGGCGCGTTGCTCGTCATCGCAGGGCGCCATGAACACGAAATGCCCTGCCCCGGCGAACAGTTTGAAATCCGAGACATCGGGCAGCTTGCGCGCCAGCGCTTCGGCGTTCTTGTCGATGGCGAGCAGTTCGTCGCCGTCGCCGCTGTACAGCAACACCGGCACGTGCACATCCGCCAGCGTCTGCCGACCGAACATCAACCCCAGCGGTGCCATCAGCATCAATGCGCCTACGCGGGGATCGGCTTGGGCGTGCAGGTCTTCACGGTCTGCCACCAGTTCGCCCTGGGTTTTACAGGCGTCATGGTCCTGGGGCCGCTCGGTGCAGTAATGGCGCAAGCGCTGGAGATCAGGCTGGGCACCCGCCAGAATCAACGCCGTTTCGCCACCCGCCGAATAACCGATCACCCCGACCCGGCGCGCGCTGATGTATGGCGAGAGCATCGGGTCGATCAATGCGGCACTGATGGCTTCGGAGATTTGCAGGGGGCGACCGTAGAGATTGCTCAGGCTGCCCAGACGGCTGTGGTCCATGTAGTTGTCGCCCGGGTGGAACACCGCCACCACGACAAATCCCTTGCGTGCCAATGACGTCGCCAGGTCGTGCTGCGCGAGCGGTGTGCCGGTGTTGCCGTGGGACAGCATCAGCAGGGGGAAGCGGCCCATGGCAATGGTGGCGTCTTCCGACGCTTCAATGGGATACCCTTGAACGCGGGTGATGTGTTCATCGTCGGTGGAGGGGTAAAAGGCGTAGGCGTGCATCGGCCGGGAATCCAGGGGATCGAGAAACGTCAGCTCGTGAAAGCCCACGCTCCAGCTCTGCAGCTCGCTGGCTTGCACCGAAATCAGGCTGCCCAGCAGGCTGATCATCATCACTGCACAAAGACGCATCATTGCAATGCCCCTCACCTTATCAATCCATCCCTGCCGATTCAGACGTTCAAGGCCCGAGGGCCCATAAAAACGGCGTCTGTCGCTATCTGACCCTTGGGGTTCGATAACATTCCGAAACGCTTGAGGATCAATGGTGCACAAGGCGGGCCAAGCTCGACTGATTAAAGACAATGGCCACCGCTTGACGCAGAACGGACCGAAGAGGCCGGCATTCTACGGTGCTGCAAGGAGATTACGCGCAAAGATGTCATAAAGGCTGTCGCTGGGCTGAACACGGCGCCGTAAAACGGCGAAAGCCCCGCCTCCACCGGCATGGGGCCGGTGATGACAGGGCTTTCGGGTGACGCTTGTTCCCGCTTCGAGCCCCTTCGCGGGAGGAGCTCGCGTCGAGGACGATCTTAGGCGAACAGCGTTTCGCTGATGTTTTTCTGCGCAGCGGCCATGGCGGCGGCACGCGGCTCGTCGCCATAAGCGAGGCCTTCGGCCACGACGAACTGCAGGTCGGTGACGCCGATGAAACCGAATACGACCTTGAGCAAATCATCATGGCCCGCGCCACTCGGCAGGCCCTGATGCAGACCGCCCGTCGTCGAAACGACGATCACTTTCTTGCCCTTGCACAAACCTTCCGGACCCGCTTCGGTGTAACGGAAGGTGCGGCCGGCTACACAGATCCGGTCGATCCACGCCTTCAACTGGCTCGGGATGCTGAAGTTGTACATCGGCGCACCGATGACCACCACGTCAGCCGACAGGAACTCTTCAAGCGTGGCTTCGTTCGTCTCCACTTCCAGCTTCTGTGACGCATCACGACCTTCCACCGGCGTACCGGCAGCGGCCAGCGTCGCACCGGAGAAATGACTGAGCGGCTCATTCGCCAGATCGCGGTAAACCACCTGGGTATCCGGGGTGATGGCGGTAAAAGACTGAACCACACTGCGGCTCAACTGACGCGAAGCGGAGTGATCGCCGAGGATGCTGGAATCGATGTGCAAGAGTTTCATAAGGTGCTCCCCAAGGTGAGAATCGCCGCCTGGCGATCGAGTGGCGTCATCCTACCGCTCGGAGCAATGCGTGATTAGCGGGTGGAAATGCGATAGATCGTCTCACCTGCAGGACAATCAAAAGATGGAGCACGAACGTTGGTTTGAGGGATCCTCGAAAAATCCTGATATTCACGGCCTCCACACTGGTCTCTTCCCGGCTGAAGCCGGTCCCACTAAAAGCAGCGCATTCAGCCAGTAAAATCCCGCCCAGCCGTTAGCGGGACCGGCTTCAGCCGGGAAGCAGTTGATCTGCTCTTGATGTTGAAAGCGCTCAAAGATGTCGCGCCAACTCACATGCCTCCCGATCCGCTCTGGCATTCGCGCCAAAATCCTCCGCCAGCAAATCCACCAACCCCCGCACCGACGGCAACAACCCCCGCCGCGACGGAAACACCGCATGAATCAACCCGCTCGGCGGCCGGAACCCCGGCAACACCTCAACCAGCCGCCCCTCATGCAACGAATGCCGAATCATGATCTCCGGCATCTGCACCATACCCACCCCCTCAACCGCCGCCCGGTGCAACGCATCCAGATCAGACGTCACAAAGCGCGGCTGATGGGGCACCTCAACCCGCTTATCGTCCGGCCCAATCAACGCCCAGCGGTGATCCCGGTTTGCCGGGGCCAGATCCATACTCGGCAGCCCCAGCAAATCCTGCGGCGTACGCAGCGACAAACCCTCCACCAACGACGGTCGCGCCACCAGCTTCTGGACGCTCTCGCCCAACACCTTCATCACCAGATTCTCATCGTCCAGCGGCGGAAACCGCACCCTCAGCGCGATGTCATAGCCCTCCCCCAACACATCTACCCGACGGTTGGTGCTCTCCACCTGAATCTGCACTTTCGGGTGCAGCACCAGAAACCTGGCGATCGTGTCGCTCACCCCCATGGCCCCCAGTGCCGGCGGGCAACTGATGCGCACGATGCCCTGGGGCTCGGACCGCGATTGCTCAACCACCTTCTCGGCGGCATCGGCCTCCACCAGCATCGCCACACAGTGCCGGTAATAATCCAGACCCACCTCGGTCACCGTGAACTTCCGCGTAGTGCGCTGGATCAGCCGCACTCCCAGCCGATCCTCCAGCTGCGCGATGCGTCGACTGAGCTTGGTCTTCGGCACCTCGATCTTGCGCGCGGCGGCGGCGAACCCCTTGTTCTCGACCACCTGCACGAAGTAGTACAAATCGTTGAAGTCGTACACGGTATGCCGCTCGCCTGGCCAAAAGGGCTGAGATTGTCGCAGGTTGCAAATAGGCTGTCCTGCACGGCCTGGGCAAACGATCCGGCCAGAAAAAAACCATCACGGCACGCCCCTTGACCTTGCCAGACGGGCAAGGTTGATCCTTACTGGCATTCGACTCACCGGAGTGTCCACGATGCCCAGTCCCGCAATAATCGATCTGCCCATTACCGGCATGACCTGCGCCAGCTGCGCAGGCCGGGTCGAGCGCGCCCTGCGCAAAGTGCCGGGCGTTCAAGTCGCCACGGTCAACCTCGCCAACGAACGCGCCCACGTCGAGGTCAGCGGGCAGATCGATCCCGCCGTGCTGTTAGCCGCCGTCGACAAGGCGGGCTACGGCGCCAGCCTCGAACAGGATTCAGCCGTCCAGCAGGCCAACCAGCGCCAACGTCACGACACCGAGCGCTGGCAGTTGATCGTGGCCATCGTTCTCGCGCTGCCATTGGTGCTGCCGATGATCCTGCAACCGTTTGGCGTCCACGGGATGCTCCCGGCATGGCTGCAGTTCGCCCTGGCAACGCCGGTGCAATTTCTCCTCGGCGCGCGCTTTTACATAGCCGCGTGGAAAGCCGTGCGCGACGGTGCCGGCAACATGGATTTGCTCGTCGCGCTGGGCACCAGCGCCGGTTATGGGTTGAGCGTTTACCAGTGGCTAAGCGCTGCGCCCGGTTCGATGCCGCACCTGTACTTCGAGGCGTCGGCGGTGGTCATCGCCCTGGTCCTGCTCGGCAAATACCTGGAGAGCAGCGCCAAGCGCCAGACCGCCAGCGCGATTCGGGCGCTGGAAGCCTTGCGCCCCGACCGCGCGATCCGGCTGGTGAACGGGCAGGAAGCGAACGTCGCCATCAGCGAATTGAGCGTCGGCGATACGGTGGTAGTGAAACCCGGCGAGCGCTTTCCGGTGGATGGCGAGGTGATCGAAGGCCAGAGCCACGCCGATGAAGCCCTTATCAGCGGCGAGAGCCTGCCGGTGCCGAAACAGCCCGGCGACAGGGTCACTGGCGGCGCGATCAATGGCGAAGGTCGGCTGCTGATCAGCACCCGGGCGCTGGGCGCGGAAACCGTGCTGGCGCGCATCATCCGTCTGGTGGAAGCCGCGCAGTCTGCCAAGGCGCCGATTCAGAAGCTGGTCGACAAAGTCAGTCAGGTGTTCGTACCGGTGGTCTTGTTGATAGCGGTCGCCACACTGACCGGCTGGCTGATGGCCGGTGCCTCACTGGAGAGCGCATTGATCAACGCCGTCACCGTGCTGGTCATCGCCTGCCCCTGCGCGCTGGGGCTAGCCACTCCCACCGCGATCATGGCCGGCACCGGCGTGGCCGCACGCCACGGCATCCTCATCAAGGACGCCGAAGCCCTGGAACGCGCCCATGAAGTCACCACGGTGGTGTTCGACAAGACCGGCACGCTGACCTCCGGCACGCCGCGCATTGCCCACATGGTCGCGCTCGACGGTGACGAAAACAACGTGCTCGAACTGGCCGGTGCGCTGCAGCGTGGCAGCGAACACCCGTTGGCCAAAGCGGTGCTGGACGTAACCGCCGAGCGCGGCCTGAGGCTGGAGGCCGTCGGCAATAGCCGCGCGCTGGCCGGACGCGGTATCGCCGGGACCCTGCAAGGCCGCGAACTGGCGCTGGGTAATCACCGCTTGCTGCAAGAAAACGGCCTGAACGGGGACGCCCTGCACAAGCGCGCTCAGGCCTGGGAAGCCGAAGGCCGCACGCTGTCCTGGCTCATCGAATTGAGCCCGCAGCGTCAGGTGCTGGGCCTGTTTGCCTTCGGCGACACGCTGAAGACCGGCGCCGTTGAGGCCATCGCGCAACTGAACGCCCGGCACATCAGCAGCCACTTGCTGACGGGTGACAATCGCGGCAGTGCGAGAGTCGTCGCGCAGGCCCTGGGCATCAGCGATGTTCACGCCGAGGTATTGCCTGCCGACAAAGCCGCGACCGTCGTGTCCCTGAAGGAAACCGGGGTGGTGGCGATGGTCGGTGACGGCATCAACGACGCCCCCGCCCTGGCCGCTGCCGACATTGGCATCGCCATGGGCGGCGGCACGGACGTCGCCATGCATGCCGCCGGCATCACCCTGATGCGCAGCGACCCACGGTTGATCCCCGCCGCCCTCGACATCAGCCGCAAGACCTACGCGAAGATCCGCCAGAATCTGTTCTGGGCCTTCTTCTATAACCTGATCGGCATTCCGCTGGCCGCGTTCGGCCTGCTCAATCCGGTGCTGGCCGGCGCGGCCATGGCCTTGTCGAGTGTCAGCGTCGTGAGCAACGCCCTGCTGTTGAAAACCTGGACACCCAAAGACGACCCCAAAGACAAGCCCAACCACACGGGAGACGCGTCATGAACATCGGACAAGCCGCCAAACGCAGCGGCCTCAGCGCCAAGATGATTCGTTATTACGAATCCATCGGCCTGCTGCCTGCCGCTGCCCGCACCGACAGCGGTTACCGCCTGTACGGCCCGGACGAGTTGCACACCCTCGCGTTCATCAAACGCTCGCGGGATCTGGGGTTTTCCCTGGAAGCGGTCGGCAAACTGCTGACCCTGTGGCAAGACCGCGGCCGCGCCAGCGCCGACGTCAAGGCGCTGGCGCACCAGCACATAGCCGAACTCAATCAGAAAATCGAGGAATTGGCCGGGCTGCGCGACACGCTGCAGAACCTGGTCAGCCACTGCCAGGGCGACCGTCGCCCGGACTGCCCGATTCTGGCGGACCTGGCGTCGAATGGCGGTCGCACCCATCAGCCCGGGTAAGCCCTCAAGGCACCTGTGCCCCCGGATCACTACGGAGGTGTCAGCGCAGAACAATGCGGTCTTCGGGCGCGAACAGTCATTCGTCGCAGGGGAGCTCACAAACGTGCAAATCGAAGTGATGCCGCACGCGCAAAATTAGGGCGGTGGTTTGAGATAACTGGCGTTTTGGGGTGTTTGCCCCCGTTGCAAGGGAATACCAAAAAAATCCCTAACGGAGGTGCTTAGAGCTCAGGACGGAAGGCGTTATGAATAATGGTTGGCTGATGAGAGGGGGCGGTATCAAACAGCCCATCTCAATGCTTTCTCAGCGGGCTTTGGTGAAAATCAAATCGATTGCCTGACCAACCGTCTTAATAGATTCAGCTTCGTCATCCGTTATCACAGTCTCGAACTCGTCTTCCACCGCCATCATTAGCTCTACTAGGTCGAGTGAGTCAGCGCCCAAGTCGTCGATGAACCTCGACTTCTCAGAAACGTCCCCTTCAGGAACACCAACTTTATTGGCGATTATTTCCTTAATCCTGGAAGAAATATCAGCCTTGTCCATGGCACACCTCTTTTTTCGTTGGTTGAGTACAATGTTTCGAATTCTCCCCCCGGTAGCCGTGCCCGACTACTGTCAGAAATGACAGGTTTTGCTCGAGAACCTTGCCATTTCGATGAGCGGCACTGTGTTGCAAGCCCGGCATTCAGTTTTCAACCCGCACTCATGGGTTTGCTCGCCATCCACTCCGCGACTTGCAGCGCAACGGCGTTTCCGACTGATAGCCTCTGCAAGGCTGCCCGTATCCAGTCCGACGCAAAGCCCATCATACTGAGGATGCGTATGACTCCCCAGCATAAAAAGTCCATTCGAGCCTGTGGCAGAATGCCTCCTTTGAAACCGGAAACACCTGATGGAAATTGAAGCAGTCGCGACGTTCTGCCTGAATCTTCCGGGCACGCGGGAGGATTACAAATGGGGCGGTGTCAGGGTGTTCTCCATCGCCGACACCAAGATGTTCGCGGTGATGGGCCTGGCGGGGAATGACCTGTCGTTCAAGGTCGGCGCCGAGCTGTTCCTCGGCTACGTTGACCGTCCGGGCGTGCGCCCTGCGCCGTACCTGGCCCGCGCTCACTGGATCACCCTCACCTACCCGTTCGCCATGGGCGAGGCCGAGCTGAAGGATGTGCTGACCCGCTCCCATCAACTGGTGGTCGGCAAGCTGTCGAAGCGCCGGCAGGTGGCGTTGAAGCTGTAATCGCGCCATCCCGCCTTTACGCGAGTCCTTTAGAACAGATGGCGGGAAATCAGGCGACCGCCGAACAGCAGACGGTCCATCCAGAACAGTTCGTGCAGCAGCACAATCAGCCAGAACAGCAACTGGTAGGAAAACTTGCGGGTCTTGTGGCGGAACACCTGCTGGGCCAGCAGTGCGCCGGGCCAGCCACCGAGCAGTTCCATCCCGTGCAGCAGCTTTTCCGGCGTACGCTGGCCGCCGTGCCGGGCCTGCTGCTTGTCGTAGCCGTACAAGGCAAAGGCAATAACGCTCATCAGCGCGTAGATCGCCGCCGGCAGCCAGCTGCCGCCGCGCGTCCAATACGTCACGACCCCGTAAACCGGCAAGCCGCACAGCAACAAGAGCGCCAGGAGCTTGAGTTTCAGGAAGCGCACCGCAACAGGCTTGCCAGCAGCCGGTCGACCCGGGTTTTGCGGTTCAAAGCGGTGAGTCATTGAAAGATCAGCCCTGCACGCTGGACCAGTCGACCCAGCCGAATTGCCAGGTCGCCAGAATCAGCAAACCGAAGGCGATGCGGTACCAGGCGAACACGTCGTAGCTGTGGGTGGCGATGAACTTGAGCAAGCCGCGCACGGCGATCATCGCGAAGATGAACGCGGCGATGAAGCCGATCGCGAAGACTGGCAAATCGCCAGGCTGGAACAGGTCTCGGTATTTGTAACCGGAGTACACCGAAGCCGCGATCATGGTCGGCATCGCCAGAAAGAACGAAAACTCGGTGGCGGTTTTGCGCGACAGGCCGAACAGCAGCCCGCCGATGATGGTCGAGCCCGACCGCGAGGTGCCGGGGATCATCGCCAGGCATTGCGCGAAGCCGACCTTCAACGCATCCACCCACGTCATCTCATCCACGGTTTCGGCGTGAATCGCATGCTCGCGGCGCTCGGCCCAGAGCATGATGAAGCCGCCGACCACCAGTGCAACGGCCACGGTGACCGGGTTGAACAGGTATTCGTGGATCAGGTCGGAAAACAGCACCCCGAGGACCATGGCCGGCAGCACGCCGATGATCAGGTTGAGGGTGAATCGGCGCGCCTCGGGCCGCGTCGGCAAACCGCTGACGACGTCGAGGATCTTGCGGCGAAACTCCCACATCACTGCGAGGATCGCCCCCAGTTGAATGATGATATTGAACGCCATCGCGCGCTCGCCGCCAAAGCCGATCAGATCAGCGACGATGATCTGATGACCCGTGCTGGAGATCGGCAGAAATTCCGTCAGCCCTTCTACAACCCCAAGTATCAGCGCCTGTGCAGCGGTCCAAAGATCCATCATTCCCCCGGCTGGAACCTGCTCATGGCAAGGCTCTCTTGATATGTATTACAAACTGTTGCGCGAACGATAAACGCTCGAGCGTAAAAAAAGCATGAACGCTGAAGCGGTCTGGCTCGGGCATGAGCGCGGCGATGCTAGCAGACCTTTCTGACGAACGCGCTAGCATGAATACTGGCGCGAAGCCTTTGACGTTCACCCCGTGCCCGTTACATTTCCTCTATGAGCGTCGCTGGATGCCCTGACGGTTTTCCGCTGCCTTTTCAGACGCTTCCGACGCATCATCGCCCCCCACCTCGGGCGATAAAGCGCCTACAATCGCCGACCCGTTTTTCCACCGTTTCTTCAGGAGTTGCCATGTCTGGGCTTGAGCTGTTCGCCGCTGCACTCGGTGTCATTGCCGTCTGGCTGACGGTCAAACAGAACCCGTGGTGCTGGCCCATCGGCCTGGTCATGGTGCTGCTCTACACCTGGATCTTCTTTGACGTGAAGCTTTACTCCGACATGCTGCTGCAGGTGGTCTACGCCGGGCTGCAGCTGTACGGCTGGTGGCAGTGGACCCGACGGGGCGCGGCAGACAACGGCCGCCTCGTCACCTCGCTGGGCAGCGGCAGTCTGTTGCTCAGTCTGGCGGCCGGCGCGGTGGTCAGCCTCGTGCTTGGCGCGGCCATGGCCCACTTCACCGACGCTGCGCAACCCTGGCTTGACGCCACATTGACCGGTTACAGCCTGGTGGCGCAGGTCTGGATGGCGCAAAAGCGCGTGCAGTGCTGGCCGCTGTGGATCCTCCTCGACGTCATCTTCGTCGGTCTGTTTCTCTACAAGGCGCTGTACCTCACCGCCGGCCTCTATGCCCTGTTCACCCTGCTCGCCGTGCAAGGCTGGCGTGACTGGCGCGCCGACCCTGCGCTGGCGCGTTGACCGGGATGAAAGTGCTGGTACTGACAGGGCCTGAATCAAGCGGCAAAAGCTGGCTGGCGGAAGAGATCCAACGTCAGTTCGGCGGCGTGCTGGTGGGCGAATACGTCCGCCAGTACATCGATGAGGTCCAGCGGGACACCGTTTACGCCGACATCGATGTCATCGCCCACGAGCAACTGGCACGGGAAGACGCCGCCCGCGCAGTCAAGCCGGCACTGCTGATCCTCGACACCCATTTGCTCAGCAACATCCTCTGGAGTCGTACGCTGTTCAACGACTGCCCGGCCTGGCTCGAAGCCGCCCTCGTCGAGCGCCAGTACGATCTGCACCTGTTGCTATCGCCCGACGGCGTCGAATGGGTCGGCGACGGTCAGCGCTGCCAGCCGGATCTGGGCGAACGCCAGGCATTCTTCGAGGCCAGCCGGCAATGGCTGGTGGCCCACCGGCAGCCTTTCGCTGTGATTGAAGGAAGCTGGAGCGACCGCAACGACCATGTGCTGCAGCGGGTCGCCCGGTTGATCAACGGCTGAATGCAAAACAGCCGGAAGGTGAGCGCCGGGCATAAATCGCCCGACGCCGGGTCAACGAATCTGATGTTTGTGCAGCAAGCGATAGAACGTGGGCCGCGAAATGCCCAGCACTTTGGCCGCTACGCTGAGGTTGTCGCTGTGACGGGTCAACACATCACACAGTGCTTGCCGTTCCGCCCGGGACTTGTACTCATCCAGGGTGGCCATGCTGGAGCTGATTTCCTCTTCGCCCAGCAAGCCGAGGTCAAACGCTTCGATCTGCCGCCCTTCTGCGAGCACCAGCCCGCGACGCACCCGGTTTTCCAGCTCCCGCACGTTGCCGGGCCAGTCGTGCTTGCCCATGGCGACCAGCGCGTCCTGACTGAAATTGCGCGCCCGCCGGCCGGTCTCCCGGCTGTAGAACTGAGCGAAGTGATTGGCCAGCAACGCCAGATCGCCGTGCCGCTCACGCAAAGGTGCGGTGCCCACTTGCAGTACATTGAGCCGGTAATACAGGTCTTCACGAAAACGCTTCATGCGAATCGCCGCTTCCAGGTCGACGTGAGTCGCCGCCAGGACCCGTACATCGACCGGGACGCGTTCGCCGGCCACCTGGATGTGCCGATCCTGCAAAAACCGCAGCAGGTTGGCCTGCACGTCCAGGGGCAGATCGCCAATTCCGTCGAGGAACAAGGTGCCGCCGTTGGCTTCTTCGATGCGCCCCGGCTTGCGCTGGCGTGATGCGTCGACTGTCTCCCCAGCGTCGCCGAAGAGCTCTTCCTGCAGCAAACCCTCCGAAGCCGCCCCGCAATTGACCGAAATAAAGGGCTGCTCGCGGCGCTGGGACTGCCCATGCAAAGTGCGCGCGATCAATTCCTTGCCTGTCCCGCCTTCGCCTCGGATCAGCACTGGCGATTCAGTGGGCGCCAGCTTGCCCAGCAAACGCCGCAACTCGCGCATCGGCCGGCTTTCCCCCAGAAGTTGCTGCCCCGGGTTCTCGCCAACAAAGAGGCCATTGGAATGGCTGGCGTCTTTGCCTCGCAGTCGCGCCATCCCGTAGGCGCGCCCTAACGTGACCTGCACCCGAGCGACATCGAAGGGCAAGGTATGGAAATCGAAGAACCATTCGCAGACGAAATCACCGATGTGCTCGCGGCGCAGGTCCTCGCTGGTCAGCACGGCGATCCATTCGGTGTTGCTTCGGGAAATAAGGGATTTGACCACTTCGGGGTGGGCGAAATGCTCGGGCAGCAGGCGGATAAGACCTACGTCACAGGGACGCAACGCCGCCTCTTCCAGGGTGCAGCTGTCGACATCCCAACCCGCGATACGCAAGCCGGGGACCAGCTGCAAACATTCCTCGCACGGTTCGACGATCAGCAGGCGGCGAATGGAGGCCAGATCATGCATGTTTGATTCCTTGGCGCCGGAGTCGCGTAGTGATCCATGGAGAAAACGTTCTTATAAACAGTGGCTTGTGAAGGCCGATTGACACCATAGCAAGATTTTTGACACGCCCTTGGATCGATTTTCTATAAGCCTCAGATCGAAACGTGCTTAGCAGCAGCGTGCGAGATCGAACGGCGCTGGCCATGAAAACCCCGGCTCAGGAACAGCTCACCCAGACGCGGGAAGGAAGCGCGACCTAACCTTCGTTCAAAATAAATCAGGAAATTTCAGGAATGGGTGTGACTCAGCCGTGGGGGACGGTCATCAGTACAGGTAGCGACACCAGTCACCACCGAGCGAAACGCCCGCCGCCGGTGCACAACGGATACGGGCACTTTGAGGACAGTCCATGAACGCCCCCTTGCGCTTCAACGATGCTTTGCTGATTGCCGGTCACGCCTTTGAACCCTTCCAGTGCGTGGCCTGGGCCCCACAGGATGGCAATGGCGAGCTGAGCCTGACGGTCGTCGACCGCACCAGCACCCGCATTGGCCGCAAGCAGATCCCCAGCAGCGCCTACTCCGATCCGAAACAACTGGCGCAGTTTCTTGAACAGGCCCGTGCGGAGATCAGCGGTGAAGGCTACAGCCTTGAGCCGTGGACCATGCCCGCCTGAGACCTGCTGATCAAACACCTGCCGACGAAGCGCGCTCAGCACTCGTCGATGTGGCGGTAGTCAGCGTCTAGCTGCGCGGCGATGTCCCGGGCGCGGCCCAGTCGGATGGGCCCGCGCTCGATGTCGATCAGCAGCACAGGGCCGCTGAACAAGGGAAGCGGCTGCGCCGGTCGAGCTGATAGCGCCGGCATGTCCTTGACCCGCCCGTCCGTGAGAATCAGCACCCGTTGCTGTTCCGCCGGGCAGCGCTTCTGCCGCTTGGCTGACCAGGCCGCGGCTTGATTGATCGCATCAAACAGCGGCGTGCCGCCTCCAGCGCCCAATGCATCCAGCCAGGGCTGCAACGCGGCGCTGGCCTTCAGGCCCTGATGCTGCCAGCGGGCGCCCGTGCCGCTTGCGGTGAGCAACGCCAGTCTGGCGCGCTGCCGATAGGCATCGTCGAACACCCCCGCCAACAACCCCTTCGCCTGACTCAGCGCCTGATTGCGTCGAGTCGATGCCGACGCGTCGACGATCACCAGCCAGAGCTGCTCCGGCCGGCGACTGCGGGGTAGATGCACCAGATCGGCACGAACCCGAGGGCGGCCGCGCAGCAACGTCGGCAGCCAGGCAATGGCGCCGTCGGCACCTGAGCGTGCGGCGCCGTTTTTACCGCCACCCACCGCGCCCGGTCGAGGGATGGCATTCGCCCCCTTCGACAGGCGGGGGCGAATGCCTAGGGCTTTTTTGGCCAGTGGGGCACTTCTTTGCCATTGCCGGTTTGCACGCTGCGGGCGGGTAGCTCGCCCCAACTGCCCTCGCCTGATGCTGGCGCGTCATGCTGCGGGCGAGCACCTTCATCGGGTGTCGGCGGGGTCTGCTCTGATGAGGCAGGGGGTTGGGGTTGGGAGTGATGGGGTGGTTGCGGCTCACGCCGGCGGTGGCGCAGGGCAAAATCTGCCACGGCGTCGATGTCCGCTTCAGTGATATGGGCTCCGCCACGCCAGGCCGCATGGGCACGGGCCGCGCGCAACCAAACCAAATCCGCCCGCAAACCGTCGACCCCGGCGGCAAAACAACGCTCGGTGATCAGGCCCAGACTGACGTCATCCAGCTCGATGCTCGGCAACAGCCCACGGGCGGTTTCACAACGGGCCTTCAATGCCTGCTGCTGCGGGGCCCACTGCTCGCAGAACGCTTGCGGCGCGGCGTCGAAATCCAGCCGGCGGCGAATGATCTGCCCGCGCTGTTGCGGTACCGTCTGCCCGCTCAACGCCACGTTCAGGCCGAAACGGTCGAGCAACTGCGGGCGCAGCTCGCCCTCTTCCGGGTTCATGGTGCCGATCAGCACAAAGCGCGCGGCGTGGCGGTGGGAGATGCCGTCGCGCTCCACCAGATTGACCCCGCTGGCGGCCACGTCCAGCAGCAGGTCGACCAGATGGTCCGGCAGCAGATTGACCTCATCGACGTACAGGACGCCGCCGTCAGCCTTGGCCAGCACCCCCGGTGAGAACGCCGCACGGCCTTCGCCCAGCGCCGCGTCGAGGTCCAGCGTGCCGACCAGCCGCTCTTCGGTGGCGCCCAGCGGCAGCGTGACGAACTGACCGCTGGCCAGCAGTTCCGCCAGCCCTCGGGCCAGGGTCGATTTGGCCATGCCGCGCGGCCCTTCAATCAACACGCCGCCGATTTTCGGGTCGATGGCGGTCAGGCACAAGGCGAGCTTCAGGTCATCGGCACCGACGACGGCGACCAAAGGAAAATGTGGGGTGTCGGTCATGTTCGATTCTCTTCAAGCCGCAGGTCAGTCACGTTGTTCAAGCCCGTCAGGTGGCTGTGCGCACTGCCGGGCAGGCGCTCATCCAGGCTCATGACTCTTCGATGTCCAGCAACAGATTCTCCAGCGCCTCGCGGTACTCGCCCGGCTCCTGCCACAAGCCGCGCTGCTGGGCTTCGAGCATGCGCTCGGTCATGTCCCGCAATGCGTCGGGGTTGTGCTGCTGGATGAAATCGCGGGTCGAGGCGTCCAGCAGATAGGCGTCGGCGAGCAGCGCGTATTGGTGGTCGTCGATCAGCTCGGTGGTGGCGTCGAAGGCGAACAGGAAATCCACCGTCGCCGCCATCTCGAACGCGCCCTTGTAGCCGTGGCGCTTGACCCCTTCAATCCACTTCGGGTTGGCCGCCCGCGAGCGCACTACTCGGTTGAGCTCTTCCTTCAGCGTGCGGATCTTCGGCAGATCGGGCTGGCTGTGGTCGCCGTGATAACTGGCGACTTTTTCGCCGGACAGGCTTTCCACCGCCGCCAGCATGCCGCCCTGGAACTGGTAGTAATCGTTGGAATCCAGCAGATCGTGTTCGCGGTTGTCCTGATTCTGCAGCACCGCCTGAACCTGGCTCAGCCGCTTGGCAAAACCGTCACGGGCCGGTGTGCCCTCGTCGCTGCCGCCGTAGGCGTAGCCGCCCCAGTTCAGGTAGACCTCGGCGAGGTCTTCGCGGCTTTGCCACAAGCGTCCGTCGATGGCGTTCTGCACCCCCGCGCCATACGCCCCTGGCTTGGCGCCGAAGATGCGCCAGCCGGCCTGCTTCGCCGCTTGCCCGGCATCCAGACCATCGCGCAGCAATTGCTCGCGCTCCTGGCGCACGCGCGCCGCCAGGGGGTTCATGTCGTCGGGCTCGTCCAGCGCGGCGACGGCCTGCACCGCCGCATCGAACAGGCGGATCAGGTTGGCGAACGCGTCGCGGAAGAAACCGGACACCCGCAGGGTCACATCGACCCGAGGCCGATCAAGCAGGCTCAAGGGCAGGATTTCGAAATCATCCACGCGCTGACTGCCCGCCGCCCACACCGGACGCACCCCCATCAACGCCATGGCCTGAGCGATATCATCACCGCCGGTGCGCATGGTTGCCGTGCCCCACACCGAAAGACCCAGCTGACGGAGATAATCACCATGGTCCTGTAAGTGCCTCTCCAGCAACAGATTCGCCGACTGGAAACCAATGCGCCACGCGGTCATGGTCGGCAGGTTTCTTACGTCCACCGAGAAGAAATTGCGCCCGGTGGGCAACACGTCCAGCCGTCCGCGACTGGGGGCGCCGCTCGGCCCGGCCGGGACGAAACGCCCACTTAGCGCGCTGAGCAGGTTGGACATCTCTGCAGGACCACAGGCGTCAAGGCGCGGGATCACGACTTCATGCAAAGACTGAATTACATCGAGCAAGCTGTTGTTTTCAAACCGATTACTGGGAGGAACGCCACTGGCAATCTGCTCAATCATCTGCGCAGCCAGCAGCTCCAGTCGCTCGCGGGTATCACCGGCCGTGCGCCAGGGTTCAGCACTGACCTCATGTAATACATGAGGTTTTTCGCCGGTCCACGGCGCGCCGAGGTCACAGTCCAGCGGGTCGAAATCCAGTGCCAGCGCCTGACTCAAAACGCGCAACAGGCTCGCCTGACCGCCGCGACCATCGCCGCGAGGCACGCGCACCATCGCCAGCAGCGTGTCGATGCGCAGCCGTCCAGTGGGCGACTCGCCGAAGACGTGCAGGCCATCGCGAATTTGCGACTCCTTGAGGTCACACAGATAGGTGTCCAGGCGCGGCAACCACACGGCGGCATCGGCATCGATGCTGGTGTCCCCGTCCATCGCCAGCTCGCGGTCGATATGTGTCTCGCGCACCAGCCGGAGAATGTCCTTTTGCAGCTCTCGGGCACGGCGCGGGTCGAGCAGCTGCGCTTCGTAATATTCGTCCGCCAGCAGTTCAAGGTCGCGCAGCGGCCCGTAGGTTTCGGCGCGGGTCAGCGGCGGCATCAAGTGGTCGATGATCACCGCCTGGGTGCGGCGCTTGGCCTGTGCGCCCTCGCCCGGATCGTTGACGATGAACGGGTAGATATTCGGCATCGGGCCGAGGATCGCGTCCGGCCAGCAGTGTTCGGACAGACCAACGCCTTTGCCCGGCAGCCACTCCAGATTGCCGTGCTTGCCGACGTGGATGACGGCATGGGCGCCATAGCGTTTGCGCAGCCAGAAGTAGAACGCCAGGTAACCGTGTGGCGGCACCAGATCAGGATCGTGATACACCGCGCTGTGATCGACGTTGTAGCCCCGCGCCGGTTGGATGCCGACGAAGGTCATGCCGAAACGCAGGCCGGCGATCATCATCCGCCCGTCGCGACACATGGGATCGGTCTGCGGCGCGCCCCACCGAGCCATCACGGCATCGCGATTGGCCTCAGGCAACGCCTGAAACGCCGCCAGGTACTCGTCCATGGCCATGCTCTGATGGCACGGCCGCTGATCGAGGCTGTCCGGGTCATTGGTGACACCGCCAAGCAGCGCATGTATCAGCGCAGTGCCGGTTTCGGGCAAACCTTCGACCGGGTAGCCCTCGGCCTGCATCGCCTTAAGGATGTTCAGCGCGGCCGCCGGCGTGTCGAGGCCGACGCCGTTGCCGATGCGCCCGTCGCGGGTCGGGTAGTTGGCGAGAATCAGCGCCACGCGCTTGTCGGCGTTGGCCGTGCGGGCCAGCAACACCCAGCGCCGGGCCAGTTCGGCAACGAAATCCATGCGCCCCGGCTGGGCGCGGTAGCAGACCACGTCGGACTGGCTGCGCTCGCTGTGCCAGGCCAGGTCCTTGAAGCTGATCGGCCGGCTGATGATGCGCCCGTCCAGTTCCGGCAGCGCGATGTGCATCGCCAGATCCCGTGGCCCCAGCCCTTGAGCGCTGGCCTGCCAGGCCGGTTCGTTGTCCTGGGCGCAAATGGCCTGAATGACCGGGATGTCCCGGCGAAACGGTCGTACATCCGGCGCTTCCGGGTTCGATTGAGCAAACCCGGTGGTGTTGAGAATGACCTCACACTCCACTTCGTCGAGCCAGTCTTGTATCGCGCTCATGCAGCCGGCTTCCTTCAGGCTGGCGACGGCAATCGGCAACGGGTTCAATCCCTGGGCCGACAAGCGCTCGCAGAACACATCGATGAAACCGGTGTTTGCCGCCTGCAAGTGAGAGCGATAAAACAGCACGGCGGCGACCGGCTGATCCGCGCGCCAGTCGGCCTGCCAGCGGGCCAAATCGGCGTAGGTGTTCTGCGGGTGGTAAATCACGGTGCGCGGCAAGGTTTGCGGCTCGACCCAGGGATAGTCGCCGCCCAGCCAGCGCGTGGCGATGAAGTTGAACAGCGCCAGCGCGTTGTGCTTGCCGCCCTGACGCAGGTAATGCCAGAGCCGATCAAGGTCTTCGGCAGATTCCGTGCTCAGGCCGCTCAGCTCGGGGTCCGGGCGATCGCAGCCGGGCACCAGAATCAGCTTCACCCCCTTTGCCGCCAGTTCCACCAGCCGCTCGACGCCGTAGCGCCAATAGCCGATACCGCCGTGCAGGGAAATCAGGATGACTTTGGCGTGTCGCAGCACCTCGTCGACGTACAAATCCACCGACGCATGGTTTTGCACCTGCATCGGATTGGCCAGGCGCAGGCTCGGGTAGTCACCCGGCAGTTGCTGCGCGGTTTCAGCCAGCAGGGCCAGGTTCGAGTCGGCGCTGCACAGGATCACCAGCTCGGCGGGGGTCTGGCCCAGGTCAGCGATGCTGTCGTCGGGAACGAAGCCGCCGGGCTGAGTGCGCAGCAGGTGCATGGTTAGCCTTTGATCCCTGAGAGTGCAGCGCGCAATTGCGCTTCGAGGACGCCGGCGTCCAGTTCCTGGCCGATCAGCACCAGGTGGGTTTCCCGGGCTTCGTCAGGCTTCCAGGCGCGGTCGAAATGCTTGTCGAAGCGCGTGCCGACGCCTTGCACCAGCAGGCGCATGGGTTTGCCGGGAATCGCAGCGAAGCCTTTGACGCGCAGGATGCCGTGCTGGACGACGGCCTGGGTCAGCGCGTCAAGCAACAGCGATTCGTCCGCCTGGGGCAGCGTAATGGAGATGGAGTCGAAGGCGTCATGGTCGTGATCATCGTGATCGTCGCCTTCGTGGTGATCGTGATGGGTCTTGCGGCCATCAATGTGCAGCTCGGATTCGGCGCCGAGCCCCAGCAACACGCTGATCGGCAACTGGCCTCGGTTCGCTTCGACGATCTTCACCGCTGGCGGCAACTCTTCGGCGACTTCCGCGCGCACCGCTGCCAGCGCATCGGCGTCGAGCATGTCGGCCTTGTTCAGCACGACCAGATCGGCGCTGGCCAGTTGGTCGGCGAACAGCTCGTGGAGCGGCGATTCGTGGTCCAGGTTCGGGTCGAGCTTGCGCTGGGCGTCGACCTGATCCGGGAACGCGGCGAAGGTGCCGGCGAGCACGGCCGGGCTGTCGACCACGGTGATCACCGCGTCGACGGTGCAGGCGTTGCGAATTTCCGGCCATTGAAAGGCTTGCACCAGCGGCTTCGGCAGGGCCAGGCCCGAGGTTTCGATGAGGATGTGATCGAGATCGCCGCGGCGGGCGACCAGCTCCTGCATCACCGGGAAGAACTCTTCCTGAACGGTGCAGCACAGGCAGCCGTTGGCCAGCTCGTAGACGCGACCGACGGCTTCTTCTTCGGTGCAGCCGATGGTGCACTGCTTGAGGATGTCGCCGTCGATGCCCAACTCGCCGAATTCATTGACGATGACGGCGATGCGTCGGCCTTCGGCGTTGTCGAGCATGTGCCGCAGCAAGGTGGTTTTGCCCGAGCCGAGAAAGCCGGTGACGATGGTGACGGGAAGTTTGGCCAGTGTTTTCATCGGTTGCCCTCAGGCGTGCGGCGGGGCAACGAGGACGAAAACAGCGCAGGGCCGGCCGAAGCAGGCGCGCGGTTCAATTCGCCACCGGATCACCCCGCCCGGTTGTAGTGGAATTCCTCGGCCGCTTGCAGGCGGTCCGATTCGAGGCAGGTCTCCTGGCTCACGGCGGCCGGTTACTGACAGGGATCGTCAGGCGACTGGCATTCATCGCGCCTTCCCGCTCGCGCAGTGGCTGTGCAATGAACCTGTCCGTTTACAGTTGCGGGGGCAGCTGCGGCTTGAAACCGCATTCCCTTCTTAGCGCCGGTGGCTTTCATAAAAGCGGCCGGCGAACCTCAAGTGCGCAAGGCTACGCAGTGACTGGAGGCCGGTCAATCGCGCTTTGCAGTGAGTGCCGCGCCAATTGACGCACCGATCGCTGCATCGATTGACCCATCGGCTGAAGGGTCGATTGACGAGCCAAACAGCCCGTGGTCTCCTACACACCTTGTAACGGGTGCCCTTCACAGGGTGAAACGGGAAACCGGTGCGTGCAGACCTTCGGGTGTGTATCAGTCCGGTGCTGCCCCCGCAACGGTAAGCGAGTGAAGAGTCAGATCCACTGTGTCGGCAGCGATATGGGAAGGCGATTCTTGAAGGCACGACGGCCGTAACGGCTGATGCATGTGCCCCTCGCGAGCCCGGAGACCGGCCCGACAACACACCATAACAACCCGCGGTGGGCGGGCGCTGTTGAGCACTGCCGGCATTCGCCTGCGGTGTCTTTGCGCCTTTCCGTCCGCTGAAACCACTTCAGAGGGAAGCGCCATGTCCATCAGCACACCCCGCCAGACGTCCGGCACCACCAACACCACAACGGCCGTGACTGCCACGCAGAGCCAGCGCCTTGTTGCCGCCGTCAGCGCGATGTTTCTCGGCGCATTTCTGGTGTACTTCGCCGGTTTCTCCCACATCGATGCGGTGCACAACGCGGCACACGACACCCGTCACAGCTCCGCCTTCCCTTGCCATTGAGACCTGCCGCCATGTTCAAGCGAATTGCGCAAACGGCCGGGTTCACCGGACTGCTCGCCGCCCTGTTGTTGACACTGCTGCAGAGCTTCTCGGTCGCGCCGTTGATCCTGCAGGCGGAGACCTACGAAAAGGCCCCGGCTACCGAGATGCACGAGCACACCGACGGTGCGATGGCCGGTCACGTCCATGACGCCGAAGCCTGGGAGCCTGAAAACGGCTGGCAGCGCGTGCTGTCCACCACGGGGGGCAATCTGGTAGTCGCGGTCGGTTTCGCGCTGATGCTGGCGGCGCTGTACACCTTGCGTACGCCGACGAGTGCTCGCGAAGGCGTGCTGTGGGGATTGGCCGGTTATGCCGTGTTTGTGCTGGCGCCAACCCTCGGCTTGCCGCCCGAACTGCCCGGTACCGTCGCGGCGGACCTGACCCAACGGCAGATCTGGTGGGTGGGCACTGCCGCCTCCACGGCTGCAGGGTTGGCGTTGATGGTGTTTGCCCGGCACTGGCTGTTGAAGGTTGTCGGCGCAATGATTCTGGTGGTGCCGCATATCGTCGGCGCCCCTCAGCCGGCGGTGCATTCGGCACTCGCCCCGGAAGCCCTTGAAGCGCAATTCAAGATTGCGTCGCTGCTGACCAACGCGGTTTTCTGGATTGCCCTGGGCTGGATCAGCGCCTGGTTGTTTCGGCGCAATGAAGCGACCGCGACGCACGTCGGTTTGAAGCCTGCTCTGTGAATGAAGTGCGCGATCGGCCACTGTGGGTGGTCGGTCTGGGCTGCCAGCGCGGCTGTTCGGCGCTGGAGCTTCGGCTGTTGATGGAGGATGGTTTGCGGGAGTGTCGTCTTGAGCTGGCAGACGTTGCCGCCATCGCCTCCATTGACGACAAGTCGGATGAGGAAGGATTGCTGGAGCTGGGTCGTGGGTTGGGCCTAACGATCGGGTTCTTCAGCGCCCGTGAGCTGGCAACTTACGAGTCCCAACTGAGCCATCGCTCGGACATCGCCTTTGAACGCACCGGCTGCTACGGCGTGGCGGAAAGCGCGGCGTTGGCGATGGCGACGCGGTTGACCGGCTCGCCCGCGACCTTGGCCATCCCCCGCCGAAAAAGCCCCCATGCGACATTTGCTCTGGCAACCGCGATCTAATAGGACCGGCCAACCCTTGTAGGACCGGCTTTAGCCGGGAAGGCATTAATAGTCACGCTGCAAATTTGAGGGTGTACATCCAGGCCCCTTCCCGGCTAAAGCCGGTCCTACGGACACACCGCGTACCCTCGTAGGACCGGCTTTAGCCGGGAAAGCGTCAGGCGCCACGCTGCAAATTTGAGGGTGTACACGCTGGCCTCTTCCCGGCTAAAGCCGGTCCCACTGGACCGCATACAGCCATCCAAACAGTGCTCAAATGAATTCCAATCAGGACACTCCATGACTGTTTTTTTCATCGGCGCCGGCCCTGGCGATCCAGACCTGATCACTGTCAAAGGCCAGCGGCTGATCCGCTCCTGCCCGGTGATCATTTACGCCGGCTCCCTGGTGCCAGAAGCAGTGCTGGAAGGGCATCAGGCGATCCAGGTCACCAACAGCGCTCCATTGCACCTTCAGCAGATCATCGATCTGATGAAATCCGCTCATGCGCAAGGCCAGGATGTGGCGCGTGTTCACTCGGGCGATCCGAGCCTGTATGGCGCCATCGGCGAGCAGATCCGCTGCCTGCGCGAGCTGCAGATCCCCTTCGAAATCATTCCCGGCGTCACTGCCACCGCGGCGTGCGCTGCGTTGCTTGGCACGGAGCTGACGCTGCCGGACATTTCCCAGAGCGTGATCCTGACCCGCTACGCCGACAAAACCGACATGCCCGAAGGCGAAACCCTCGGTGATCTGGCGCAGCATCAGGCGACCATGGCGATTCATCTGGGCGTGAATAACCTCGGCAAGATCGTCGCCGAGCTGACCCCGCACTACGGCGCCGATTGCCCGATTGCCGTGGTGCACCGCGCCAGCTGGCCGGATCAGGACTGGGTCACCGGCACGCTGGCGGACATCGAGGAAAAGGTGCGGATCAAGGGGTTCCGCCGCACCGCGCTGATTCTGGTGGGACGGGTGCTGGGCAACGATGTGTTTAGCGAATCATCGCTGTATCGCGCGGGCCACGCCCATGTGTTCAGGCCCTAGCGTGCGCCTCTGGACCTTGGCGAGCGCCCACAAAAAAGCCCCGAACCCGTCGGGGCTTGCTTGCCACGCCATCACTTCTCAGTAATACGCGTTTTCTTTCTGGGTGTGGTCAGTCACGTCACGCACACCGGTCAGCTCGGGTATGCGCTCCAGCAGGGTGCGCTCGATGCCTTCCTTGAGCGTCACATCCGCTTGGCCGCAACCCTGGCAACCACCGCCGAACTGAAGAATGGCGACATTGGCCGCATCCTCTTCCACCACCTCGATCAAGGTCACCTGACCGCCGTGGCTGGCGAGCCCCGGGTTGATCTCGGTCTGCAGGTAGTAATTAATGCGTTCGTTAATCGGGCTGTCGGCGTTGACCATCGGCACCTTGGCGTTCGGCGCCTTGATGGTCAACTGTCCGCCCATGCGGTCGGTGGCGTAATCGACCACGGCATCGTCCAGAAACGCTTCGCTGAATGCGTCGATCCAGGCGGTGAAGCTTTTCAGGCCAATGGCCGTGTCTTCGGATTTCTCTTCGCCTGGCTTGCAATAGGCAATGCAGGTTTCAGCGTATTGGGTGCCAGGCTGGGTAATAAACACGCGGATGCCGATGCCGGGCGTGTTCTGCTTTTCCAGCAGATCAGCCAGGTAATCGTGGGCGGCATCGGTAATCGTAATAGCGGTCATGAAAATTCCTCGCAGACGTGGGGCGCAGTTTACGCCAATCAACTGCGCCTGACAAAGCCCTAGTAATTTAGTCGGGTAAGCGCCCCATCCACTACCCGGCGCCTGTCACGACAGCGCCGCCTCCTTGCTCGCCCTTCTCTGGTCCAGCCAGCCCTTCATGCGCCGGTACAGCCCCTTCTCGATCCACTCATAACTGAGCCACGCCCCGAGCGCGATGACCGGCACGCAGACGGCGAAGACCAGGTAAGGGTTAACGCCGTAGCGCTCGCTCACCAGCCATCCCGCATAGAGCACCAGCACGTGGAGCAGGTAAACCGAGTACGAACAGTCGCCCATGGTTTTCAGCAGGCGGTAGTTGCGCAGATAGGGTTCGAGGGAGATGCAGGCGACGACGATCACAGCGCTCGGCAGGCCCCAATTGATGATGCGTGGCGCCGGTTGCAGGTGGTCGATGGTGAACAGCGCAGCGCCGATTGCGATCAATGGCAACCACAGCCTTTCGCTGATCCAGCCCCGGCGGTACATCACACCCACGAAGATGCCAAGCAGGAACTCATACACGATGTCATTGGCATAGAACCGGCTGACCAGCCCGGAGCGGCCCAGCACGTCGGTAATGGCAAACAGTGCCGCCGCCAGGATCAGTGGGCGCAGCCGTTGCTGAAACAAGAAGACCATCGAGAACAGCACGTAAAACAACATTTCGTAATTCAGCGTCCAGCCCACGTTCAGGGTGGGATAGAGGCCGTAACCGCCAGGGTTTTCCGAAGGGATAAACAACAGCGACAAGACGAAGCTCTGCCAGTCGACCACCTGATGGGGCAACAGCGGCTGAGCGACGACCACAAGCAGGCCCATCACCAGGGTGTACAGCCAATACGCGGGGACGATGCGAATCACCCGGTTGAGCATGAAGCGGCCAGCGGGAATGTCCTTGTCCACGGTGGAAAGGTAAATGACCAGACCGCTGATGACGAAAAAGACGTCGACGCCGACCGCGCCTTTTTCAGTGAAAAAACGGCCGACCGGCCCACTCGGATGGAAGTCGAAAAAAATCTGCATGAAGTGGTGACACACAACAGCCCACGCGGCGAGTGCCCGCAGGGCCTGAACCGAAATCAACATCTGCAACCTCTTGCTTCGTCTGGATTGACCTTCAATCCCACACTCAAAAAGAGCGGGTGCCGAAGAGCGACTCCCAACGTCCGACTTCAAACGTTGCAAAAAGGTTCGGCTTCACTGACGGGCTGCATAATGGCTGCGCGCCATGTTTTATAAGGGTTTCAGCGTTTGGGGCAGTGTCAGTGGGGCCATTCCGCGCTAACCATGGGTTTGCACGTAGGACGCGATTACAGATCCGACGACGATCCCCAACATGAACATAATTCATGTAAATCCCGGAATGATTTAAATCCGCGCAGGTTTGCTATTATTTCGCACCTTTCAGCGCCATCTTATTTCGTACTTTTTCATCCGGGTAACCTCATGTCAGATCGCAGCGCGCGTCTTCAAGCACTCCAGCAGGCTCTTCAACAGCGGATCCTGATCCTCGATGGCGGCATGGGCACGATGATCCAGAGCTATCGGCTGGAGGAAGAAGACTACCGCGGCAAGCGTTTCGCCGACTGGCCGAGCGACGTCAAGGGCAACAACGACCTGTTGATCCTGACCCGGCCCGACGTGATTGGCGCGATCGAGAAGGAGTACCTCGACGCCGGTGCCGACATTCTCGAAACCAACACCTTCAACGCCACCCAGGTGTCCCAGGCCGACTACGGCATGGAGGCGCTGGTGTACGAACTGAACGTGGAAGGCGCACGCCTGGCCCGCCAGGTCGCCGACGCCAAGACGCTCGAAACCCCCGACAAGCCGCGCTTCGTCGCTGGCGTGCTCGGCCCGACCAGCCGCACCTGCTCGCTGTCGCCGGACGTCAACAACCCCGGCTACCGCAACGTGACCTTCGACGAACTGGTGGAGAACTACACCGAGGCGACCAAAGGCCTGATCGAAGGCGGTGCGGACATGATCCTCATCGAAACCATCTTCGACACCCTCAACGCCAAAGCGGCGATTTTTGCCGTTCAGGGCGTGTTCGACGAGCTGGGCTTCGAGCTGCCGATCATGATTTCCGGGACCATCACCGACGCCTCCGGCCGCACCCTCTCCGGCCAGACCACCGAAGCGTTCTGGAACTCCGTGCGCCACGCCAAGCCGATCTCCGTGGGCCTCAACTGCGCGCTGGGCGCCAGCGAGCTGCGGCCGTACCTGGAAGAGCTGTCCAATAAAGCTGAAACCCATGTCTCCGCGCACCCGAACGCCGGCCTGCCCAACGAATTCGGCGAGTACGACGAAGCCCCGGCAGAGATGGCCAAGGTCGTTGAAGAGTTCGCCCAGAGCGGCTTCCTGAATATCGTCGGCGGCTGCTGCGGCACCACGCCGGCGCACATCAAGGCCATCGCCAACGCCGTTGCGCCCTATGCGCCGCGCCCGATTCCGGAGATCCCGAAGGCTTGCCGCCTGTCCGGTCTGGAGCCGTTTACCATTGATCGCAGCTCGCTGTTCGTCAACGTCGGCGAGCGCACCAACATCACCGGTTCTGCCCGCTTCGCCCGCCTGATTCGTGAAGATAACTACACCGAAGCGCTGGAAGTCGCCCTGCAGCAGGTCGAAGCCGGCGCCCAAGTGATCGACATCAATATGGACGAGGGCATGCTGGACTCGAAGAAGGCCATGGTGACCTTCCTCAACCTGATTGCCGGCGAGCCCGACATCTCCCGGGTGCCGATCATGATCGACTCCTCGAAATGGGAAGTCATCGAAGCCGGCCTCAAGTGCATCCAGGGCAAGGGCATCGTCAACTCGATCAGCATGAAAGAAGGCGTCGAGCAGTTCATTCATCACGCCAAATTGTGCAAGCGCTACGGCGCGGCAGTGGTGGTGATGGCTTTCGACGAAGCCGGCCAGGCCGACACCGAGGCGCGCAAGAAGGAAATCTGCAAGCGCTCCTACGACATTCTGGTCAACGAAGTCGGCTTCCCGCCGGAAGACATCATCTTCGACCCGAACATCTTCGCCATTGCCACCGGCATCGAAGAGCACAACAACTACGCCGTGGACTTCATCAATGCCTGCGCCTACATCCGCGATGAGCTGCCGTATGCGCTGACCTCGGGCGGCGTGTCCAACGTGTCGTTCTCGTTCCGCGGCAACAACCCGGTGCGTGAGGCGATTCACTCGGTGTTCCTGCTGCACGCGATCCGCAACGGCCTGACCATGGGCATCGTCAACGCCGGCCAGTTGGAGATCTACGACCAGATCCCGGCGGAATTGCGTGACGCGGTGGAAGACGTGGTGCTCAACCGAACGCCGGAAGGCACCGACGCCCTGCTGGCCCTCGCCGACCAGTACAAAGGCGACGGCTCGGTGAAGGAAGCGGAAACCGAAGAGTGGCGGGGCTGGGAGGTCAACGAGCGCCTCAAGCACGCGCTGGTCAAGGGCATCACCACGCACATCGTTGAAGACACCGAGCTCTCGCGCCAGTCGTTCAAGCGCCCCATCGAGGTCATCGAAGGCCCGCTGATGGCCGGCATGAACGTGGTTGGCGACCTGTTCGGCTCGGGCAAGATGTTCCTGCCGCAAGTGGTTAAATCCGCCCGCGTGATGAAACAGGCCGTGGCGCATTTGATCCCTTTCATTGAAGAGGAGAAAGGCGACAAGCCCGAAGCCAAGGGCAAGATCCTCATGGCGACGGTCAAGGGCGACGTCCACGACATTGGCAAGAACATCGTCGGCGTGGTGCTGGGCTGCAACGGCTACGACATCGTCGACCTCGGCGTAATGGTGCCGGCGGAGAAAATCCTGCAGGTCGCCCGCGAGCAGAAGTGCGACATCATCGGGCTGTCCGGCCTGATCACGCCGTCCCTGGACGAGATGGTCCACGTTGCCCGTGAGATGCAGCGTCAGGACTTCCACCTGCCGCTGATGATCGGCGGCGCGACCACGTCCAAAGCGCACACGGCGGTGAAGATCGAGCCCAAGTACAGCAACGACGCGGTGATCTACGTCACCGACGCTTCCCGCGCCGTGGGCGTGGCGACGCAGCTGCTGTCCAAGGAGCTGAAAGCCGGCTTCATCGAGAAGACCCGCGCCGAATACGTCGAAGTGCGCGAGCGCACGTCCGCCCGCAGCGCCCGCACCGAGCGCCTGAGCTACGGCGCGGCCATCGCCAAGAAGCCGCAGTTCGACTGGGCCGCCTACCAGCCTGTGAAGCCGACGTTCACCGGGGTCAAGGTGCTGGAAGACATCGACCTGAACGTGCTGGTGGATTACATCGACTGGACGCCGTTCTTTATTTCCTGGGACCTGGCCGGCAAGTACCCGCGCATCCTCACCGACGAAGTGGTGGGCGAAGCAGCCACCTCGCTGTTCAAGGACGCCCAGGAGCTGCTGCGCAAACTGATCGACGAGAAGCTGATCCGCAGCCGCGCCGTGTTCGGCTTCTGGCCGGCCAATCAGGTCGATCACGACGACATTCAATTGCTCGACGACAACGGCGCCCCACTGGCCAAGCTCCATCATCTGCGCCAGCAGATCATCAAGACCGACGGCAAGCCGAATTTCTCCCTGGCCGACTTCGTGGCGCCCCAGGGCAGCGGCGTCACCGATTACGTCGGCGGCTTCATCACCACCGCCGGCATTGGCGCTGAAGAGGTGTCGAAGGCGTATCAGGACAAGGGCGACGATTACAACGCGATCATGGTCAAGGCCCTGGCGGACCGGCTGGCCGAGGCCTGCGCCGAGTGGCTGCACCAGCAGGTGCGCAAAGAATATTGGGGCTACGCCCGTGACGAGCAGTTGGGCAATGACGAGTTGATCAAGGAGCAATACACCGGCATCCGCCCTGCCCCCGGCTACCCGGCTTGCCCGGACCATACCGAGAAAGGCGTGCTGTTCGACCTCCTCGACCCGGCCCAGGGCGACGGCAAACCCGGCGTCAGCGGCGTGTTCCTCACCGAGCACTACGCGATGTTCCCGGCGGCGGCGGTTAGCGGCTGGTATTTCGCCCACCCGCAGGCCCAGTACTTTGCCGTCGGCAAGATGGACAAAGATCAGGTGGAAAGCTACACGGCGCGTAAACAGCAGGATTTGAGCGTGACCGAACGCTGGCTGGCGCCGAACCTGGGGTATGACGAGTAAGCACGGCAGAGGTGTTATGCCGACTTGATCATTCGGGCATTACACAACCTGTGGGAGCGAGCTTGCTCGCGAATACGGCATTCCAGGCGCTGAAATAGTCAGCGGACTTGCCGGCCTCCATCGCAAGCAGCTCGCTCCCACTGGGTTAAGTGTGCTGCGCTGCAGCCTAGTGCCTTAATGCAAGGCAATCTGCGGCGGCGCTTGCGAATTGACGGCTCACCCAGGCACTCGCTGGCTGTGATTCTCACTCCATCGCAAATGTTTATCCTGCGGTTGCAGGATCAACGTCAATTGGTTGAACAGATGAATGTCGGCGTACTGCGCAAAGAAGCGGCTGAGCAGTTCACCAAACAGGCAAATGTCCCCTTCCCCCGCGAAATTGCCTGCATCCAGCGTGACTTCAATGTCCACACCGCGCAGCAGAAAACCGCCCTCAAAACGTTGGATCAGATGATGACGAACCTCGATGATCGACTGTAACCGGCGCCGGTTCGGCGCACTGTCGGTCCAGTCGTAAAGCGCCAGCGTATTGCGCAAGACCTCGGCGTTGTCGAGCAGCGGCAGAAAACTCGAGCCCAAGTGACTGAGGACACGCCAATGAAAACGGTCTTTGTCAGGGGCGTAACAGGGCATGGTCGGCGCGCACAGGTTGCGCACCGTCAATGTCCGCCGACCCGACTGCGCAGGCTGGTCCAGCACCGTCTCGGCCAACGCCATTCGTGGCAGCCGGCCGTTGGTGCCCGTCAACTGCAGCGTCAGGCGGTGTGCCGGGTTCAAGCGGTCCTGTTCGAAACCGTCGCCGCCCAGAACCAGCCATGTGTCGTGGGACCCATCTGGCGCGGGTTTGAGCCGGGTATGGAAATATCGCTCCGGAGCGTCATCACGCAGCATGCCGCCCCTGTGCTGAAAATGGGTGAAGGGCACATACTCGTGCCGCGCAGCACGCTTGCCCGCGATAACGCTGTCCACGGAATAGATTTCCGTGTCGGCATCCTCCACATGCGCCGGCCGCACGCGGTAATCGGTCTGCAAAGGGTCGAGGGCCAGAGGGTCTGCCTCCAGGGCAAACAGGTTAATGACCGGCACGGCGTGAAGACGAACATGCTCGGCACTGAGCGCAAACCCGCGGGGCCAGGGTTGACCCAGCACCACCTCCAGCTCGAACGCCTTTGTGTTGGCGTCCAGTTTCACCTGCTCCAGGCCCTTGATCGTGAGGAACATGAATTTCTCGGGGAAGCTGAAATACTCCAGCAATAACGGGCAGCCGCTGGAACGGTCATCGGCATGAGGCCAGAGTCGATCTTCGTCACCGAAACCCTTGGGGCTGAATTTGACAGCGACCTCCTCGCGTTCCGAGCTTCCCTTGCGCAGGTAGACCTTGCGGGCATTGAGCGCCAGCGCCTGGTGCAAGGCGCTGGCCACGGGCGCGCTGGCGTTCAGGTACAACGGCAGGCTGCTCAAGTCCATCGTGTCCGCCAGCACCAACTTCCCCAGGGAGAACCGCAGCCTGATCACGGAGCGGCCATCCGCCTGCTGCCCGACCTCCACGCTATCGAGCGACAGCGCGCGCAATGTCAGGTCCTGCGTGGTGGTGTAACGGCAGCGAGTATCCTCTGGGCCGAGAGGTCGCGAGCGCACCTCGAAGCCTTTGCGGATCGTCTCGCTGGTCTTCATTTCATGGATGTCAGGCGAGAACTCGACGATCGACAGCGACGGAATCATGCGCAGGTACTGCGGCCTGACCAGCCCGACCAAGCCCTCAGTTAGCTCCGGCAGGTCGTCGTCGAGCTTTTCCCGCAGTCGGCCCATCAGGAACGCAAAGCCTTGGAACAGCTGTTCGACGGCGGGATCCTGAGCCCCGGGCTTGTCCAGGTTCAATGCGCTGGCGCGGTCGGGAAATGCCTCGGCATACTCTTTAGCGGCTTCGCGCAGGTAGCGCATCTCGGCATCGAAGTACGCCAGCGTCGGGTTGTCCTTGTTCATGACAGATGTCCTTGTCTTGGTGTCTCGGGTGTTGAAAAACATCATGCTTCGTCAGCCGGCGCTGGCTTCCGGCAGCGAGGTGATCAATGCGCAGCCACACTCACAGAGGTCGCCGTGGAACGCGATCGGCACGCCGTCATCGCTGCAGCCCGAGTTGCCCTGGGCAATGCGGGTGGTGCCATGGCCTGGCAATGGGCAAAGGACGACGTCGCCTACGCGCGCTGCGCCAATGCCTTCGAAGATCATTGCGTCAGAGCCGGTTTTGACGATGCCGCCGCCAGTGGTGGTGTCGCCGATGCGGATGATGCCTTTCATGTGAAATCCTTTTTCAGTTGGTTGATTAGTTCATGGGAAGCAATTGAGACAAAGGCCTGCCGGTGGCGGGGTCGAGTTTAAGCTCCTGGGTCAGGCGCTGAATTAACTCCGGCGATGGTTTTTCGGGCGGGACATTGGCTTCGCGGGCTTCCAGCCATTGCAGCTTGCCGTCCCACGGCGGCAGCTTGGCCGGGGGCAGCGGGAGGATGTCGTTAATTTCTGGGACTTTGGGGTGGGCGTAGGAGTAGTCAGCAAGGATGCTCCAGATTTTGTGGTAGCGGTCGGCGCGTTCCAAGTCCTTTTGCAGATCCATGTAATAGAGTTCGTCGGTCGGCTCAGCCCCTCCAAATCCCTCGTCGAGACGTCCTGCGGAGGAGTCATCCCCCGCAGCGACTCCTAATTGAAATACTTCCAGCGATTCACGGTATTGCTTCCTGGTCTGCAAATCGACGCCCAACGCGCGGGCGGCCCGCCCGTGCCCTTGCTCAGCTGCGCAACGCCGCATCTGTCGCGCTACATCCGGCGCCCTGCTGCTCGGCGCCAGCGCATCACCAATTTCATATTGGGCTTGCGCACTGCCCTCGTCGGCGGCCTTGCGCAGGTAGCGCAGCGACATCTCCATGTCCTGTTTCAGATCGGCGATACCGTTTTTTAGAAACACCGACACAAAGTAGTAACCCGTGGCTACGTTCGCATCGATCAGGTCTTGACTGAAGCGCAGGTGTTCGTGACCCCGCAGCTTGTATTTCCCTCGCAGGCTGCCGTTCTGCAGATTGATGGTGGCCTTGGGGTGCCCATTTTCGGCGGCGATCCGGTACAGCCGGGTAATTTCCAGGTCGGTAGTCGGGTCTTGTTTGAGCTGGTTATTCTTTTCCAACCAACGGGCGTACTGGAACAGCACATCGCTGTCAGGACTCGCCAGAGGTAGCGCTTCGTGTTTGCAAGTGAAGGCCAGATTTTCCTGGACTGCGCTGAGCGACGGCACCGCAGCGCTATGCGGGCGCTGCGTGAGAGGTGCATCGCAACCTGCCAGCAAAAGGCATGACAAAACCCAAGCACGGTTCCTCATGCCAGCCTCCACCAGACCCGCACCGGGCCTTCATGTTGGCTCTCGGGCAGCGGCCAGATTCGGTCACGGTAATAGCGCATGCGCTCGACGGGGAAAACGTCGCCTTGCTCGAAATGACGAACAATCGGCTGGCCGTTGGGGGTGTGCAGCTCTCGGTGAACGACCACCTGCCACCAACCGCTGACCGGGCACTTGGTCCCGGCGACGCATGGGTCGGCCGACAGGTCTGCCTGGCTGAAGCCCTTGGCGCCCGGCATCGGCTTGCCGGTGGCGGGGTCGAGTTTAAGCTCCTGGGTCAGGCGCTGGATCAGCTCCGGCGAAGGCTTTTCAGGCGGGACATTGGCTTCGCGAGCTTCCAGCCATTGCAGCTTGCCGTCCCACGGCGGCAGCTTGGCCGGGGGCAGCGGAAGGATGTCGTTGATTTCTGGGACTTTGGGGTGGGCGTAGGAGTAGTCGGCAAGTATGCTCCAGATTTTGTGGTAGCGGTCGGCCCGCTCGTTATCTTCCTTTAAAGCGAGGTAATACAGTTCGTCGGTGGCTTCCGGCCCTCGGAAGCCTTTTCGTAAAAGGCTGGCAGAACTAGCGTCGCCTGCGCCGACACCAAGTTGGAGCACTTCCAACGCTTCTTTATATTTGCCGTTGTCTTGCAGGTAGACGCCTAAAATATTTGCGGCCGCTCCATGTCCTTGTTCAGCCGCGCAATGGCGCATCTGTTGAGCGACATCCGGCGCCCTGTCGCTTGGCGCTAGCGCATCACCAATTTCGTATTGCGCTTGGGCACTGCCTTCGTCAGCGGCCTTACGCAAATAGCGCAACGACATCTCCATGTCCTGCTTGAGATCGGCGATACCGTTTTTTAAAAACTGCGACACGAAGTAGTGACCCGTTGCCACGTTGGCATCGATCAGGTCTTGACTGAAGCGCAGGTGTTCGTGACCTCGCAGTTTGTATTTCCCGCGCAGGCTTCCGTTCTGCAGGTTGATAGTGGCTTTAACATGGCCGTTCTCGGCAGCAATGCGGTACAGCCGGGTAATCTCCAGTTCGGTAGTAGGGTCCTGTTTGAGCTGGTTGTTCTTTTCCAACCAACGGGCGTACTGGAACAACACATCGCTGTCGGCACTGGCCGAAGGGATCGTTTCGTGTTTGCAAGTGAAGGCCAGGTTGTCCTTGATTGCAGCGAGAGACTTCATCTGGATGTCCTTGTCCGGTGGTGGTTGTAATCCGTTGCCGTTGTCGCAGGCAGTCAGAGTCAGGCAGGCGAACAGCACTAATCGGCGCATCAGTCGAGGTTCGTCAGCGTGGCGGGGGCGTAATGAAATTCGACGAGGGGGGCGTAGGGTTTGTCCTTCGTCTTATCGCTCTTCCGAACTTTGTTTTTATTGATTATGTTTTGCCAAGCATCAAAAGCCTCTTTGGGCTCATCCTGCATCCCCCTCCCCGCCGTATGCAGATCCCACAGCCTTCTCCTCAACGCCTGAGTCTCACTGGCCCACTCATGGGCAATGTTCAATTCGCTGTCCACCTGCATGCTGCGGGTGTTGATGTTGGCGGAGCCATGGGTGGTGAAGACATCGTCGACGATCATCAACTTGGAATGGATGTACACCGGCATCCAGTTGCCAGGAGGTGAGTCGGGCGCCACCAGCGAGCAGATGTGCACTTTCAGATTGGGAATTTCCTCGGGCTTGAGCACTTCTTGCTGGATGGCCTTGATCTGGTCTTCGAGCACAGCCATCCGGAAGGCCGCCGCGCTTTCGGCGTCGCGTCGCTTTTCGCGGGCCTTCTCGCTGATCGCGCTGTCGCCCCCGGTCAGCAGTGTCGTCGAGAGTGACAACAGCTCGGTGGCGAGGGTTGTCGCCTGGTCCGCGATCAGTTCGCTCAGATCCTGCTCTTGTGCGGCGGCTTTTGCCTTGGCTGCCTCGATGCGTTGCAGTTGGGTGATTTTCGGCATGGTGTCGGCGCGCCCCAGGCTGTCGAGCATGCGGTGGGTGTTGACCGTGCCTTTACCGATGCCGTCGTCGGTCACGTTGGTGATCACGAACAGGTGCAATGCGCCGTGCTTGCCGGGGTCGCGTCCGCCCTGGGTCTGGGCGAGGGCGGCCTTCTTGATCATTTCGGCCAGAGGCGGCCAGCGAAAATACTGGTTTTCGATGTAGATGAAGCCCGTGGCGTTGTTCACCGCTTGCAGGTAAAGCTTCTCGATGTCGCGTCGGCCTTCCTGGGCCTGGGTGCGCAGGATCTGGGCGAAGTGCCGCTGCTCGTTCGGCGGGCATTTCAGGCGCTTGCCCAGGGCCATGGCGTCACGGGTGGTCATCAGGTCTTCGCCCGTCGCGTCGAACCAGGCCGTAGCGAAGTTGTGGTGCAGGTGCTCAAGGATCGGCCCGGCCACCTGGCTGGAAATGTCCTGACGCGGCGTGTCACCCCGAGGCCCGGCATTGGGCGCGGGTTTACTGGCTTTGTCGCGCTTGAGCGCCGAGTGCCGATCCGTGTCCCAATATTCGTCGAGGGTGTTGTGGCCCATGACGAAACCCACCGCGTGTTCGGGGGCTTCATAGTCCACCAGCACGGTTTTCTGATGGTGAGTGACGGCAATACCGAGGGCTGCGAACGTGATGGCGCTCAGGTTCGGATCGGCGCTGTGATACCGGGCCTGGTGAACGATCTCGGCGCGGTCGAACAGGCTGAAGCCGCGACTGGCGTAAGCCGGGTATTGTTCACTGATGCGCTTGGGCGCCTGGCCAGCGGCAATGGCACACTTGGCGAACCAATAACGGTCATAGCCGTATTCGACGTCGGCGGTGTGTTGCATTTTACGATCGTCGAGCGCAAGCAACCCCTTGCCTGGAAGGTTAGCTTCGCCCGCCATGCCTGCGGTATTGAACGGCGCCTCCCAGCCCAATACGCGTACCTTTACACCCTCCTTGGCCTTTTCCATGAGTAGCGCGCCGATGCTGGGGTGCTTCCCCCCGTTGCGAATGAAATACATCGACGGCTGAAAGCCCCAACAAATGATATCAACCGAACGTGTCGCGCTTGCAATGGCACGGTGCACGGCACCAAAGGTCTCTTCGCCGTTTACCAGCGGCATGTACGTCGTCAAAGCTGGCGGGTACTCAGAGTCCTGCACAAACCAAGGGGGCGTCAGAGTCACGGTGTCGGTTTCTTGAAACGATACGGGCGCGACAATTTCGGGCTGCGTCATGGAGCCTCCTCTTCCTGATCGGCGGTGTTATTCAGCACGGCGGCATACTGCGTGCGGTGGTCGGCGTGCGAGGCGGGTTGATTGACCGGGGTGTCGGGCGCAGAACGGTGGTGGTGCAGGCCCTGATTGGCCAGCCTCCCCTGCTCGGGATGGCGGTAGGTGGTCACGGCGGGAATGCGGTAGCTGACGCCGTTGGCCATTTCCAGCCGGTATTCCTGCGTCGTCGGCTGATGATCAACCTCGACATGCCCGCTGGTGTCCATGACGCCCTCGCTGATCAACCCACCATCGGCATAAAGCTTGTAGGGCATGTGAGTCCAGCTGCCGCCAAGGTTGGGCGCTGCGGCCAGCTTCAGGCGCAGAGGCTGACGAGTCAGCTGTTTCGGGGAATCGGGATGGTCGGCAGCCATGGTCGCGCCGCCCTTGAGGAACTGAAAAGTCGCGGCCTTGAGGAGATGGTCGCCCGCCGTCCCCGACTCGATGAGACCCTGCTCCAGCGTCAGGTAACTGCCTGCGGCGTTCAGCACGATCTTCTTCTTGGCGACGATGTGGATCTCGTCTTCGGTGCTGGTGATGCTCAGGCCTTGCCGGGCCAGCAGCTCCAGCGTGTCGTTCTGCGCCTGCACGGTGACCGGCCCTTGATTGGCGATCAGCTTGATGCCCAACTGGCGCACGAACAGGCTCAAGCCTTTGCCGACGCCGATGAACATTCGCTTGACGACGCCGATGTCGGCTTCGCCGCCAGCGTTGAGCATCAGGTTGTCGTGTGCCGCCAGTTGCAGGTGCTTGCCGCTGGTGAGGGCAATGCCTTGGGGGGCGCTGAGCAACAGCACGGCGGATTTGAGCTGTTCGAGGTTCTGTTCAAGCAGGTCCATTTGCGCCTGAACCGCAGCGGGTTCGGCCCTGCTCGCCTGGGCATCCTGGGACAGCCCTTGCAGTTGCTCCACCGCGTGCTGCAGGTGAGCAATCGCCGCTGCCATCTCAAGTTGCTGGCCCTGGGCGCCGGCCTGTTCATCGGCGCTGATGAACAGCCCTTTGCCGCTGCGGATTGCCCCCCAGCCATCGGTGCGCAGTTCGAAGCCTTCGCCGCGCTTCTGCTTGCTCGCGTCCACCAGATGCCCCAGATTCAGCTGACTCTTGCCACTGTGGTCGGTGCTGAGCTTGACGTGCTCTTTGCCGCGCTCGTCTTCCATGCGCAGTTTGTTGTTGGCCGGCGTGCGCAGCACGTTGCGGGTGAAGTCCCGGTCTGCCAGGGTCACCGGATCCGGGTGCCGGTCGTCGTGCAAGGCATGGGCGATGTAGGGCCGGTCGGGGTCGCCGTGCTCAAAGGCCACGGCCACTTCGGTGCCGGCAATCAGCGGCAGGTGCAGGCCGTGGGTGTCGCCGGCGTAGGCGCGGGCCAGCCGCAGCCACGCGCTTTCTTCACCGGTTTCCCAGCTGTCCCGGTCGAACAGGAAGTTGACCTTGTAGCGACCTTCCTTATCGATGTGGCTGTAGGGGTCATTGGCGATGACGCTGGTCACACGGGCGGCAACGGTGCCGGCAAGCTGTGGCTTGCGCGGCACCGGCGGCCGGAAGCAAACGTTCTCGCTGTAGGGAATGGCGACGAAGCTGACTTCGAAACTGCGGTCCCGGGCAGCGCGCAGACTCAGGCCGGTGATCACCGCACCGGGTTCGAACGCATGGGGGGGATCGCCGGTGACGCTGAGCATCTGCCCCAGCGCCAGGGTCGCACTGCTGCTGACGCCGCTGAGTCGCGTCTGGGCATTGAGATAACGTTCGTGGCGAAGGCGCGCATAGAAAAAGCCGCTTTCGCTCTCAAGGTCCTCGTCCAGATCCCGTGCGTCGCCGAGCACGGTGTAGGGCTCGGCGTAGTGGTAGGCCTCGCCATAGGTGGTGGTGGCGCGGCGGCTCTGGTCGACTTCGCCGTCGAGCCAGGCGTTGGCATCCCGTGGGTCATAGGCACGAAAGTGAATGTGCTTTTCCACCACGCAATGATCGGATTGCAACTGCCACACGGCGTCCTGATCATGGCTGTCCAGCCCCGATGGCGAGCGATACGGCACCTTGATTTGAGGCCATTGGTAGTGGCGCTGGTCGTCGTGAAATTCGATCACATCAATATCGAGACGGGCGTCGTGGGCGAACCGAAACCAGATGCCCACCTCGGCCAGCAGCCGTGAAATGAACGCCAGATCGCTTTCACCGAACTGCATCACTTGCTCTCGGCGAGGGTAGTCACGAACGAGGTTGAACCGGAAATCCTGCCCCTCCATGCCGTGGCGACTGCGCAGAATGCTCTCGACAATCTCCGGCACCGACCTCTGTTGGTAGATCCGGTACTGACGGCCGCGGGACAGCAACGCCATGCGCGGTTCCAGCGTGACTTCGTAACGCGCCTCGTCTTTGGAGGCTGACAGGCACTTGAAACCCGTGACCACGCCGCAAACAGTGCGCAGCGGCTCGGTGGATGGCAGCGGCAACCCGCGCGCCGCACCGGGCAGCAGATGCGCCGCGGTGTGCAGCGTGAACTGCGCCTCTTTGCCAAGCATGTGCCCGGCGCCTATATCCTGAACCGTCGAGGTGAACTCGATGACGTAGGTGAATGGCTGGCTGAGCTGTTCTTCGCCCGTGAACGTCAGTACGTCGAGGTCGGCATTCAAATCGTCGACGCGCAGGGTGTGACGGCTGTGGTCAAAAAAGGCCGGGAGTGAGTCCGTCATGGTCAGACACCCCTCACGACAAGCTCTTCGACCATGTTGGCGAGCGTGCGATTCAGGAACCACCACAGGACGGCCAGCGCCAGCCCCGCGATTGCCAGGTGCAGCAGTGGAGAACGTAGCCACCAGGGGAATGTGCGGACAGGCCCTCTGGCGTCTATCCAGGTCGGCCGCACCGGGAACAGGTGCGGCCCTGCCAGTGCGTCCAGCCGGTTTTTCAGGACCAGGCGCTCTTCGTCATCCAGCGATCGATAACCGCCCAGAAAGCCCAACATCATCACCCGCTGGAATAGGGTCACGACGTGCATGTCCGGCGCAGGCTCGCGCAGCACTTCCCGCATTTGCTCATGCAGAATTTCACCCGCTCGGTGATGCCCGCAGAACCGCGCCTGCAAGGATTCAGTGATCCATAGCTCTCGGACCCCGTCCCCGACGTTGGCCAAAACGGATTCGTCGAGCAGCGCGCATTGCGCATGGGTGATCAAGTCGACACTGCGTGAGTCCATGCCCGCCTGCTGCAATGCTTCACGGGCGCTTTCGACCTGCGCAATACAGGTCTGACGCAATGTTTTGCTGTCGGTCATTACCGGGCCATGACGCAGTTGAACGGCCAGCAAATAGGTGTCCTGGAATATTAGATCTATATCAATCGCGGCAATACCGGATCGCTCATGATTAACTGAAGTCATAGGAAACACCGCGAGCAGTTGCGTAATTAGGTTATTGAAGAGCTACCCCATGGGACGCAGCTGCGGGATATATTCAAAACATCCGCCGCAATTCGTGATGGGACTCAAGTTTATTGGCGCGTGTGACGAGCATCGCCGGGGTAAGCCCGGCATTGGAGGGAAAGGCTAATCACTGAAAAATTAAAATACTACCCTCGTTTTCATATCAGGAAACTTCTTACAAATATCAGGAGGCTTCTGACAGATGGGTCTGACAGGCTAGGTAATATGCATCCGAATCCAAATTCAATGACATTTAACCTGACGCCAGAGGTTTTATTAATGAACCGTGACAACACCTGGCGAATAGCAAAACGCGCCAACAAACATACTGTTTACTGACGCGTTTAATATTCAAGTTAATTGCCCTGTGATGAGATCGCCCGGGGCAGATCAAAGGCTCATCCCGTTACGCGTTGGCCCAGCGCCCCTACCACCCCTGCCACAATCCTGTCCACATCCGCTGCATCAATCACCAACGGCGGCAACAGCCGAATCGTCTGCCCGCGAGTGACGTTGATAAGCACGCCATATTCCCGCGCCGCCACCAGGCACACTTCCCGAATCGGCCGCGTCAATTCAATCCCGATCATCAACCCCATGCCCCGCACCTGTGCCACATCGGGGTGTCCCGCCAGCGCAGTGCGCAGTCCCGCCAATAACCGCTCGCCCTGCACCGCCGCATTGTGCAAAAGCCCCTCCCCCTCAACGATATCCAGCACCGTGCAGCCGACCCGGCACGCCAGCGGATTACCGCCGAACGTACTGCCATGACTGCCCGGCGTGAACAACCGCGCCACCGCCGCCGTCGCCAGACACGCACCAATGGGAATGCCATTGCCCAGCGCCTTCGCCAGGGTCATCACATCAGGCACGATCCCTTCGTGCTGATACGCAAACCAGCGCCCCGTCCGACCGATGCCGGTCTGGATCTCGTCAAGCATCATCAGCCAGCCGTTCTGCGTGCAATGCCCGCGCAGTGCTTTCAGGTACCCCGGTGGAGGCAACGCCACGCCGCCCTCGCCCTGAAGCGGCTCGACCAGCACGGCGACGATGCGCTCGCCATACACCCGCGTCGCCTGCTTAATCGCGACGATGTCACCAAACGCCACCTTGACGAACTCAGCCGACATCGGCTGATAACCCAGCCGCGCGGTGCCGTTGTCGCTGGCCGACAACGTACCCAGAGTGCGGCCGTGAAAGGCGTTGTCCATCACCAGCACCAGCGGGTGCTCGATGCCCTTGGCCCAGCCATACAAACGCGCCAGCTTGAGCGCGGTTTCATTGGCCTCGGCGCCGGAATTGTTGAAAAACACCTGTTCCAGACCGGACAGCTGCGTCAGCCGTTGCGCCAGCTTCTGTTGCCAGTCGATGCGGTAATGGTTGGACGTGTGCAAGAGCAGCCCGGCCTGCTCGCTGATCGCCGCGACAATCTTGGGATGGCTGTGGCCGACGTTGGTCACGGCGACACCCGCGACAGCATCCAGGTACTGACGGCCACTGTCATCCCACAGCCGCGCGCCTTCGCCGCGAATGAAGCTCAAGGGCATCGGTTTGTAGGTATTCATCAGGCAGACGGCGGTCATGTCGGTAGCTCCATCACGGGTCAGTGAGGCCAGTATCGTTAGCCCGTTCTGATGTATAAAGACCACCATCCTTCAGTGACTTTAAAGCAGGGCTTGATAATGGACGTGTTTCTGGCGATGACGGTCTTCGTCAAAGTGGTGGAAGGCGGCAGCATGACCGCGGCTGCGCGCCAGTGCGAAATGTCGACGACCATGGTCGGCAATCACTTGAAAGCCTTGGAGCAACGCTTGGGGGTAAGCCTGTTGCAGCGCACCACCCGCCGGCAAAACCTCACTGAATTTGGCGTCGAATACTACCGGCGTTGCGTCGAAGTGCTGGGGCTGGTCAACGACTCCGAACGCATGGCCGAGCAGGCACAGACCGAACCCAGCGGCACCTTGCGCGTCACCGCGCCGCCGGCCTTCGGCGCCGAACGCCTGTCCCCGATGCTCAGCGATTTCGTTCAGCGCTACCCGCAGATCAAGGTCGAGGTGGTGCTCAGCAATCAGACGATGGACCTGATCGAGCACGGCTTCGACGCCGCCATCCGCCTTGGCACCCCGGAATCATCGGCGTTGATCGCCCGACCCCTGCAGGACTACACCTTGACCATCTGCGCCGCGCCCGCGTACCTGAAACGCCGAGGCACGCCGCAGAGCGCCGATGACCTGAGGGATCACGACTGCCTGGCGTTCGCCTACCCGGCCGGTGACGACTGGCGTGCCGCCGACAAGTTATGGCGACTGACCGGCCCCGACGGCGTGATGGAAGTGCCGGTATCAGGCTCGATGATCGTCAACAGCACGCCGGCGCTGCGCCAGGCCGTGCTCGCCGGGATGGGCGTGTCGATGCTGCCCGACGTATTGATCAGCGAGGACATCGCCAGCGGAAGACTCGTGCCGTTGCTGCAGGATTACCAGCCGCCCAGCCGCACGCTGTGGCTGATGTACCCCCAGGACCGCTATCGCCTGCCCAAGGTGCGCCAGTTTGTCGAACAGGCGTTGCGGGCCTGGGGCAAATAAGCGCTCACGTCAGCCAAGTCGTCAACGCGAATTGATAGCAGGCATGTCGGGTATCGACCGACAGAAATAGTGCCCAGTGGGCCGCGTCGATACAGTCGTTGCAACACTCAACGACAGGCATCGAGGTCGACAATGTCACGCGCCATCAAATTTCATCGCTTCGGCAAAGCCGATGTGCTCAGTTGCGAGGAGCAGCCTGACCGGTCCCCCGGCCCACAGGAAGTGCTGGTTCGTGCCGAAGCCATCGGCATCAGCTGGGACGACGTGTTGTGGCGGCAGAACCTGTCACTGGCGCCGGTGCAGTTGCCGGCGGGGCTGGGCAGCGAAATGGCCGGCGTCGTCGAAGCCGTGGGCGCCGGCGTGAGCGACTTGCAAGTGGGCGACAAAGTGGCGAGCTTCAAAGCCATGAGCGCCAACCAGTATCCGGTGTGTGGCGATCATGTAATGGTGCCGCGCAATGCGCTGACCCGCTACCCGGACGCACTGACGCCGGTGGAAGCCAGCGTTCACTACACGCCGATGCTGCTGGCCTGGTTTGCCTTCGTCGACCTGGCCAATGTGCAACCCGGCCAGACCGTGCTCATCACCGACGCGGCATACAGCCCCGGGATTGCCTTTGTGCAGTTGGGTAAAGCGTTGGGCCTGCGGGTCATCGCCGCGACGGCCCATGGGGAAGACCGGGAATACCTGATGGCGAACGGCGCCGATCGAGTGATCGTCACCGACGAAGACGACATCTGCCTGCGCATCGAATCCCTGACCCACGGCCACGGCATCGAAGCGGTGTTCGACGGCCTGGGCGGGATGCAGATGTCGATGCTCGGCGACGTGCTGGCCCCGCGCGGCAGTCTGGTGCTGTACGGCCTGCGGGGCGGCAACAAAACGCCTTTCCCGGCGCAGCAGGCATTCCGCAAGAACATGCGTTTTCACGTGCATTGCCTGGAAAACTTCACCGGTAAACCGGAGCTGGGCATCGAGCAGAATGGCCCAGCGCTGGAGCGTGCACTGGACGCGATCAACGCGCTGACCGCCAAGGGCCTGCTCAAGCCGGACATTCACCGCACCTGGCCGTTCGAGCAGTTCGGCAAGGCGCACAACCACCTCGACGAACACCCGGTGCGCGGGCGGGTGGTGCTCAAAGTCAAATGAGCGACGTGCAGAGCAACCCTGCGCCGGGCAACGCTGCCCGACGCGCGACTGCAGGAAGACTTGACACCTGCGCTCGAGCCGCCCTCTCACATTAAGCAACAGTCGGGCAGCGACTGTTCAGTTGACGCCCGCGAGGCGGCAGCCAGACTTTAGAAAAGAAATTGCGAGCGAATGACCGCTCACCCCGCTCCGCCCTCGGAGCTTCATGACACGTCAAGGAATGACTGTATGCCCCCTATCGCACCCGCTTCACCCCGTCCGCCCCATCTCGACTGGATGGCTCACATCCCCGAACTCTCCCAGTTGCGCATCGACCAACTCATCCTCCCCGGCGCCCACAATGCCGGCAGCGACAAGCTATCACCCAACTTCGCGGTCCCCCAGGAGATGGCCCAGGACGTCGCGCCCCTGGAGCAACTTCGCCAGGGAGTGCGCGCGCTGGATTTGCGCGTGGCGTTTTATTCGAAGTATGAAAAGGGTGACCCGCGGCGTTTCCAGCTGTTTCATCTGACCTCGTCAGGACGCACGGTCGCCGGAGACATTCTGGCGTGCGTCCATGCATTCTTTGAAGAACTGGAGCAGAACGGCTCGCCCGCTCGGGAAATAGTCATTCTCGACTTCCACCGATTCAAGAATTTCAGCGAAATCGTCCACCGGGAGTTTCAGAACCTGCTGACAAACACCCTCGGCCCGAGGGCGGTCCCTCAGCGCCTGAGCAGGCTGACGCTGGAAAACATCTGGCGTGATCATGCGGGCAAGAACGTCGTAATCGCCTATAACCACAGCTCGGGCGACGAGTTGCTGTGGCACGGCGTCAAGCAGCGCTGGCCGGGAGAGAACCTGTTCAACACCAACACTTTGAAAGCTTTCGTGAACGAAGTGGCGGTGGAAAACAAACCCGAATTCAGCCTGACTGCCATTCAATGCGCCAAGTATTCACTGCCGCTGCACGCGCCCAGTGACTTGAGCCTGAAGATCGATCAGTGGTTCGCATCGACGGATGAAAACAGCTTTATTCAGAACTTTTACATCATCAACACCGACTGGACCCTGCGCAGCACGCTGGTCACCCAGTGCCGTCACGCCAATGGTGTGCGCGCCCGATTCAACCTGCGCAACCCCGATCAGCCGCTGCAACCCAAGCGGCGAGCCGTCAGCAGCGCGTGATCAAACCCTGTCGGGCGACGCGGATCAGGTGGTGAATCACCGCCTCCGCGCGCTCGGCAGCGGGCGCCTGAATCACCGCCAGGTCGAACTGGTCGTTGCTGAAGCGCTCAAGGGCGTCGTCGGTTTCGATAAACTGAATGAGAAAGGCGTGTGGGCCGCCCTGGCGACGCGGCCAGCCGTCGAGATAACGCAGCAGTGTCGGCTGATGGGCACCGCCCAGAAGAATTTGTGGATTACGACGATTGAACTGGCTGGCGATGGGGGCCAGACGTACGAGGGGACGCGGGTGGGAATGACTGCTCATAGTGTCGTTTTCTCTGCCTCATTGATCCGCTGGGCAGCGGTGAGAGGCAACACCGAACCAGCGCTTTAGCGGAATTTCGATGACGAATGACCGTCACCCGGCGCCCCGCAAGTAGCTGTTTAAATCGGCGCATGAACGGCATCCTAGAGAAGCGGTGTAGCCATTGTCAATCGGCGGCTCCTGTCGTTCGCCTGTTGAATCGAACGCAAAAAAACCCGGCATCTTGAGAGGCCGGGTTTCTTGTGTGCTACGAATCTGGATGCAACGCATGTGACGGGGAGGATCAGCCGCGGGCGATCAACCGGTCCAGGGACAGGCGACCCGCACCCTCGAACAGCACCGCCACCGCGCCGGCAATCAGCGCCAGGCCGAACTCATAACCGTTGTTGGCCATGAACAAACCGTTGTGGATGTGCACCGAGAGAATCGCCACCACGAGCATCACGATTACCACCAACGCAGCAGGCCGTGCCAGCAAGCCAAGGAACAGCGCCAGGCCGCCGAAGAATTCTGCGCTGCCGGACATCAACGCCATCAGGTAGCCAGGGTTCAGGCCCAGGCTCGCCATGTACTGGCCAGTGCCTTCCAGGCCATAGCCGCCGAACATACCAAACAGTTTCTGGCTGCCATGGGCCATAAGGATGATGCCGATGAGAATCCGCAAGCCGGTGATGCCGAAGCCAGCATGGGTGTTGAAGATCGATTTAAGTTGAGCATTCATGGCGGTTAGTTCCGTTTGAGTAGGGAGAATGCCGCCATGATAATCGTTTCTACAAATATGAAAATCGCAAAATACCCGCCATACGTATCGAATGCACTGATATGTCAGCGTGTCGCAGGACGCTCCAATGAACTGCGCGCCTGATCAAATGCGAGGTAGTACTTGTTGACGCTGTTGACGTAACTCACGACGTTCTTGCCGCCCTGCTCCATGGCGACGCGCTCGACCTGGAAAAACCACTGATTCGGGTTGAGCCCCTGTCGCTTCGCTTCCATGCGCATGGCCTGCACCCGCTCGGGGCCCAGGTTGTAGGCGGCCAGGGTAAAGGCCATGCGCTCGCGTTCATTGATTTTCGGGCTGGCGAAAAACTTGCGCCGTAGCAGCGCCATGTACTTGCTCGCCGCCTGCACGTTGCCGTCGAGGTCGTGAATGTTGTCGACGCCGACGCGCTGGGCAGCCGACGGCGTGATCTGCAGCAGACCGGTGGCGCCGCTGCCACCCTTGGCAACCGGGTTGAGCGCGGACTCCTTGAAGGCCACGGCAGCGAGGTCGAGCCAGTCCATCTTTTGTTTGTCGGCATGCAGTTGCAGCGTAGGGCGCAGTTTTTCCAGGCGTTGACGGTCTTCGCGGGCCAACGGATTGTGGATCTGATAGCGATCCTTGTAGGCGGTCTGGAAGGCCGCGTCCTGATTGCGCGGCGGTTCGTAGGTTTGCAGGAAACGGTCAACAGCGCCGCGCAGCATGATCGCGTCCTTGCGCACGAACCAGTTCATCTCCCCCGGGTCGCTCAGGGCGGCGGTGCGGTCGATGCGCAGTTTCGGCATCACTTTGGCCCAGCGCTCGGCAATGGGTTGCTCGACCACGGTCAAGTGGTAAACCCCGGCCTGAACCATTTCCAGCACGTCCTCCACGGCCAGGCTCGGATCAACCCATTCGATCTTCACCGGCGGCAGCTTGCGCAGGGCCAGTTTCTGATTCAGCTGCAGGATGGCTTGGTCAGCGGCGCTGCCACTGGACAGCATCAGCGTGCGGCCGGAGAGCTGTTCGGGATGCCTGAGGCCCCGCTCACCCTTGACACCGACCACCACCAGCGGCACTTGGGCGACCACCGGTTCAGAGGCGTCGACATAGCGCGCAGCACTGGCATCGAGCATTTCGCCTGGCGCGACCATGTCACCTTCGCCCCGCTGCAGCGCGGCCAGCAGTTGGTCCTTGGCTTTGGGAATGAGTTTGAGGGAGATCTTCTGACCGTCGCGGGCGTGGCTGTTGAGGTAGGTTTCGAACGCCTGCAAGCGACGGCACTCGACGCCAATAGGCTCACCCTGAACTTCAGCGGAGCTGTTGCGGCTTTGATTAACCAGCACCCGCAGGACTTTGCCGCTGCGAATCGCCGGCAGGTCGCGCACCTGATTCTTTTTAATCACCACGGGCGGGCCGGCAGGGCGCGGCGACGCATGGCTGGGCACGGCCATGACACACATCAGGGAAAACAGGGACGCGCGGATCATTGACGCTCCGATGAAAGGCCGAAAAAAACGGGCTTGAAGTCTGTGCCCCGCAGCTGACCGGCTGGCCGTAAGGATCGCGGCATGCGTCAACAAAAGCGGGGTCACAGGATTGGGTATTCCAAGCAGTTGAGCCTGCTTGTTTTTTATCGCTTCAATCGCTCTGGTATTCTTCTCGGCCTCTGGCCTGAGGTAGCACCATGCAACTAATAGACATTGGCGTCAACTTGACCAACCCCAGCTTCGCCGGCCGCGAACGCGCGGTGGTGGAACGCGCGTACGCCGCCGGCGTCGGCCAGTTGATCCTCACCGGCACCGACGTCGAAGGCAGCGAACAGGCCCTGGCCTTATCCCGCAGGCTCGACGAAAGCGCAGAGCGGTTGTTCAGCACCGCCGGCATTCATCCCCATTCGGCAAGTGCCTGGACCAGCGAAACCGAACGCCAGCTCAGGGCGCTGTTGCGTGAAAAAACCGTTTGCGCCGTGGGTGAATGCGGGCTGGATTTCAATCGAGACTTCTCCCCTCGCCCGCAGCAGGAAAAAGTCCTGGAAGCGCACCTGGCGCTGGCCGTCGAGCTGCAGCTGCCAGTGTTTCTGCATGAGCGCGACGCCGACGAGCGCCTGCTCGCGATTGTGCGGGATTTTCGTGATCAGCTCCCGGCGGCGGTGATTCACTGCTTCACCGGGGAGAAACGTGCGCTGTTCAACTACCTGGACCTTGATCTGCACATCGGCATCACCGGGTGGATCTGCGACGAACGCCGGGGCACGCACCTGCACCCGCTGGTCCGCGAGATTCCCCGCGGCCGGCTGATGCTGGAGAGCGACGCGCCCTACCTGCTGCCCCGCACCTTGCGACCCAAACCGAAAAACGGCCGCAACGAGCCGGCCTACCTGCCCGAGGTCTTGCGCGAAGTGGCGCTGCACCGAGGTGAAAGCTACGACGACGTTGCGGGCCACACCACCGATTGCGCTCGGGGGTTCTTTTCGTTGCCGGTGGTTGCGGCCCTCGTTCAAGCATCCTGAACGTGCGACCTGGCAAGAACGCCCTGACATGGTGGGAGCGAGCTTGCTCGCGAATGCGTCGACTCGTCCGTTCAAACGTCAGCGGCTGAAATGCTGCCTATCGAGCTGATAGCAATCCTCGATTCGCCGAAGTGAACCTCCAGGCCTATTCTCACCTCTATCGAAAACACTTCTTGTTTACGTTTCACCGAGGTAAGCGTCATGCCCAAGTTCATCACGGATCTTCACATCGGCGAATTCTTTCACTCAACCCGCAAAGAAGGCCGGCCATCCAGTGCGGTGCTGTCGTCACTGGCGTTCCCGCTGTCCATCGTCTCCGGCCTGTTGCTGCTGGACGGCGCGTTCAACGGCAGCCTGACCTCCGCCGCCATTGGCGTGCTAGGGCTGGTCGCTGCCCAAGCCCTAAAAGCCCGAGGTCAATAAGGCCTCAGGTTTTTAGCGCTCTCTGTATGCGTCGCGTGGACCTGCGTGAGCTCACTTGCTTCCGATCAGCCAAAGACCGTTACCGTCTGACGACTGATCGCCACCAACTCCCCTTTCGGCGTCCACAGCGCCGCGGCGGTATGACCGTAACCATCGCGGGCATGCTCGATCACCGCTCGGTACTGCGTCCAGTCATGGGTCGTCATCGCGGGCAACGGCTGCACGAACTCGATCGTCCAGGTTAAAGAACTCCCCGGCGCCGGCTTGCTTAGATGCGGCAGCACGGCCGGTGGCCAGGTGTCGACCAGCGCCAGCAGATGCGCTTCGGTCAACGGCTCCTCTTCCACGTCACGCAAGCGCGCGTAACCGCCGATCGCCCCCGATGGCGTGTTGGAAAACGGCAGGCCGCCGAGCGCCCAACGCAGGTCAATGAAGCGCAGGTATTCCGGCATCACGCCCGAGACAAACGGAAACGGCTGGATGTCGTTCACCGGCTTGAACACGGGTGCAGGCTCGGCCTGCACTGAAATAACCGACTCACGGGGCGCGCCGAAGCTGCCCTGAATCAGGGTCATGACCTCGCCGTGCTGCATCGCCCGGCCCAGGACCTGACTGACAGCCTTGCCTTTGCGCAGGATCTCCACTTTAAAGGAAATCGGCGTGTCGATGGCCGGCGGTGCCACAAAACAGATCGCCAACGAGCGAACCGGCCGCTCCGTTGGCACCCTCGCGCGCATCGTTTCATACATCAACGCCGCCATCAGCCCGCCGAAGCAGGCGCGGCCCTGGGCCCACGAGGCAGGGATGCTGACGGATTCGGGATGGGTGCGGACAGCGTCGAGCAGCTCGGAAAATTTCATGCGCATTCCAGGGTGGCGGCGGGATGTGCGAATGGTAGCGAGTGAGCCGCCGCAGGACAGGGTTTATAACCGCCAATCCTGCGGACCAGACTGTTTAAAACCGCCGGGCTCGACAACCCTGCGGGCCAGCCGGCCTCAGCGCGGAGAATGTTTACCAAAGCAGGCCTTGTACAAGCGCTCCAGTACTGTGTCGGACTTTTGTTCGGCACGATGAATGCCCAATTCCCAACTTGCTACGCAAGGCGCGAGATCCGCCTGATGCCGGGCCTGTTCCAGCCATTGCAGATGATCATGCCAATCGCCCAGGGCGCCCTGGGCCGCTTTGAGACGGCGTTGCATGTCTTTCGGCTGATGGCTCAGTTCCGGGTAGGCCTCGCCGGCGTAACGCACGCGCTTGATCAGCAGGCGCAGACGATGACGGTCGTGGGCAGGGTCGCCCATGGCTTCGCGCAGTTGCTTCCACTGTTTGTCCAGACGTTTTTCAATGCGCCGCTCCAGCGTGTCGAGCAAGCCATGGCGCTCCTGGGTGCGCAGCAGCGCCGGCAATTGATCGAGCACGCCAAACAGCCGATTCAGTTCTGCAGAACCGGCCACTTCCGGGCACGCAGTGTTCAGGTACTGATCGCGTTTGGCCGCCGCCTCGGGCAGACCCTGCTCATCAAGGAATGCGGCCAGCACCTGCATGTCACGCAAAGGCGTGGTCAGCGCACCGACCTCCTTCGCCGCCGCTTCCACCTGATCCAGCCCCGGCAGACCCCGCAGCGGGCGCAAAACGCTGCGCAGGCGGCGGACGTTGGTGCGCAGGTCGTGCAGCGCTTCGCTGTCGGTGGAGACTTCCAGCCGCGCGTGGCAGGCAAGCAGTTTGATGTTGAGACCGATAATCTCGGCGACCAGGTGATCGACCATCGCTGACATGAAGCACTCCTTGGTTGAAGATGAATGTCTGATGATTTACGGCCGCTTGCCCTTCACAGCGGACAAACGCCACGGCAGGCTGCGGCGCAGGGATTTCAGGCGCTGGCGCAGAGCGCCGACGGAGCCGTCTGCCCCGGCATAGCGCTGGGCCTCGAACTCGTGGGCGAAATCCCTGATCGCCCCGGCGTGCACCGGAAGCTGCTCGGCAGCTCGTTGCGCGAACGCCTGAGCGCCTTCACCCGGCTGACGTTTAAGACCCTGCCTGGCCAGCAGACGTTCGAAATGGTTGAACAGGCGCAGCTGCGAATCACTTTCGCGCCGCCACGGCTTGAACAGCCACAGCGCCAGCAGGCCGAGAATAATCGCTGCGCCGCCAGCAAACACCGGCGCCTGAAACCCTGAAAACCAGCGGCCGAGCACTTGCAGTTGCTGCTGCCCCTGATAGCCCAGCACCCAGCGTTGCCAGCCGTAATTGAGGGTGTCCCAGCTCATGCGGATCGAATTGACCCAGGCCAGGTGCCGATAGCGCAGCGGGGACATTGGCGAATCGCCAAGAAAGTCCTCGTCAGCGGCGAGCGCCTGTTCAAGCCCTTGCTCGACCCGCGCGGGTGCCACCGCGGCGGTCGGGTCGACACTGCGCCAACCCACGTTCGGTTGCCAGTATTCGACCCAGGCGTGGGCATCGAACTGGCGCACGGTCAGGTAATTGCCATCCGGGTTCAGCTCGCCGCCCTGATAACCGGCGACCACCCGCGCCGGCACGCCCGCCGCCCGGAGTGCGAAGGTCATGGCGCCGGCGTAGTGGGCACAGAAACCGGCACGGCTGCCGAACAGAAAATCATCGATGCTATTGGCCCCCAGCGCGGGAGGTTTGAGGGTGTAACGAAACGGCTGCGAGGTGAAATATGACAGCAGCGCGTCCACCACGGCGTCGGTGCCGGCATGGCGCCGATGCTGGTCCGCTGCCCATTCGCGCACCTGGGGATTGCCCTTGGCCGGCAGCTGCAGGGCCTGCAACCGGGCGCCGTCGCTGAGCACGGTTTCCCGCACGGCGTCAGGCCAGGACTCGACGCTATAGAGCATCGATTGTTCGAGCGGTCGCCGACGTTGCCAGCGGAAATCGCTCATCTGCCGTACGCCAGCCAGATCGATCTGGCCCACGTCGAGGGTCATCAGCCACGGCTTGCCGGTCGGCTCCAGCACCACGCTGTAGCTGACCTGCTCGCCTTCCCGACGCCACAACGGCGCGTCAGGCACTTGCGCCCGCGAGGATTGCGACCAGCGTCTGCCGTCGAACTGCTCCAGGGTCAGCGCGCGCCAGTACAGCTGATTGCGCGGCGGCAGCGGGCCCTCAAAACTCGCGCGAAACACCAGCTCCGCAGATTTGCTCAGCTCGGCGATGTCCCCCGGCGCCATGCTGTCGGACAGCCCGGTCAGCGCCTTGTTGCTCGGTTGTGGCAACGACCACAGCGGCTCAAGACGCGGAAAGAACAGAAAGAGAAGAAGCATCAGCGGCACGGCCTGCAACAGCAGTTTGGCCGACAGTCGCAACGTGGCCCCCGGCTTGCCGGAGATGCCGGACTGTTGCAGGCCGATCAGCGCGGCCAGCAGGGTGGTGATTGGCAGCAAGGTGAACAGGCCCCACAGCAGCGAGTCTTCGAACAGATAGCCGACCGCGATGCAGAAGAAGCCGAGAAAGATCAGCACCAGGGCATCGCGGCGATTCTGCATTTCCAGCATCTTCAGAATGAACGCGGCGATCAGCAGCGCCGCCCCTGCATCCAGACCAATCAAACTGCCCCGCGCCAGATAAATGCCCCCGGCGGTACCCACCAGCAGTCCCGATTTGATCCAGGTGCCGGGCATCCTCACGCGCATGCGGAAGATCTGAATCCGCCAGAACGAACAGACCAGCCACAGCACGATCAACGCCACCGGCACATGCAAAGCGAACGGCACGATCACCAGCGCCTGGGCGATCAGCAGCCAGTTGAGGCTGACCCGAGGGATCGGTCTGGCGAGGCTTGAAGAGGTCATCGCGCGTCGCCTTTCATGCCCGCACCCCGTACAGCGCCAGCTGGCGCAAACAGTCTTCGCGGTGGGCGTCGCCACTGTCCACCGCCGAAAGGAAACCGGGCAGCTTCAGGGCGAACGGCTGCTGACGCTGGGACAATTCCAGCACCCAGTAACACAAGCGCGACAGCCGCTCTTCGATATCCCCGCCCAGGGCCATGAAGTCCAGACACAGATCATGGCCGCTAAGGTCGCTGAACTCTTTGAACATCAACCCCTGCCCTCGCGACCAGGCTTTCCAATGCATGCGCCGCATCGAATCACCCGGCTGCCACAGGCGCAGGCCCTGATAATCATCGACGCCCGGCCCCGTCGTCGCGTGGCCGTCGTCCTCGGCATGGGGCTGCACCCCTTGCAGCAGCGGCATCTTCCCGGCCAGCGGTTGCGGGTAGATCAGCACGGTCTGTTCCAGGTCCAGCCAGCTCCAGGCTCGAAAGATCCCCAGCGGAAACACGCTTTCCACGCGCAAGCGCGGCGCCCGCATCCAGCCGCGTTTGAGCGCCGGCAAGGTCAGGCTGACGTCGACCAGCCGCTCGGCCTCGACGTCGGTCTGCTCCAGTTGTTCGCTGTCCCAGCCCAAGGCAATCGCCTGATGGCCATGGCCGCTGCTTTCCAGACGCAGGCGCAGTTGCACCGGTTCGCCGACGAACACCGAACGCGCATGACCGCCGCTCAGAATCAGCCCGCTGACATTGCGGTAGGTGTGCAGAATGGCGAGCACACCCACCGACAGCATCAGGAACGTCAGGCCGTAGGCGAGGCTGTTCTGGTAGTTGATCGAGACCAACAGCAATAGAAACAGAATGAGCGCGTAGGTACCGCCGACCCGGGTCGGCAGGATGAAGATTCGGCGGTGATCCAGCTCGACTCGCGACGCCGGGGGAATGCGGCGTCCCACCCAGCGCTGCCAGACCGGTTCGAAGCGTTCGATCACAGCACCGGCACCTCCCGCATTAGCCACTGGACCAGCGCGCCGCCGCCATGCCCGGTCGGGTCGGTGCGTTCGCGCAGGCGGTGGCCGATGACGGCGGGCAGAATCGCCTGCACGTCTTCGGGAATCACGTAATCCCGTCCGGCGAGCAACGCCCAGGCCCGCGCCGCCGACAGGATCGCCAGGCTCGCGCGGGGGGACAGGCCATAGGCAAATTGCGGCTGGCTGCGCGTGGCATCGACCAGCCGCAGCACGTAATCAACCAGAGCGTCGCTGGCCCGTACCTGACGCGCCTGTTGCTGAAGGGACGCGAGTTCGGCGTGGTCCAGCAACGGCTCGAGGCGCGGCAGCAGGTCGCGGCGGGATTCACCCAGCAGCAGAGCTTTTTCCGCCGAACGCGCGGGATAGCCAAGGGACAGGCGCATGAGGAAGCGGTCCAGTTGAGATTCTGGCAAAGCGAAGGTGCCGCCCTGGCTGAACGGGTTCTGGGTGGCGATGACGAAAAACGGGTCGGGCAGCAAACGGGTCGCGCCCTCGATGGTGACCTGGCCCTCTTCCATGGCTTCCAGCAGTGCGCTTTGGCTCTTGGGGGTGGCGCGGTTGATTTCGTCGGCCAGCACCAGCTCGGCGAAGATCGGCCCGGGGTGAAAAGTGAATTGCCCGGTGTCGCGATCAAACACCGACGTGCCGAGGATGTCGCCCGGCAGCAGATCGGAGGTGAATTGAATGCGCTGAAAGCTCAGGCCCAAGACCCGCGCGAGGGTATGGCTGAGGGTGGTTTTGCCCATGCCGGGCAAGTCTTCGATCAACAGATGCCCGCCGCCCAGCAGACAGGTCAGCGCCAGCCTGACCTGTGGCTCCTTGCCCAGCACCACTTCATTGATTGCGTTGAGACACGCATCCAGTTTTCTGCCCATCGGAAGGCCTCCCCAGGCGACTGCTCATGGCTAATAGGACTGCAGACGATGCCAGACGTGCAGCCACTGTAAGGTCAGCGTAGGCGTTTTCGCTAGAGCGGGTTCGGTGAATTGAGGGACGTGCGGGGTGAAGGGAGGGACGCGCGGTGTCAGGCACCGCGCGGGGTAAAGCAGATCAGCGACCCGCGCGGGACTCACGGATATAGAAACGGGCTTTCTCGGCTTTCTCGGAGCAACCCTCGAACGCCTCGAACTGCTGCTGCGTCTTGGCGCCAGTCAGCAGCGACAGGGCCTTGGAGTAGCTGACCGTACCGGCGAAACCTTCGGCCTTGGCCAGATCGAGCTCATGCCAGGCCGCGTCAAGGTTGGTGGCGCAGCTGTCGCGGTAGGCCGTTTTGCCGGCGCAACCGGTGAGAACCAGCGCCAACAGGGGCAGGCAGATCCAGGCTTTCATGGGTGTTACCTCAACTAAGGAAATCATTGATGCGGCTTTGACGGTGCGGCGATGCAAAAGTGCCACACCGGGGGGATGCACGATACCTGTTTCGGGCCGTTGGCGTTACGCTGGTGTGTGACGAATCGGCTGACTGAGTGCTGACAATGGGAAACCGCACATGAATAAACGCATCGCGCTGGTCCTCGGCTCCGGGGGCGCACGGGGTTATGCGCACATCGGCGTCATCGAAGAGCTCGAACATCGCGGCTACGACATTGCGTGCATTGCCGGCTGTTCCATGGGCGCAGTGATCGGCGGGATCTACGCGGCGGGCAAGCTGCCCGAGTACAAGGCGTGGATCGAAAGCCTGGATTACCTGGACGTGCTGCGGCTGGTGGACGTGAGCTTTCGGCTGGGGGCGATTCGCGGCGAAAAGGTGTTCGGCAAGATTCGCGACATCGTCGGCGAGATCAACATCGAGGACTTGCCGATCCCCTATACCGCCGTGGCCACGGACCTGACCAACCAGCAGGAGATCTGGTTTCAGGAAGGCAATCTGCATTCGGCGATGCGCGCCTCGGCGGCGATCCCGAGCCTGTTCACCCCGGTGGTTCAGGGCAATCGCACGCTGGTCGATGGCGGCCTGCTGAACCCGTTGCCGATCGTGCCGGTGGTGTCGAGCCATTGCGACCTGATCGTCGCGGTCAACCTCAACTCCACCACCCAGAAGCATTACACCTTGCCGGTGATCGAGCGTCCGCCGGCGGTGAAGAAGCGTTTCGACGGGCTGATGAATTCCATCGGCTCGCACCTGCCGTTCCGCCGCAAGCTGGACCTGACCGGCGAGGATGGTGTGCGTCTGGCGCAGGAAAGCCTGAAACCCAGCGCCGCCGCGCTGCCGGGCAATCCGTGGTTGATGGCCGACATCGAATCCGCCGACCCCCAGGGCCAGCAACCTTCCGCTGCGCCCACCCAGGTCGGGGCGCCCAGATCGGCCAGCGGCTCAATCATCATCGACAACGTCGGCCCGGCTTCGCTGCTGGACCTGATCAACCAGAGCTTCGAGGTGATGCAGACCTCCCTGGCGCAGTACAAGATCGCCGGCTACCCGCCGGATATCCTGATCAACGTCCCGAAACGCGTATGCCGATTCTTCGAATTCTACAAAGCGCCGGAGCTAATCGCGCTCGGGCGGCAGATCGCCAGGGAAACGCTGGATCGGTATGAGCAGGAGCACTAAAGGGGTGACATCCGACGCCTTCCCGGCTAAAGCCGGTCCTACAGTCGAGGCCACCGCCAATCGCAGACTGGACGCAATACCTGAGTAGGACCGGCTTCAGCCGGGAAGAGGCCCGTATGAGCGCCATCAATCATGCGGTGTGAACACCGACGCCTTCCCGGCTAAAGCCGGTCCCACAGTCGAGGTCAACGCCAGTCCTACAGGCGCTGCCGAGGCCGTCGTGTAAGCGCCGGCACTGCGCTCATCCATCACCCATTCATCAACCGATACCCGACCCCCGCCTCGGTCACGATGTACTGCGGCGCGGCGGGGTCGTCGCCGAGTTTCTGGCGCAGGTGCCCTACCACGATGCGCAGGTAATGGGTGTCCTCGACGTGGGTCGGGCCCCAGATGTCCTTGAGCAGTTGCTGCTGGGTGATGACCCGGCCGGGATGCCGCGCCAGTTGCGCCAGCACCGCGTATTCCTTGCGGGTCAGGGCGACTTCAGCATCGCCCAGCGACACCCGGCGGTAGGCCAGATCGATGTTCAACGGGCCAATAACCACCGCCGACTCCACCTGACCGCTCTCCGGCGCCTGACGCAACAGCGAACGAATCCGCGCCAGAAACTCCTGAATGCCGAACGGCTTGGTCACGTAATCGTTGGCGCCGGCGTCCAGCGCGCGGACTTTCTCACCCTCGCTGGCACGCACCGAGAGCACCAGCACCGGCACCGTCGACCACTCGCGAAACTGGCTGAGCACGTCCTGTCCGTCCATGTCCGGCAGGCCCAGGTCGAGCACCAGCAAGTCCGGTTTATTCAATGCGGCCTGGGTCAGGCCGTCGTTGCCGGTGCCGGCTTCCAGCACCTTGTAGCCTTGTGACGCGAGGCTGATGCGCAGGAATTTACGAATCTGCGGCTCGTCATCGATCACCAGAATGGTCGCCGTCTGGCTCATGGGTGTCCTGTCATAAAAGAAAAGGTCGGTTACAAACGCCCGTCAGCGTAGCGCAAAGCCGGTTCAGACCGCCTGGTCCATTTCCGCTTCGGGCTGCGCTTGCAGCGGCAGGTGCAGACTGATGCAGGTGCCGCGACCGTCGATGCCATCGCCCACGCTGATCCGCCCGCCATGGGCGCCGACCATGCCCTGACAGATCGCCAGACCCAGCCCCGTGCCCTGCCCGCCTCGGTCACCCCGCGCGGCGGTGTAGAACATGTCGAAAATCTTCGCCCGCTCACCCTCGGGTATTCCCGGCCCCTCATCGCTGACGGCGAAGATAATCTCCTCGTTCTGCGCAGTGACCGCCATCTGCAGACGGCCATTGACCGGCGAGAAGCGCGCGGCGTTTTCGATCACGTTGATCAGCGCCTGCTCGATCAGCGCGGCGTGGACATACAGCAGCGGCAATTCCGCCGGCAACTCGGTCATGACTTGCAGCGGCGCGAGGACCGCGCGGAGGCGATTGAGTGCGCTGCCGACGATGTCACCCGGCGAGACCCAGTCCCGTGCCAGTTTCAGCGCACCGTGACCGAGGCGCGTCATGTCCAGCAGGTTCTGAATGTAGCGATCCAGACGCTCGGCCTCGTCGCGGGTGCCTTCGAGCAACTCGCGACGGTCTTCCAGCGGAATCGCCTCGCCCAGCGCCAACAGGCTGTCGATGCTGCCGCGCATTGCCGTCAGCGGCGTGCGCAAATCGTGGGACACCGAGGCCAGCAAGGCGCTGCGCAGTTGTTCGGTCTCGCCATGCAAGCGCGCGGCTTCCAGGTCTTCGGCCAGACGAGCCCGCGCCAGGGCCTGCCCCAGTGGCTGACTCAATGCGGTCAGCAAACGCCGACGCTGCTGGGTGAAGGTCTGGCCCTGTTTCGCACGAATCCCCACCAACGCCAGCGGCGCATCGTCCACCCACAACGGCAGCCACCACCAACTCCCCGACGGCAGTGTGCCGGTGCCCCTGCCCGCCGGTTGCCCGTGCTGCCAGGCCCAGTCCGCCGCCGCGCGCTCGAATTCGGAAAACTCCAGCGGCCCGCCCACCTCCACCTTCCAGCCCTGCTCGCGGACGTTGTCCAGCACGCACAGCTGCAATTCGCTCCAGCCGGCCAAGTGATGATCGGCTGCACTGAGCACCGCCTGGCGATCGGTGGCGGCGGTCAGGCGGCGGGACAGATCGAGCAGTTCGCTGGTCTCCTCCTGGGTGTCGCGCAGTGCTTGCAACTGGCGCCGCTGGCGGGCGGCGAGATTGCCGGTCAGTGCCGCCATCAGCAGAAAGAACAACAGCGTCAGCACGTCTTCTTCGCGCTGGATGCTCAAAGAAAAATTCGGCGGAATGAACAAAAAGTCATAGGCCAGGAATGACAGCACCGAGCAGACCATCGCCGGGCCGACGCTGCTGCGCACGGCCACCAGCAAAACGGCGGCGAGAAAGACGAGGGAAATGTTCGGCAGCGCCAACCAGCTGGACACCGCCCAGGCCAGCGCGCTGGCGCCAAGGGTGGCAAACAGCGCCAGGGCGTAATCGAACCAGACCAGATTGCGCGGCGAGGTGGATTGCGCCTGATCGGGGCGCGACTCGCTGTCGAGGACGTTGATTTCCAGGCCATGGGCATTGCGCAGCAAACGCGACGCCAGCCCGCCGCCCAACACCCGCCGTCGCAGGGATGGCCGCGACTGCCCCACCAGCACCAGACTCGCGCGGCGCTCGGTGGCGTGCTGAATCAGCGTCTTCGCCACTTCCGGCGCGCGCAATACCACCACCTCCCCGCCGAGGCGTTCGGCGAGCTGCTGGGCATTCTGCAAACGACTGCGCGCCAGTTCATCCAAAAAGCGCCCGTTGTCGACATGCACCAGACTCCACGGCAGATGCCGACGCTGGGCGACGCGGCTGGCGTGGCGCACCAGACGTTCGGCCTGGGCGTCGCCGTCGATGCCGACCAGCAGACGACCCCGCACCGCCGGCGCCGCCTGGCCCAACTGCCGATAACCCAGGGCCAGATCGTTGTCCACCTGGGCGGCGGCGGTCTGCATCGCCATTTCCCGCAGCGCGGTGAGGTTGGTCTGGGTGAAGAACGCATCAATGGCCGCGCGCGCCTGCTCAGGCACGTAGACCTTGCCGTCGCGCAGCCGCTCCAGCAGCTCCCGGGGCGGCAGGTCAATCAGCACCAGTTCGTAGGCTTCCTGCAACACCCAGTCCGGCAGGGTCTCGCGCACTTGTACGCCAGTGATGCCGCGCACCTGATCGTTGAGGCTTTCCAGGTGCTGAACGTTGACCGTGGTGTAAACGTCTATCCCCGCCGAGAGCAGCTCCTGAATGTCCTGCCAGCGCTTGGCGTGGCGACTGCCAGGCGCGTTGGAATGGGCGAGTTCGTCGACCAGCACCAGTTTGGGCTTGGCCGCAAGAATACCGTCCAGGTCCATCTCTTCGAGCATGACCCCGCGATATTCGGAACGGACCATGGGTTGCTGGGGCAAACCGCCCAGCAGTGCTTCGGTTTCGGCACGGCCGTGGGTTTCGACGACCCCGGCCAGCAGCGACACGCCCTGGCGCATCTGGGTGTGCGCGGCCTGGAGCATGGCGTAGGTCTTGCCCACGCCGGGTGCAGCGCCGAGAAACACCTTCAGCCGCCCGCGATCGTCCCGAGGAAGATTGACCAGCAAAGCGTCGGCGCGGGTGGTTGAATTCACGAAAAGTTGTCCTGATGCAGGGTGATGTGAGCTCGTGTGGCGTCGCCCGTTGGCGTCAGTTCACGGCTTTGCCAGACGGTAACCGATCCAGACTCAGATTCAAGTCCAGTACGTTCACCACCGGCGGGCCGATCAGCGAGGTCTGGGTGTTGTCCGCCACCAGTTTCTGCACCGATTCGCGCGGCAGGTTACGCGCCGCTGCGATGCGGGACACCTGATATTCCGCCGCAGCCGGCGACAGATGCGGATCAAGACCGCTGGCGGACGTGGTCAGCAGGTTCAGCGGTACGGGACCCTGGCTGTCGACTTTTTCCTTGGCGGTATCCTCGGTCACTCGCGTCGCCAGCGCCGGATTGCTCGGCGCCAGGTTACTCGCGCCGCTGGCGACGGTGGCGTAGGCCCCGGCAGACGGACGCGGATGAAACCATTCTTCGCCGGTGAAATTCTGCGCGATCAACTCCGAGCCGCGCACCTTTTCATGGTCGTCGTAGACCAGGCTGCCATTGGCCTGGTCCGGGAACGCCACCTGGGCGACGCCGGTCACCACCAGCGGGTAAGCCACGCCGGTGATCAGGGTCATCAGAACGATCAGGCTCAGGGCCGGACGCAATACGCTGGACATCATTCATTCCTCATTTCGAAGTGAGCGCCGCGCGGGATCAGTCACCACGCGGCACGATCAGCGGGTTAAACCAGATGCAAGGCGGTCAACAGCAGGTCAATTGCCTTGATCCCCACGAACGGCACGACAATCCCGCCCAGTCCGTACACCAGCAGATTGCGGCGCAGCAGATGCGCAGCGCTGGCGGCCTGCACCCGCACGCCGCGCAATGCCAGCGGGATCAGCACGACGATGATCAGCGCGTTGAAGACGATGGCCGACAAAATCGCGCTCTGCGGGCTGGCCAGGTGCATGACGTTGAGCACGCCCAGTTGCGGGTAGATCGAGGCAAACAGTGCCGGCAGGATGGCGAAGTATTTGGCCACGTCGTTGGCGATGGAAAAGGTCGTCAGGGCGCCGCGGGTCACCAGCAATTCCTTGCCGATCTGCACCACGTCCAGCAGCTTGGTCGGGTCGCTGTCGAGATCGACCATGTTGGCCGCTTCCCGCGCCGCCTGGGTGCCATCGTTCATCGCCATGCCGACGTCGGCCTGGGCCAGCGCCGGGGCGTCATTGGCGCCGTCGCCGCACATTGCCACCAATCGCCCGTCGTTCTGTTCCTGACGGATGCGCTCCAGTTTCTTCTCGGGAGTGGCTTCGGCCAGCACGTCATCAACGCCTGCTTCTGCCGCGATCGCTGCCGCCGTCAGCGGGTTGTCGCCGGTGACCATAACCGTGCGAATGCCCAGTTTGCGCAGTTCCTCGAAGCGCTCGCGAATGCCCGGCTTGACCACGTCCTTGAGGTGAATCGCCCCCAGCAGTTTGCCATCGCCGCAGACCAGCAGCGGCGTGCCGCCGGTCTTGGCGATCTTGTCGATCTCCCGCGCCAGTACCGGCGGCAGGTCATTGCGGTCACGGCCGAGGAATTTCAGCAGCGAGTCCACGGCGCCCTTGCGGTACACACGGCCCTCGAAATCGACGCCAGACAGACGGGTTTCCGCCGTGAACGGTACTGCCGTCAACTGGCTCGGTGCAGGCTCGGTCATCGGGTGCAGACCGCGCAAGTATTCAACGATGGACTTGCCTTCAGCCGTGTCATCGGCCAGCGAGGCCAGCAGCGTGCCTTCGCTCAGCTCTTTCGGCGTCACGCCCGGCGCGGCATACACCGCCGCACAACGACGGTTGCCAAAAGTGATGGTCCCGGTCTTGTCCAGCAGCAACACATGCACGTCACCCGCCGCCTCTACCGCACGGCCGGATTTGGCGATCACGTTGAGGCGCACCAGGCGATCCATGCCGGCAATGCCGATGGCCGAGAGCAGGCCGCCGATGGTGGTCGGAATCAGGGTGACCAACAGCGCCACGAGGAACACCAGCGGCAGGTTACCGCCGGCAAAGTGCGCGAACGGCTGCAGGGTCACGACCACCAGCAGGAAGATCAACGTCAGGCCGATGAGCAGAATATCGAGGGCCACCTCGTTGGGGGTCTTCTGGCGCTTGGCCCCTTCGACCAGCGCAATCATGCGGTCCAGGGTCGATTCGCCGGGGTTGGCGCTGATGCGCACCAGCAGCCAGTCGGACACCAGTCGCGTGTTACCGGTCACGGCCGAACGGTCGCCGCCGGACTCGCGAATCACCGGCGCAGACTCACCGGTAATCGCCGCTTCGTTGACCGCCGCGATGCCTTCGATGACCTCACCGTCGCCCGGAATCAACTCCCCGGCTTCGACGCGAACCACATCGCCCTTGCGCAGGGTCGCGGCGTTGACCATTTCGTAACCGCCGTTGGCGCTCTGGATCCGCGCCTTCAGGCCTTCGCTGCCCGCTTTCAGGCTGTCGGCGCGGGCCTTGCCGCGACCCTCGGCCAAGGCTTCGGCGAAGTTGGCGAACAACACGGTGAACCACAGCCAGACCGCGATCTGCACGGCGACGGAGGTTGGCACGGCCGGATCGGGGATCAGGCACAGCACGGTGGTCAGGATCGCGGTCAGTTCGACCACCAGCATCACCGGCGCACGGTGCAGCTGACGCGGGTCGAGCTTGACGAACGCCTGCACCAGCGCCGGTCGCCACAGGGCAGCAAGACCGGTTTTGGCCGCTACGGGCTGCGCGTCATGGCGTGCTGTCTCGCTGGCCGGGCTTTTACTGTTCGCGCTCTTTGTTACGGGGGCTTGCATGTTCATGGTGTGGTCCTCAGAAGCCCAGGCTCAAGTGTTCGGCGATCGGTCCCAGTGCCAGGGTCGGCAGGAACGTCAGGCCACCCACGAGCAAGATGGTCACGGTCAGCAGGGTGACGAACAGCGGGCCGTGGGTCGGGAAGCTGTTCTGGCCCAGCGGCGAGCTCTTCTTCGCCGCCAGACTGCCGGCCAGCGCGAGCACCGGCAGGATGTAGCCGAAGCGGCCGATGAACATTGACAGGCCCAACATCAGGTTGTGGAAGGTGGTGTTGGCGCTGAAGCCGCCGAAGGCCGAACCGTTGTTGGCGGTCGCCGAGGTGTAGGCATAAAGCAACTGACTGAAACCGTGGGCGCCGGGATTGCTCACCGCCCCCGCCGGGCCGGGCAACGAGGCCGCCAGCGCACCGAACACCAGCACGCCGACCGGCATCACGATCAAGGTCGCCACCAGCAACTTGACCTCACGGGCCTGCAGCTTCTTGCCGAGGTATTCCGGGGTGCGGCCGATCATCAGGCCGGCGAGAAATACCGCGATCAATACGTTCAGCAACATGCCGTAGAGGCCTGCGCCGACGCCGCCAAAGATCACTTCGCCGACCATCATGTTGGCCAGGGCGATCATCCCGGTGAGCGGGTTGAGGCTGTCATGCATGCCGTTGACCGAACCGTTGGACGCCGCCGTAGTGGTCGCCGCCCAGAGCACAGTGGCGGTGGTGCCGAAGCGGGTTTCCTTGCCTTCCATCGGCGCGGTCTGCTCGACCGACGCGATGTTCAGCGCAGGATTGGGCTGATATTCGGCCCACATCGCCGTCGCGCCGCCAATCAGGAACAGCACCAGCATGCAGGCGATGATCGCGCGGCTCTGGCGCATGTCCTTGACGTAATGGCCGAAGGTGAACACCAGCGCCACCGGGATCAGGATGATCGACACCAGCTCGAACAGGTTGCTCCAGATGGTCGGGTTCTCGAACGGATGCGCCGAGTTGACGCCGAAGAAGCCACCGCCGTTGGTGCCCAGTTGCTTGATCGCAATCTGGCTGGCGGCCGGGCCCAGCGGGAGGGTCTGGTCGGTGCCTTGCAGGGTGACGGCGTCCATGTAATGAGCGAAGGTTTGCGGCACGCCCTGCCAGACCAGCAGCAGCGCCAGTACCAGGCACAGCGGCAGCAGACCGTAGAGGGTGGCGCGGGTCATGTCCGCCCAGAAGTTGCCCAGGTGCTGCGTCGAGCGACGGCTGATGCCTCGGCAGAACGCGACCAGCACGGCGATGCCGGTGGCGGCGCTGACGAAGTTTTGCACGGTCAGGCCGGCCATCTGGCTCAGGTAGCTCAGGGACGATTCGCCGCTGTAGCTCTGCCAGTTGGTGTTGGTCACGAAGCTCATGGTGGTGTTGAACGCCAGCGACCACTCCATGCCCGGCAGACCCTGTGGGTTAAGCGGCAGCGAGCCTTGCAGGAGCAGGATGGAGAACAGCACGACGAACCCGGCCAGGTTGAACGCCAGCAGGGCGATTGTGTAGGTTTTCCAGTTGTGTTCGATCGTGGGGTCGACGCCGGCCAGGCGATAGCAGATGCGCTCGACCGGGCCCATGACCGGGGTCAGAAAGGTGCGCTTGCCTTCCATGACGTTGTAGTAGAACCGTCCCAGCAGCGGCGCGGGCAGTAGCACCAGGGCGAAAAACGCCAGTATCAGCAGGTAGTCGTAACCGTGCATGGCCGTTACTCCTCGACCCGGCCAGCGCGCAGGAGCGCAACCAGCAAGTAAACGAATAACCCTGCTGCGAGCAGCAGTGACACCCCATCCAGAACGCTCATGAAAAACTCTCCGTCATACGGCGACTGCCGTGTGGGGCAATTGTCTGCAGTGGGGGTGTAAAGGAACGAGAGCGACGGGGGGTGGGGGGCATAAAGAAAGCGTAAAGAGTGAATAAATCGGAGCGTTTAGAAGCTTTACACCGTGGGCATATCCGTTATTTGTGTGGGTTGTTGTTATGGTTCCGCCCTTACGGCGGGTCACTTTTTTCAAGAGCCCGGATTGCCGGCCCAGAAAAAAGTAACCAAAAAGGCCCTGCTCCTGGTTTGACCCGACTTCGTCGGGTTCCCTCACTCCGACGACGCTCCGTGGGCCCGCGCCGAACGGACATCCATGTCCTGACGGCGCTCTCGCGGCATCCATGCCGCTCGGCCCACTCCGCGTCGTCTACGATCGGCCTGCACCCAAGTCGCGTTTCGCGGTGTTTGACCTACCGCGTAGAAGATCAAAAGCAGATCAAGGGCGGGTCAAGCGCCAGGGACTTGTGGGAGTGAGCTTGCTCACGAAGGGGTCGGTACATCCATCGGATATCTGGTGTTTGAGATAAAGCATTCGCGAGCAAGCTCGCTCCCACAGATGGGGTGTCCAATCAGCAAAACTGTCGCCGCTTGGGCTGGCCTCTTCCCGGCTAAAGCCCGGTCCCACTAACAGCAGCACGCGCATTTAGTGGGACCGGCTTCAGCCGGGAAGCTGTTGATTCGCTTTAGATCTTGATCTTCATACGCAAGACGTCCAGACGACACCAATCGCGACTTGGGTGCAGGCTGAACGCAGGTCTTGCGGAGTGGGCCGAGCCGCATGGATGCGGCGAGAGCGCCGTCAGGACATGGATGTCCGTTCGGCGCGGGCCCACGGAGCGAGACCGGAGTGAAGGAACCCTGAGGAACGAAGGGCCCAACCAGGAGCAAGCACCCTTGGTTACTTGGGGTGCTTTTCCAAGTAACTCGCCGAAGGCGAAACCAGAGGCCGTTAGGCCGACGCTTTTGATCTTTCTGAGCCACACCGCCGATGTACCGGTCTTGATACATTCAAGACAACCCACCGACACCTCCCCACCCCACCCTTCCGCCCCGCTCGCCAGCGAAGTAGCATGGCAGCGTCGACTCCTATCCGCGGCCCAATCGGCGGCACCACACGGCGGCAGCACCATGCAGACAACACCCGACAGCCCCACCGCCACCGCACCGAGCGCAGAGCGCCGCTGGACCACCCGCGCCCTCATCGTCGATGACGACATCCCCATCCGCGAACTGCTCTGCGACTACCTCGCCCGCTTCAACATCCACAGTACCGGCGTCACCGACGGCAACGCCATGCGCCTGGCCCTGACCGAAGACACCTACGACGTCGTCGTCCTCGACCTCATGCTCCCCGGCGAAGACGGCCTCTCCCTCTGCCGCTGGCTGCGCAGCACCTCCGACATCCCCATTCTCATGCTCACCGCCCGCTGCGAACCCACCGACCGCATCATCGGCCTGGAACTGGGTGCCGATGACTACATGGCCAAACCCTTCGAGCCCCGCGAACTCGTCGCGCGGATCCAGACCATCCTGCGCCGCGTGCGCGACGACCGCACCGAAGAACGCACCACTCTGCGCTTCGACAATTGGCGCCTGAACAGCGTGCTGCGCCAACTCACCGCGCCGGACGGCCTCGTCGTGCCCCTGTCCAACGCCGAATTCCGCCTGCTGCGGGTCTTCCTCGAGCGGCCGCGTCGCGTGCTCAACCGCGAACAATTGCTCGACGCCGCCCGCGGTCGCTCCATCGAAGCGTTTGATCGCAGCATCGACCTGCTGGTCTCGCGCCTGCGCCAGAAGCTGGGCGATGACCCGAAATCCCCGCAACTGATCAAAACCGTGCGCGGCGAAGGCTATATGTTCGACGCCCGGGAGATTGGTTGATCCGCTCGGCCGACACCCTGTTTGCCCGGCTGTTTGGCGGGGCGCTGCTGGCGATCGTCCTCGCGCACCTGCTGGCGTTCGTCTGGTTTCACTACTACGGCCCGAGAATGCCGCCCCCGCCCGGCTGCGATCGGCCGACGGCCAGCCAGATGCAAGCGCCGTCCGACCGCGATCCTGCCGCCGAGGCAGACCAGAACGACAGGCGCCGGCCGCCTTGCCGCCCGCCAATGCTCGGCATTCCGCTGGTGCCCCTGCTGTTCCAGTTGATCAGTCTGGTGCTTGCTGCCTGGTTCGGCGCCAAGGCCCTGAGCCGGCCGATCCGCCGACTGAGCGAAGCGGCCGAGCGCCTCAGTGCAAACCTCGACAGTCCGCCGCTGGCCGCCAATGGTCCTCGCGAGGCACGTCAGGCGGCGCAGGCGTTCAACCTGATGCAGGAGCGCATTCGCGACCAAGTGCAACAGCGCGGGCGCATGCTCGCTGCCGTGTCCCATGACCTGCGCACGCCCCTCGCGCGCCTGAAACTGCGGGTCGAGCAGATCGACGAACCGCGGCTGCACGGGCAGATGAGCCAGGACCTCAACGACATGATCGGCATGCTCGACGCGACCCTGACCTACCTCAACGAACAGCGCACCAGCGAAGCCCTGCAGTATTTCGACGTGCAGGCGCTGATCGAATCCCTGGCCGAAAACGCCCAGGACAACGGCGATGATATCCAGGCCAGCGGCAACTGCCGGCCGCTGAAATCCCAGCCCATGGCCCTGCGTTCGTGCCTGAACAACCTCATCGACAACGCCCTGCGTTACGCAGGCCACGCGCGGGTAGAGATCGAGGACGCCAGCGATCGCCTGCGGGTCAGCGTCATCGATCACGGCCCGGGGATTCCCGAAGACCTGCGTGAAGTGGTGTTCGAGCCCTTCTATCGCGTCGAAAGCTCGCGCAATCGCAACTCGGGCGGCGTCGGCATCGGCATGACCATCGCCCGGGAAGCCGCACGCCGAATGGGCGGCGACCTGCGCCTCGAGCAAACCCCGGGAGGCGGCCTGACCGCGGTGCTGGATCTGCCGCGAACCTGACCCCCGCGTCACCAAAGCCTGTCATGACGGCGCCGGGGCAAACCCGCGCGCAAAATTGACCGAGTGCCCCGGACGACGGCAGTTTTTTATTGAATTTAATTACTTGACCGGCTGCCGCGCGCGGCTGTCTCCAACCCAGTCCAGCAACAAACTGTAAGCCACTGCCAGCAACGTCGGGCCGATGAACAGGCCGATAAAGCCGAACGCCAGCAACCCGCCAAACACACCGAGCAGGACAATCACCAACGGCAGGTTGCCGCCGCGACTGATCAGATACGGCTTCAGTACGTTGTCGACGCCACTGACAATGAACGTCCCCCAGAGGCCGAGAAAGATCGCCATGCCGTAATCGCCTCTCCAGGCCAGCCACGCCGTGGCCGGTATCCAGATCAGCGGCGGGCCCATAGGCACGAGGCTCAGCAGGAAAGTGCCGATCCCCAGCACCAGCGCGCCGGGCACGCCGGCAATCAGGAAACCGATCAAGGCCAGCACCGCCTGTGCCGCTGCCGTGCCGATAACGCCGTTGACCACCCGCTGCACCGTGCCCGCCACGAGATCGAGGTAGTACTGGGCGCGATCGCCGATCAGTCGTTCCAGCAAACTGAGCACAAACGCCGCCACCCGCGGCCCGTCGCGGTAGAAAAAGAACACGAAAATGATGCTCAGGGTCAGCTCGAGAATGCCACCGCCAATCTGCGCACTGCGCGCCAGCAGCCAGTTGCCGACCTGGCCCAGGTAAGGTCGGACGCTGACCAGTAACGCAGCGCCTTGTTGATCGATGGTGTTCCAGTAGCCCACCAGCCGCTCGCCCACCAGCGGAACGCCCGCCAGCCAGGTGGGTGGATCGGGCAGGCCGTCCACTTGCACGTCCTTGACGAACGCGGTTGCGTCGCGCACGTGGTCCGCCAGATTGAAGCCCAGCCAGACCAGCGGCGCGAGCACCAGCACCATCCAGCCCAGGGTCAGAATGGCGGCCGCGAGGGACTCCCGCCCCTTGAGCGCGCGGGTCAGCAGACGCATCAGCGGCCAACTGGCGAATGCCAGCACCGCCCCCCAGAACAGCGCCGACCAGAACGGCACCATCACCCACAGGCAGGCGCCGAGCAGCGCGAGCAGGAGAATCTGCACCAACAGGCGATCGTTATTGAACATCGGTCATTCCGCAACAAAAGGGGTTGAATCCGACAAGCATACCGTCGAACCGCGCAGCCCGCGTTGTGCGGATACCTGGGCCTGACTTCAAGACGGGAACAGAGCCCATTTCTATGGGTGCTGATGACTTGACCGGTGATGTCAGCGGGCGAATTGACCTTCTCTCATTCAGCCCATTCTTTATTAACGGTAAAGGCTATTGTCAGCCAACGATCAGGGCCGGTACCTCCAACCTCTTCGCCAATTTCATCCCGGATCAGATCCCATGCCTCCAGGGACCGTGGCGGCAAGCCCGGCGGAACGATGAAGTAAATCTCGATCTGTCTCCCGCGCCCCACACGGGCCACATAGGCACGGTAGGAAAGGAAGCCATGTCGCTGGACAGCATCGCTTGCAACCTCGTCGACTCTTTTCTTCATTTCTGGCGGGGTCACCAGCAGAACATCGGCGAGAGCGTCACGAATCGTCGGCAGCGGCAAGGGCAAAACGA